>CAYFGZ010000014.1:0-46442 GCA_964342575.1 uncultured Nisaea sp. | reverse complement strand
CAAAATCTGGTTTCCTCTGGAAGTGGGAGTTCGAGTCTCCCCGCCCGCACCACTTTTATATACTTGATATGCAACAAGTCATTGATTCACAAGTATTGTGTAGATCACGTGGCTTGGAGTGTAGAACAAAGTGTGCAACAAAAGAGAGACACCATATGTGCTATGCCGTGATGGGGTATATTACTTTGTCAGGCTTATACCAGTCGATATGCAAGAGCATTATGATAAATATCCATTATATTTCAGTTTACGTACCCAGTCTAAAATACGTACAGTCAGAGTTACTCAATCAATAACTCATAGAATCTTTGCGAACATAATATTAAACTATTCAAGGTGCATGATTAGGGGAAGTGGTGTTCTGCATTGTGTGTTGAGAAGTTTAGCCAAAGCAACGCAGGTGATGAATTGGAATTTGATGTAGTCATTGTTGGATCTGGGGCGGCTGGCCTCTGCGCCGCTCTGTCTGCAAAATTTGCCGGTGCCCGAGTATTAGTTATCGAAAAAGCAGGAGTTCTTGGTGGAACAACAGCGATGTCTGGTGGATGTATTTGGGCCCCCCGTCATCATTATACAAACCAGCAGGGTGTTACGGATAGCCGTGAAAGTGTTCTGGAATATATAAGGGCTGTTTCTCCTGATGGCTGGCATAATACAGATGAAGCACATTGGTCTGCTTTCGTCGATACCGTGCCCAGGGTTTTACATTTCCTGGAGAATTCTAGCCCTTTAAGGTTTATCCCAAATAATGATCCTGATCCTTATGCCGAAAGTATTGGAGGAATGGTGAAGGGGCGCAATGTTTCTGCGAAACCTCTGCCTATAAACATTCTTGGTGATTGGGCAGAGCGAGTAAGAAAACCTACATCATCTATCTGGCTCACCTACGAGGAAATCATTGATAATCACTTTTTTTCAAACCCCAAAAAATGGGCGCTCCGCTATACCCCTCGATTGCTCTGGAGAAGCTTACGTAAAATACGGACACGGGGTAACTCTCTAACTATCGGCCTTCTAAAGGGGTGTCTAGATGCTGGTATTGAAATTAGAATTAATTCCCCTGCCAGAAAGTTAATAACAACGAACGGAAGCGTAACGGGGATTGAAATAGAAACTAATGGAAATTTATACGAACTGAAAGTTAAGGAAGGCGTTATCTTGGCCAGTGGAGGGTTCGAATGGAACCCGGAAATGATGAAACAACATTTCCCCGGACCCGTTGAATGGACGGCTAGCCCGTCTACAAATACGGGAGATGGCCAAAAAATGGCTTTAGAAGTTGGAGCCCATTTGGATAGAATGGACCAAGCACTTATAATGGGTACTACACCAGTAGAATATGAAGGGAAACTGCAGGGGCAACCAGCAGCTGACTATTTTCTGCCCCACTCAATGATTGTAAATCGCCATGGTAAACGTTTCGTTAATGAAAAACAGATGAATATTGGTTTAGCTTTTAGTGAGCGGGACATGGAAGGTGGTGCCCCAAAAAACCTCCCAGCTTGGCGTATCTATGATAGTCAGTTTGCAAAAAAATACCCACACGCACTTCCAAATAAAAAAATAAAAGATAACTTTTTTAAAGCTGATACGCTGGAAGAACTTGGTAGATTAATAGATGTAAATTCAGAAAATTTAAGCAAAACTGCTCGTAGATTTAGCGACTTTGCAAGACTCGGAACAGATAAAGATTTTGGTCGTGGAGATTCAATTTGGGATATCAATCGAGGAAGTGATCCCAACAATAAACCCAATCCAACGCTTGGTTCGATAGATAAACCTCCCTATTTTGCGATGCCATTTAAGGCAAGCTTTCTAGGAACAAAAGGTGGGCCGCGCACCGACGAAAGAGCTCAAGTTGTAAGATCGGATGGCAGTCTAATTGAAGGTTTGTATGCCGCAGGAAATGTGATGGCGAATTGTTTTGGGTCTAAAGGAGTAGGGGCTGGAACAACCCTTGGACCTTGCTTGACTTGGGGGTATATAGCAGGTGCGAACGCGGCAGCAGGTGGGGCAAAAGAAAAATAAAATTATATTGTAAAAGGAGTCACGGATATGCCAAGCCGCTGGAATTGCTTGTAAGTGACCTGTTGTTGGTGCAGGACAAAGGCAATTAAATCTTCCTGCCCGCACCACTTAATACTTAAATCTATCCGGGAACCGCGTCGAAAGCCAGAACGATCCGCTTTTCTTCTGATTCGAAGGGAATGGTATAGTGAAGAAGGGAGGCGGGAAAAAGGCACAAATCGCCGGTAGCCACATCCAGGATTTTTTTACTACTTTTGTCTTTGGCTGTTAAAGTCTCTTCGTTATCTATACAGACAACTAAATTGCCACTGTTTTTATTTTTTTTAGGTGGAACGTTGATATAAATACTTCCACTTATCCAGCCTTCTTCATGCATGTGTGGTTTTAATGTTCCTCCACTTTCCATGCTTATAAGCCAACCATTTAGCGCATATTTGGCGGGCCAGTGCTTGATAAAACCCTCTTCACTACCCCTAAAAGTGTTACGATAATTGTTTATTTCTTGGTGTATTATTTTTTCAATTCCATCGACAAACTCATTTTCTTCTAAAAACAGATTGCCAGCGGTTTGCTGACCGTTTGTAAGAAGCTCTTGATGTGTAGTCGGGGACTGTTCTTCATATAAAATGACTTGAGCTGCTTCAACAAATATCTTGTCGAAATCATATTTCTTCTTCAAGTCCACCTTCGAAACATACGACATTGGATTGTTACAAAATAGGTTAGATTTTGTTTTCCCATATTTTAGCGCTGCTCTGCTACAAAGTGAGCCGATCATTGGATGCACTTCACCTTGGTCTATCAAATAGTTTAACTGCCTGTAAAAAAGGTTTTTTTCTCCTCGGAGATATAAACAACGCAGCAGGTAGTTTTGACTCTTGTTAAAAGAACTAAATTTAAAATGTTCCTCAGCTTCTCTGTATTTACCTAGGGTGTAAAGGGCAATGCCGAGATTATAATGAGCCACAAGATCG
This sequence comes from uncultured Nisaea sp., assembly GCA_964342575.1. Lineage (GTDB taxonomy): Bacteria > Pseudomonadota > Alphaproteobacteria > Thalassobaculales > Thalassobaculaceae. The sequence continues at coordinate 43,440 of CAYFGZ010000014.1, read as the reverse complement.
TTGGGTTGAAGTTCGAGTGATTTTTTCACACTACCAATGGCCTCTTCATGCTTGCCGAGATTACTAAAAGTAATGCCTAAATTGTTGTGAGCTTTCGCAAAATCGGGGTTAAGCTCAATTGCTTTATTCAAGTGGTGTATAGCCTCTTCTTGTCTACCAGCAACACTCAGAGCGAACCCCAGATTATTTAGTGCTTCAACGTAGTCTGATTTTAACTGGATCGCTCTATTATAACACGACATTGCTCGCCTTATCAGGCCAGTTCTATAGAAGGAAAATCCAATATTATTGTATGCTTCAGCATAGCCAGGCTGCAATATAATTGCCTGACGGTAACTTTCAATTGCTTGTTCTTTGTTACCCACCTTGCTATGAGCGAAACCTAGATTATTATGCGCTTCGGCAAAATCAGGCTTCAATTGAACAGTTCTTTTGTTAATATTTATGCAGGTTTTGTGGTTGCCTAATTTAAAGTTTACCACGCCAAGGATATTCATAATAGTTGGGGTATCAGGAAATTGGGTAGCTAATTTATTCCCTAATTCAAGGGCTTTAATTAAATCCCCCTTGGTAAAAAGGGTCATCAACTCATTAACTCGTGTATTAGGAATATCATTGGTGTCGGCTGATATATTGTTGTTCAACTTCTGTTCCAAGTGATCTGCTTCTTTAAAGGCCAACCCTGTTCGCCGACCAGTTAAAAGGGCCTCAGCAGCTTCCGTTCTTTGAGCGGTATATATTAGGGCTTTTATGTAGGTACACCAAAACTGACTATTTCGATCGTTTTGATGTAACGCATTTTGGAAATGGTTGACCGCTTCGTCTATTTTGCCCAAGTGGATTGAAAGAACACCTAAATTGTGATGAGCGTCGCCATGATTTGGTTGAGTCTCTAAGACTGATTTATATTTGCTTTCCGCCTTCGAAAGATTACCGTTCTTATGTGCGGATAAGCCCTCAGAAAATAGTGTATTAACGTCTGATTTCATAAAGCGGTTTATTACACGTTATCCGTAAAAAAGCACCCAAATTCATGCCGGCTAGACGTTAATATTCTGCGTGTACTAGAACTGTAATTAATGTGTAGCTTGTCTACCCCTATACCGTATTGGTGCTATTTACTTATGCGCTGGTTTTCAATTTATAGTATAAATACTAATGTATAGTGTGAGGATAAGATTGAAATTGAAGGAGTGTTTCAAATGCCTTCTGGTAATCTGAATTATAAAATGATAACTCCAGCTATTGGTGCTGAGTTTTCGGAGTTTGAAAAAGGTTCAATGGTCCCAGAAATACAGGAGCAATTGCGTGAACTTCTTGTAGACCGAAAAGTTCTAGTTTTTCGTGACCAACAACTCACACCCCGGGAGTTTCTTGATTTTATGAAGACCTTTGGGGTTCCCTATGCAGAGGACCTTAAGCCTCAGGATGATAATCCACCGGAAGTAGGAGTAATAAAAATCCGTCCTAACCAGAGGCAAACAATTAATTTTTGGCACATGGATTACTCATTTACAGAAAGGCCGGCTCGAATTCTTGCTTTACACGCAAAACTCATCCCACCATGCGGTGGTGATACATTGTTTACGAATCTAGAGGCTGCATACGAAGGACTGGACAATGAGACTAAAGAGCGCATAGATCCTTTATTTGGGAACCACAAGCTGGATATAGAAACACAAAACGCAAAAAATCGTTGGACTCGGGAAGAGCTTGAGGAGATGGCTAAGGCGCCGCCGCTGCAGCATCCGCTCGTGTGCACAAACCCAGACAATAGGAAAAATTATTTGTTTGTTAATGTGCCAATTTTTTGTGGAAGTATTCATGGCATGGAAAATATGGAAGGGGATAGCCTGCTGAATAAATTATACCTCCATGCGCAACGGCCAGAATATAGTTTCAGATTGACATGGAAAAAGGACACATTAGTTGTATGGGAGAATGACCATTGTTTACATTATCCTGTGTCCGACTATTTCCCATATGAACGAGAATTATTACGTGTAGCAATTCAGGGAGTTTCGCGGCCAATACGCTTGAATTCCTAACCGATTAACGCAGCAAAAAAATAGCATTGTATGGATGATAGCCTAGCGATATTGGGAATTGTATTTGCAGGGATTGTAATGATCGCGCTTTTCTCGGCTGTGTTCGCAATCCTAACGGTTGTGGGGATGATCCTGGGTTCGATATTTTTTGTTGTTATAATTTTTAAAAATATCGAATCGTATGCACTCATCGATTTTATGTTTTTATCCCCGCTAGCAGGTTTGTGTGTAGTTGTAGTCGCGATTTTTTTAGGACTATGTACTATTTTTCCCTTTCGGATTTATGGTCCAGAAAAACCTTCTTTTATGTTGAGATTGTTAAATATCTTAGGACTAAGTTTGGTAATTCTGGTGGGGTGCGTCTGGTGGGGTCTAGAAAAAATAACGCTCATCCACAAACAGCTGCCCACCATACTTATTTAGGGCATTGATAAAGCATAAGTGTTTATTATTGTGCGATGGTCGTTTTATAGAAAATCTAATTTTGTGGGGTCAAGAGCTTTAACACAACAACAAACGGGTGTTAACAGATGCTAATTAATAAGGCCATCAAAAGTTGTTGTCCTGTGCAGAGATTATAGGAGCTTATTATGATCAAAATCTACCATTCAACAGGAACGCGAGGATTTAGGGTTATCTGGCTTTGCGAGGAATTAAACATCGATTATGTCGTACAAAAAGTCGATTTTTCTGTAGAGTATCGGTCGACCAAAGAATGGCTTCGGATAAACCCGTTGGGTAAAGTTCCATCACTTAGAGACGGCAATCTATTAATGTCGGAATCGTGTGCCATGATGCAGTATCTGCTTGATCGCTACGGTGACGGTCGATTGCAACCCGAAAGGGGTTCGTTGGAATACGCCCACTTTCTGCAATGGTTATGGTTTTCAGAGGCGACCTTTGCGCGACCCATTGGTGAAATTGTTAATCATCGAAGGGAATTTCCGGAAACAAAGGAAATTCCCGACGTCATTGAAGAAATGAAGGGACGAGCATTTAAGTGTGTTCTGATTATTGATCAGTCTCTTAAGGATGATCCCTATATTCTAGGAAAGGAGTTTAGTGCTGCTGATATTAGCATTGGCTATACCCTGAGAGCAGCGAAAAAAATACTGAATGCACGAATGCCAGAGAAGGTTGAAACCTATTTAGATTCCCTGTCAAATAGAGATGGATTCACTATCGCCGCTGAAGCTTGAAGGTTTACTTGAAAATATCTCGGATTGAACCGAAAATTATGAAGCAAAATAGGCGAAGCCTTGCTATTGTTCCTACTCTACTTTTAAGCTCATTGTACTTTTGCATGCCGCAGGTGGTTTTGATTCTCACGTTTTAATAGCCTTTTTCAAAAGGTTTTGAGGAAACTTATTATAGTATCAATTATTTGAGTTTTGGCCTCAGGATTTTCCATTAAATACCACATTCCAACAGCTCCAATGAGCAACCCACCTATAAATCCCATGCGATACCTTCCCTTTTTAGCCTGATTAGTCTACCCGAGTGTGGAGAAAACGAAAAGTTAACTTTTAGCAGGGAAATTGCCCTTAGGCGGTTTTTTTTCGGCACGGAAACCAAATTTAGGAAAATTTATCTAATTACAAGATTCTATCCGAAAGCAATGGTAGTACTGCCGAAAGTTTGATCTTATTTAACATCACTCCTCGGAGGCTCGATCAGTTTGTAAAATTACTGACGATGCATCGATGGATGGGTTTAATTTTTGCCACGGAGGAATTCAGAAATGACAGTTATTTCAGTGCGAAGAATGATCCCTACTATAGGGAAAACAGAATTAACCATTAGCCGTGTTAGATCTATGGCGGGTATCGTAGCAAGAGCGGGTGGGCGAGTCCGGATAGGCCGAGTTGTCGCTGGTGAGGGAGCCGGGAGCTTACAGATGTACGCGGCTTTTGAAAATTTTGAGGCAATCAGCAGGGCGACCCTCGTGATAGCTTCAGACCCAGCTCGAGAGAAACTTGTCCAAGAACGCGAACTCAATCCTGGCGGAGAATTGATTGGTCCAGAAGTTTATAGAACGGTTTATGGTGATGTTGCACCCGGATATCCAATTGTGATGCAGCGTGAATATCAGATTTCCCGCGAAAATTTGCCTGACGCTTTGGGGCTATTGCCGGAAATTGAAAAACTAGGGACCGGCCACGATTTTAAGTTGACCGCGGTAGTGCCGGTCATAGCGGATGATCTGGGCCGTATGGCCGTTCTTTATTATTATAAAACTATGGAAGAGCTTGGGATTTCAATTGATCAGGTCGGGATGTCTGAAAAATTTCAAAAAATTGTATCTAAGGCAAATACCCTAGGCACGCTCACCAAAAGTCGAGTTGTTAGCATTATTTAGTCGAAAATATTTCCAATGGATCAGCTTCAATGACGGAGCAGTGAAGCTAATCCTTTATACTCTTTGACGAGTTCTGGCCTTGGACAGTGAAAAAAGATGCAGATTTAGGTTGCTGGGGCAACTCAACTTCAAAGTCAATCAAGCGTGCTTTAAGCGAGGCTTTTCCTCTGACTATTTTTCCTTCATTTATACTTGGCATTGGATTTCGTGCTAACGGGATGGAATCAGCTGCTGTATAAACGCATATATAAAGGCCTCGCGATTGCGTGGAATTGTTAGCGGTTGAACCATGAGCCAACCGAGTATGCATCAAACATACGTTTCCTGCCTTTCCAGTAATGGGCACCTCCTGTTTTTTCAATATATGCTCCGTCTTTTTATCTACGCGACCAACAAAGGTTCCTTCGTTATATAACGAATACATTCTTCCCACGTGACTTCCGGGAACTACCATTAAACAGCCGTTTGCCTCCGTCACGTCGTCAAGCATAAGGAGTGCTGTCACTACATCGTCGTTTGAGTGCGGAGTGAATCCAAAATCCTGATGATAATGCACAACAGTGTTTCCCCCGGGACATTTTAGATTGATTTTACAGTGATGGAATTTGATATCATTTCCGATCAGGTCTGTGACCATATCAACCATTCTGGAGTTGGCCATGACCTCATAATAATGATCCGATATATCGGAAGGATTGTTTACTCGGCGTAAAGCAGGTTTATCAGGAGTATGGTCCGTACCCATATCGAAGCGAGGGCGCCCGTCAATCGTGGGCTTGCCATATGGTTCAGTGTGCTGTCGACTTTCTTCCACCCATTCATTAATTTCTCGTCGAAGATTTGCCAGCTGCTCTTCTGTGACAGCGTCTTTTACTGTTAAGTAACCATTTTTCTGAAAAGCCTTAATTTCTTTTTCGGGTAGGATTATTCCCATTAACACTCTCGCATTAGTATCGTTACAATATTAGAGATTTGAAGGCACAGAATAGAACAAAAATAAATTACGTCTACATTTGTTTGATAAACTATGGTTTCCATGGTGACAGTGTCTAGAGATTATTTAACTGAACAGTGGAGTAGGCTAAAATGGGAGATAGTGATAAAACTCCGAACGTTTGGTGGAGGTTGCGATATGCGTAATCATTTTAATCTTGGAAAAATACATCGATGCAGGGAGTTATCCACGTGCCAACAATTTTAATGCCGGCCTCAGTAGGCGAATTAGTTGATAAAATAACGATATTAGAAATAAAAGCTTCAAGAATATTGGAGCAGAACCAAAACAAAAATATTGTTGCTGAACTTAAAGCTTTATTAAGTTGCTACGATAGTAATATCGAAGGGGCCGAAAAGCTAGTGGACCTTAGAGCAGGACTGAAAAAAATTAACGAGACGCTCTGGGACATAGAGGACGATATCAGGTCGTGCGAACGTCAGTCTGATTTTGGCGCCAATTTCGTGCGACTTGCCAGAAGTGTATACATCCAGAATGACAAACGAGCGGCTTTAAAGAGAGAAATAAATCTTTTGGTAGGTTCCGATATAATAGAAGAAAAATCATACTCCGCTTATTGATATTGGTTCGAGGGGGTTGAAGCAGATGGCTGCTAAAGTTGATTGGGGAAAGTATATTATTACGAGCAGTGCACTAGCTTTGTTTGTGCCAGCGGGACTAGCCGCTAAACAATCTATGGTAGTTATTTTTTTGATTTTAGTCGTCGCCATAGGTGTTCGCACCTTTGCAACGGAACCGCGCCTGTTACTACCTAGTAAAATTGTAGCTGGGTTATTTATTACTTTGTTGTTTTATGCGGCATTGACACATTACTTCATTATATCGTGCCACCCATGCGGTTATACGGCTCTATTGAAACTTCCAATGCTTGGCTTAGTAGTTTGGATAGCTAGCACCAAAATGGTGATTGTGGATACTGCGCAATCCCAAAAAATTCCCTTGGTGCTTGGAATTAGTCTGTTTGTGGCAGTACTGTTTTTGGCGATTGAAGTGCTCAACGATGCCACGATATATAGGCATATGACGGGCCGACTAGATGATGCTAGTGTAGTTATCTCGCGATATAATCGCGGGACAAGTGCTCTGGTAATATTAGTGTGGCCTATTTCCGCCTGGTTAATCGATCATGGTCATCGGGTCTCAGCATTTTTGTTAACGTTTACGATTTGTGTTGTTGTAGTGTTTGGCGATTCCGGGTCGGCGTTAGTTAGCATGTTGCTGGCTTGTTCAACTGCGGCGCTCGCGCTTTTGTGGCCCCTATTGAGCTTTTGGATTATAGCAGCTGGGGTTGCTCTGTTTACTCTATTCGCTCCAATATTATTTTTATTTTTACTGCACTGGCTTCAGCCAATTTCAGACTTAATTCCACCGTCCACGCTTGATAGACTTGAAATATGGCATCACTCTGCTAGTGCAGTATTGCAAGCCCCCGTATTTGGCTACGGCATAGGGGTCAGCCGCTATCTTGCGATTCCAGCAGAGTTAGGTGTAAATTATAAGTACTTTGTTGTGCCAACCACCCATCCCCATAATGCTGCTATCCAAATATGGTTAGAATTAGGAGCAATTGGACTCGTCTTGATGATGTTATTAATTTGGTTTATCGCTCGGCCCATCACAAAACTAAATGGCTATAATCGAATTGCCGCGTTGGCCTCATCGACAGCTATTATATTTACTGGCTTAGTGTCATACGGTTTCTGGCAAGAAACGTGGCTCAGCATAATTGGCGTTACTATTATCTGTTTTAAATTCCTGGGCCAATCAAGCAAAAACACCGTGGGAAAAGACTAGTAGAAATATAGATGATTTGAGAGGACGCTATGACGAAATATCCAAAGATAGAGTCGGTCGAAAAAATTGCGGTTGTTGGAACTGGAACTATTGGCTCGAGTTGGGCTACGTATTTTCTCGCTCAGGGTTACAAGGTTCAGGCCTGGGATCCGGGGTTAGAGTGGCAAAAAAAGATTGGCGATTTCATTGATAATGCCTGGCCACAAATGGAGACTCTTGGTCTTCATTCTGCTGCAAAAAAATCTAATATAACACTATGTTCAACCCTAAAAGAGGCTGTAAGTGAAGCAGATTTTGTTCAGGAAAGCGCGCCGGAACAAATGGAATTAAAGCAGCAGTTATTTAGTCAATTGCATGAATTCTCCCGGGAATCAGCCATAATTTCTTCAAGCACGTCTGGTTTGATAATGTCCGATATGCAAAATGGGATACTAAGTGCAGACCGGTTCGTGGTTGGACATCCATTTAATCCACCTCACTTGATACCGCTTGTCGAAGTGGTAGGCGGCAATGCTACTGCACCAGGCGCTATAGATTGGACTATAGAATTTTACAATCACATGGGAAAGCACGCGATAAAAATCAAGAAAGAGGTGCCAGGTCATCTTGCTAATAGATTGCAGGCGGCGCTTTGGCGTGAAGCGGTTCTCGCCGTTAAGAATGATCTGGCATCAGTGGAAGATATAAATGCTGCTGTGGCTCGGGGGCCCGGTCTTAGGTGGGCACTAATGGGCCCTCATATGATTATGCACCTGGCTGGAGGAAAGGGAGGGATTAGCCAAATGCTTCACCATTTTGCGCCGGGTATACAGGAGTGGTGGCTAGATATGGCAGAAAACCCTATATTGAACGACGAGCTGCAGAAGACACTGATTGCTGGAATTGAGGTTGAATCTGGAGATCGATCTATCGAGACCTTAGAACAACAACGTGATGAACAACTGATCAAGATTCTCAAAATGCTATCAAAAACAGAAGGACATTAGACTTGCCTATTCGGGGTTATGTTAATGGCTTCTGTGGTCTGACGCAAAATCTGACGAGATCGTTGCAATACCATCTCTAACCAATCCGGAGTGTTGGGGTAATAATGTTGCTTAAGCTGCATCTTTATTCGCTGCGTTTCTGGGCGAGCCCAATCGACTGCACCTTGGTTGTGTAGCCAGTGATCTTCTCGGAGAGCAACCCTACTTCGTTCTTGTGAATAGGTCCCATATTCAAGCGCAATGTATGCATATCGTTCACCCAGTTGTCTGTCCCATAAATCACGGCTCGTTCCGGTTAAAGGAATGGAAGAAGATGTTCCCAATTCGGGAACGCCGACCGATTCTCCGTACACTTTGCTTACCCATTCATAGCCCGGAGTGTTTGGTCGATGTCCAGATATTGGTTCGCCGTAACCAAATGGTCCCAAGCCAGTGTGAAAATCGACTATGGCAACGAAGTCGGTCTGGGTTAGACTATAGTCACTTATGATACCTTCCAATGTCAGTCGTGACCAGGTGGGTGAAAAACCGCCAAAAAACATGCTGTGTGGATGCTTGTATTGGCCAGCTTTACGGGCCGTTTGAAAGTTAAGTTCACCATTTTTGTATCGAAAACGTTTTATTTTTTCCTCTGCCCACAGAATTGTTTCTGAATCAAGCGAGTTAGGTACGAAAGCATCTACCAGTTCATCATGACCTGGATTATCGGGGAGAGGTTTGTCAAAGTCGAGGAAATTTCTGTTTAGATCGCAACCCTCTTCAGTAACTCTCCGGCACCAGGCGAAACCGTGGGGGTTAATAGCATGAACAAAAAGTACTGCCGTATCATTTGTTAATCTCTCGGGACTCCAGCAACCTAGCCAGTCTACTTGGCACCCCGACCCACAAAATCCTTCAACCCCATGAGTTGCAGACAAAATTAAGATGACTCTTTTGGCTTTCTCAGAACCTGCCCAAGCTGTGTTGCATACTAATTCCTCTCCCAGAGGGCCTAAGTAAGGATTCTTGTAGCTCGAAATTTGAAGGCCATTATTTTCGGCGGCCGATATGAATTTGTATTGGGCTTCCGAATATGATTGGGAAAAAGCAGTTCTAGTAGACTTTAATATATCCATCGAATGCTCAATGCCATTGTTATGCCCCACGGTGGATGTGGAATTACGAATTAAAATCACACGCTAAACCTCAGTCGGTTATCCAACAAGCTACGCTTCGAAAGGTCAATAAGATTTGGTGAATGATAACCAAAATTTTTCTTGGGATTTTTTGCAATTTTTCACATTTCCCTTGATACACGTCTCGAGTAGGTGAAAGATGAGTTTATATGTATAGGAAATTACACAAAGCGAGACGAGCGGAGCGGGGGTATGGCAATAAATAAAATCAGCGCGAGTTTCGAAGAAGCTGTATCCGGAATAAATGATGGCTCAATCATCCTGGTTTCTGGGTTTGGAGGCGCAGGGATGCCTACAGAACTATTAAATGCTTTGCGCGATCAGGGTGCTCAGGATCTCACTATAGTGTCTAATAATGCGGGTGTTGGAAGAGAAGGTATAGGAGGTCTTTTATCAGAGGGTAAGGTCCGAAAAGTTATTTGTTCCTACCCACGGTCGGGGGGGTCAGTTGTCTTTGAAGAGATGTGGGCTGCTGGGAAGGTTGAATTGGAGGTTGTTCCGCAGGGGACTTTGAGTGAAAGAATTCGAGCGGCAGGGGCAGGCATTGGGGGTTTTTATACTCCTACCGGAGTCGGCACTCAGTTGACAGAGGGCAAAGAGGTGCGTGAAATCGGCGGTCGCCTTCATGTTTTGGAGTCCCCCTTAAAGGGGGATGTTGCATTCGTGTTAGCTCGACAAGCAGACAGATGGGGAAATTTGACATACAATAAATCTGCTCGAAATTTTGGCCCTGTGATGGCACCTGCAGCAGATCTAACGATTGTTCAGGCGCATGAAATAGTTGAACTGGGAGAGCTTGACCCGGAAGTCATTGTCACCCCCTCTATTTTTGTTGATAGAGTAGTACAGATGACGGGACCCGGCTTAGGAGAAACACAATAGTATTTTCTTGTTTTTTGGTATAACAAGGTTGTCATACTAATATGAAAAGGGAGCCTCCCCTTCCTTTTTTTTCTGAGCAATATACTCAACCGACGCGGTTACGCCCCCTGCGCCATGCTTGATATCCAAGTAACAGAGTGTGGCTTCGACTGAAGCCAGTGCCGCGTACAGCATCGGGGCATTTATGTCGCCCATATGACCAATGCGGAATGCCTTTCCTGAGAGATTTCCTAATCCGCCGCCCAAACCTACCATCATTTCGTCTCGACAAATATCTCTGATAGCGTCAGCATTGACACTGTTGCTCGTGAGAACCGTGGTTACTGCCGTGGATCGATCTTCGGGCTCGACGGCGTTAAGGGACAAGTTTCCAGTCTTTCCCCAAATTTCCACAGCGGCATGCGTTGCTCCGGCCAAAATTCTATGCCGTTCGAAAACGTTTTCTAGCCCCTCCTCAAAAATCATATTGAGTGCTTCCCGCATACCGAAAACCATCAACTGTGGTGCGGTTCCACAGAACTTCCTATAATGCTCGGCTTTTAAACGGGTATTCCAATCCCAGTATAATTTAGGCATGGTTGATTTTTGGTGGACACTCATCGCTTTCTCATTAGCGGCAACTATTCCCAGCCCTGGAGGCATCATAAGCCCTTTTTGCGACGCACTAACGGTGACATCAATGCCCCATTCATCCATTCTATAATCAACGGTTCCTAGCGCAGCCACGCTATCCACCACTAACAGGGCAGGATGCCTGCTTGAATCTATGGCTTTTCTGATAGAACGGAGATCATTTGTTATGCCAGTTGCTGTCTCAGTATGTACAACCAAAACACCCTTGATCTTTCTTTGTGTGTCTTTTTCTAATGCCACCTCGATACCCTCTGGATCAATGGCGCGTCGCGAATCTCCTCGAACAGTTTGTACGTTTAGGTTCAGAGCTCGGGCCATGTCCGACCATGCGTTGGAAAAATTTCCTGTTTCTGGAACCAAAATATTATCGCCGGGCGAGAAAACATTGGTGAGAGCAGCTTCCCAAGCGCCATGACCGTTGGAGGCATATAAAAATATTTCGCCCATAGTCTTGAATATTTTCTGAAGGTCTTGGAAACAAGACATCGATACATCGAGAAAATGGGGATCCGATAGATCCAAAGTTGATTGGTGCATAGCATTCATTACACGATCTGGAACATGGGTGGGGCCAGGGGTATTGAGAAATTTGCGACCGCGTTTTATGGACATATAAAAACTCCAGAACTCAAAATAAACTCGATAGATCAATGTATGACGGGAACATACCCGCACGTTAACGTAAAGAAAAGTACCCTTTTGCATGTTTTGTCGTTGGTCATTTTTGAATTGATTTTATAGTATTAGAGTTGACAAAAGTAATGATTTATAGAGATGTGGTCCTAGTGTGTTATTTGTGATCGCGGGAAGGCAAAAATGAATAAGTTATCCAGACGTCAGTTAGCATGGTTGGTAGCCAATGAAATACCCGATGGATCATATGTAAATTTGGGAATTGGAATTCCCACTCTTTGCGCAGACCATATGCCGGAGGGGAAAGAAATACTTCTACACAGTGAGAACGGAGTTCTAGGTTTTGGTCCTAGACCAGAGGAGGGGATGGAAGATGGTGACTTAGTTAATGCTGGGAAACAACCAATCACGATGCTTAAGGGTGGGGCATATTTTGTTCATTCCGATGCTTTCGGAATGATACGAGGAGGACATATAGACATTGCAATGTTAGGGGCTTTCGAGGTGTCTGCAAGCGGAGACTTGGCAAATTGGACAACAAATAATCCGAAATTTCCTCCCGGCGTTGGAGGGGCCATGGACCTTGCGGCGGGGGCGAAACAGGTCTGGGTCTTAACAGAGCATGTAACTAAGGAAGGTAAAGCCAAAATCGTAAATGCTTGCTCCTATCCGTTGACTGCGGCTAAATGTGTAAAACGTGTTTTTACAGATCTAGCCATTATGGACCTTACAGAGGGGGGCATGGTGGTGCAGGGTATGGTGAAGGGTATAACCATAGATGAGTTGCAGTCTGTCACAGAGCCGAATCTTTCATTGTCGAGCGACTACCGAACCATCGATATGCCGGAACTTTAGATAAAAGAGTGGTTGGGGCATGAATCCAGTATTCTTCGGGCTTTTTCGTCAATCTTTTCCTGCGCTGGACTACATGGTAATAAGATATTTCGAGTCAGCGTTTCAGAGGCTCGGCCACTTGTAAAGTAGACTGTTGGGGAGTGGATGATGTCTGAAATAGTTATACGGTCGGCAGATGAAAGCGACCGGGTTAGTATATTAGAAATGTTGCAGGGCTTGCAGAATTTTGAACATGCGTTGCATGCCGGCCGACGTCCCGGAAATGAAGTCGATGAGTTTCAATATATTCGGATTGCAGAGTCTGCATCGAATTTTGACGGCGCAGTCCTTGTTGCTGTCGAGGAAAACCGAGTTGTGGGACTAACTGCAGGATGGATGATCATAGATGAGGACCAATTGCAAGAAATGTTGCATAGGGAACATGGACATATTGCCGTCTTGTTTGTTGGTGAGGAACATCGTGGAAAGGATATAGCTCGATTACTCTTGGAAGCTATACAGCAGCATCTGATTTCGGCAGGAGCTACCCGAATTTCTATAAGTAGTTTGGCGCGCAATGGACCCGTTATTACAGCGTGCAGAACGTTTGGATTTGAGCCATACGAAATAAAATTAGAGAAATTTGTATAAAGGTGCGTTGTGCTCCTAAATATATTATTAACTGGATTCCATTATCATAGGTTGTCATGGAAGAATTTAAGGCAAATGAAAGAGGTTCCTACCGAAAATGGACTCGCGAAATTTTGCGGTATGCGGATTTGGACCCTGTTGGGCATGTCAATAATAATGCCTACGGACTTTTTGTTGAGAACGCGCGGACAATGCTTTTTGCTGATGCAGACGAAGCCCTAAAATCAGAAGTCAATATTGGGCTAGGGTGCGATTGGGTTTTAAGAAAACTCGAGTTCGATTTTTTAAGGGAAGTTAAGTATCCGGGGGCAATTGATGTCGGAATAGCCGTAACGCATGTAGGAACAAGTTCTATGATTGTATATCATGGAGTGTTTGCTGAGGATTACTGTGCTGCGACCGCAAGGGGAGTCAGCGTGTACTTTGATTTGAGTTCCCGTTCCTCGACTGCTATTCCAGTTGCTATTCAGAAGGCTGTGCTCAAATTAGCGGGAGAATAATATACAAGGATTAATTGACTGGTGTTAGCAGGGGCTGCCCATCCTGCAATGCTTGTAGGTTGTTATATAGCACCATACCCATCGCCATTCGAGTATAGTGTGTAGCACTTGCCATGTGGGGAGTAAGGATAAGGTTATCTTCAATGTTTAATAAGTCTTCTGGAACTTCTGGTTCGTTCGGAAAAACATCCAACGCGGCGGCCCCCAGTCTTCCATCTTTCAAGGCCGATGCCAGGGCGGCGTTGTCAACAACCGTTCCTCTCGCGACGTTTACTAACAAACCTTGAGGGCCTAATGCTTCTATAATTTCTTTGTCTATTATATTTTTGGTGGAGTCTCCCCCTGGAATGATAGCTATTAATATATCTACGGCAGCCGCCATATCTGCTAGTTTTGAGAAATAGCGGTATTCTACGTCGCTTCTTTTAGTACGTTGATGGTAACAGATATCCATTTTGAAGGCGGCACAACGATTTGCTATCTCCAGCCCAATACGCCCCAAACCTAGGATTCCTATTTTGGAGTGGTGAAAGTTATTAACGTATTCAAAATCCCCCCGCTTTCTCCACTCTCCTCTTCGCGTGTATCTATCCGCCTGGACCACCTTTCGTCGTCCTGCCAAAGCTAGGGCCATAGCCATATCCGCAACGCAGTCATTTAAAACATCTGGGGTGTTGACCACTTTTACACCCCGTTCTGTTGCGGCTGTTATATCAACCCCATCGTATCCCACTCCAAAATTTAATATAAGTTTTAGATTAGGAACTGCGTCCATCAATGATGCTGGGCAATGGTGCATTGTTCCTATGCTAGTACATTTGGAACCATGTTCTTCAAGGAATGCCTGTTTATCGGATGCCAAATAAAGATGGTGAGTTACTGAAATTTCATCTAGCCGTCTCATAGCTGGTTGATACCATGGAGCAAAAATTAAAACGTGAGGTTTATCAGACATTTCATATTTCCTCCTTGTTTGTCTCTTGATTAATTGCTTTAAAACTGCGCCGGGTCGAAGGCCATTACGCATCCTCCGCCGTGTCGAATAGGTGTAAGTAAAGCGGGTACTTTACTTAGGTGTACCTCGGCATAGTACTGGGCTGTGATCAGTTTTGCGGATAAAAAATCTATATCACTGGAACCATCAGCAATTTGCTTGCTTGCCTCGATGGCGCCCCGTGCAAGCATCCATCCACCACCGATTAATCCCATCATTTCTAGAAGTGAGGTCGCACCAGCAGCAGCATTTCCTGGTTTTGATTTGAAAGTTTCCAGCATCCAAACTATAGCACTCTGCAGGCTATCAATAGCAGTAGTGAGGTGCTGCGAAAGGCTACTGTGAACTTCATTTTTTGGATCCAGTTGGCGGATTGTCTCTTCCACTTTTTCTATAAAGCGTTGAGCTGTTTCGCCACCATCACGCATAATTTTTCTGCCAAGAAGGTCCATCGCCTGCACGCCGTTTGTCCCCTCGTATATAGTTGTTATTCGAGCATCACGATAGTGCTGCCCTGCACCAGTCTCTTCCATAAATCCCATTCCCCCATGAACTTGTATATTGGTGGATGTGATCGCAAGGCCGGTGTCTGTACACCAGGCTTTTACTACTGGGATCATTAAATCAAGGAGCGACTGGGCATTTTTCTTTTCTGAAACATCCTCTAATTTATTAGCTCGATCTAGATCGGCTGCTACTTCATAGCACAGGCCGCGCATGGCTTCTATCTGACTCCTCATACTGAGCAACATACGGCGAACATCTGGATGTTCAACGATGGGTACTTCTGATTGACTTCCTTGAATGGGTCGACCCTGGATGCGCTCTTTAGCAAATGAAGCAGCCTGTTGGTAGGCACGCTCCGCAATGGCTAATCCTTGAAGACCAACGGCTAATCTTGCGTTATTCATCATAACAAACATGTATTCAATTCCTCGGTTTTCTTCGCCCACTAGAAATCCTATCGCACCGTCGTTTTCACCATAGGACATAACGCATGTTGGACTAGCATGGATACCTATTTTATGTTCGATAGATACGGGTCTCACGTCATTGCGTTGCCCAAGTGACCCATCCGCGTTTACAATGAATTTTGGAACTATAAATAAAGATAATCCACGGGTTCCAGAAGGACCCTCAGGCGACCGGGCCAACACGAGATGTACGATATTATCTGTCATATCGTGATCGCCCCAAGTAATGTATATTTTTTGGCCCTTTATCCTATAATGATTTCCATCATATGTTGCGCTTGTTCTAATAGACCCCAGGTCAGTGCCCGATTGTGGTTCGGTCAGGTTCATCGTACCCGTCCACTCTCCTGAAACAAGCTTTTCCAGGTAAGTGGCCTTCTGGTCCCTACTTCCGTGTCGCTCTAGGGCATCGATAGCGGCTTGAGTGAGAAGCGGACAAAGTGAGAAGGCCATATTTGAAGATTCCCACATTTCCCATATTGCTGTGGCCAATGTCCATGGTAATCCCTGGCCTCCGTGCAAGGAATCAAACGGCACCGAATTCCATCCGGCTTCCGACCACTGCGCGTACGCATCTCCAAAACCATCAACAGGTCGGACAACTCCGTTTTCAATTTTGGCTCCCTCAGTATCTCCAATAAAATTTAACGGTGCTAGGACATTACTGGAAAATTTTCCTGCCTCCTCTAATATTTGGTCAGATAGGGTGGAATCCATCGGGTCAAAACCGGGCATGTTGGTTAAATCAGAAAGGCCCACAACATCGTTGAGAGTGAAGCGCATATCTGTTAAGGGAGGAGTGTAAGACGTCATCTCTGGAATATCCCTACCAAATCAGTGAATAGTGTATTGTTAATTACGTAACCTAAGTCTAATTGCCTGTCTATCAACTTATGGTTGATCCGACTAGCATTATGCCTCTATTAAGAAATTGAAATAAGTTACGCTATTTTTAACCGACTTTCGTCAAAAATGAAGGGGGTAATTTGACATGGTTTTAGAAAAAGTATTTTAGTGCCCGAACCCATTGAGAAGTTAGCTGAATTAAATCGATATCAAGTGGCTGGGGTTGTGAAGAAAACTTAGAAATTACTAGTTTTTTTTCGTGATCGACGAATAGGTTTTGTCCGTGCACTCCGACTCCGAATAAAAGATTTGATTGTTCACTACTTTCTCCTTTCTCCACATACCACTTGGACCTGTAAAACATATTCATCCCAGGAAAATAATCAGCGAAATTTCCCTTTATCCATGCATCCCTATTGCCGTTATTTTTTATATCAAAAAGCCAACTTTCGGGGACGATTTGGCGACTTCCATGGAAACCAAAATCGAGTAATAACTGTCCCACCAGGGCTAAATCTACAGCCGTTGTGCATAGTCCACCGGCGGCTCTGGGCGCGCCAAGTCTATCCAAGGTAATGTAACTTGGTTCTGTGGCTCCCAATGGTTTCCAAACAAGATCACTCAAAAGGTCGCTATAGCGGCGATTAGTTGCACGTTCGATTATCCAACCCAAAAGATCGGTGTTAGGTGAAACATAATGAAATTGTTGCCCGTGCTCGCGATCTTTGGTTTTGAGACATTTGTAAAAAGACCTCAAATCACTTGGGACATCATCTGCGGCTAGTGGGTTCCAGTTTGTAGCTTTACGATAATCAATCATAAGTCCGGATGTCGCGAGATAATCTTCATCGAAACTTATCCCAGCTCTCATATCTAAAAGGTGCCTGACTGTGGCTCCTTTATACGCAGTTGACTCTATTTCTGGCAGAATCTTGGACACGAGAGTCTCTGGCTCGAAAACTTTTTCTTCAATCAGAATTCCACTTAGTAATCCCAAAATAGATTTGGATACTGACATTAAAATATGAGGGGATTTTCGGTTCATTCCGTTGTTATAGCGCTCCTCTATTATTTTTCCGTCTTTCAAAATGACTAATGCATCAGTGTGCGTTTTTGTGAGGAAATCTTCATAGGTTACCGCTTCATTGTGGTTAGTTTTGACGGTTATGGATGATAAATCGACCAAGTTAAATTCAAGTTGTTGGCTAGCCTGATTTTCGTTCGGGATAGGGGAAGTTGGTAGTATTTCTCGAACGTGATGAAATCCCCATTTATTAAAGGGGGCGTTTCTCCAATTCTCTATTGTAACCTGCTTTTCCGGCTGGTTTGGAAATTGGTTCATCAAGGCAATCATAACCGTCCTCTTTCTATATCACTTTTCCGGGGTTCATTATTCCGTGAGGGTCGAGAGTATTCTTGATCATTTTCATAACATCAAGGGAAGTGTCGGATTTGTAGCGGGGCAGTTCATTCCGTTTAAGTTGTCCTATACCGTGTTCCGCGCTTATTGAACCATTAAATTTTTTTACACTGTCGTGAACGGCGCAATTAATAGCATCCCACTTGTTCATAAAGTCAGAAGTTTTGCCGCCTTCTGGTTCGGCGACATTAAAGTGGATATTACCGTCGCCCGCGTGACCAAAGGCTAATAATCGTGCTCTTGGCTCAACCGCTAATATAGCTTGCCACGCCGAAGTGTAGAAGGCTGGAATGGATGACAAAGGAATAGAAATATCGTGTTTGATTGACGCTCCTTCAAGTTTTTGAGACTCCGTAGCGTTTTCCCGAAGAGCCCAAAACGCTTGCCGTTGTTTCTCAGTTTGAGCCAATGCAGCATCTAGAATCAGGCCGTCTTCCATGGCTTTTTCTAACATATGTTCAAACTTATAGGTCAATCCTTCATCGTTACTTTTTGTAGAGATTATTTCTAATAGAACATAATGCTCGTATGGCGTGTCCAGAGGGTCTCTAGCACCCGGTATATGTTTGATGACTAATTCCATAACCAGTCGCGAAATCAATTCAAATGTTTCTACACAGTCACCACTCTCCATTCGAGCGCGATTCAGCAGCTCAAGAGCTGCTGGTATATTTGGTACGGCGCAGTACGCGGCTTTTATAGTTTTGGGTACTGGGTGCAATTTTAAAACGGCTTTTGTTATGATCCCTAGGGTACCTTCGGAACCAAGGAATAGTTGTTTCAAATCGTATCCAGTATTATCTTTTCTAAGCCCTTGTAGCTCATTAATAATGCGGCCATCGGGGAGAACTATTTCTAGACCTAAAACTAGGTCACGGGCATTACCATAGCGCAAAACATTAGTTCCACCCGCGTTTGTGGCTAGGTTCCCTCCTATCATACAACTGCCTTCGGCGGCTAAACTTAAGGGAAAGTATCTATCCGCTTCTAGCGCCGCTTTTTGGATGTGTTGGAGAATACACCCGGCTTCCACTGTCATCGTGTAATTCGTACTATCTAATGATAATATTTTATTTAACCGCGAAGTAGACAATAGGATAGAGGTGCCGTGCTTTAAAGGGACTGAACCTCCACACATGCTGGTGTTACCACCCTGAGGTACAATCGATATTTTTTCTCTAGCACATATTTTAACTATCTTGGAGATTTTCTCCACGTTATTTGGAAAAACTACGAGCTGGGCCTGACCGATATAATGGCCACGCCAGTCGGTGAGATAGGTTTGCATGGCATCTTTGTCCTCCGAATAATGGTGTTTTCCCAGAATTCTCTTTATCTCGGCTATCCCCTTACTTTGATTATTGTCAATGTTTTCGACTTTTCTGTTTGATTTGATATTTTTGTTTAAGGACATTGGTTGCTCCAATGTTAATTCATTGGCCGGAGCTCTTTAAATAGCAGTTATTAGCATTCTCTATCAACTGGATAAGATGTTTGCCTAGGAGCGGCTGCTCTATTCAGGCGATCATTAATTGCTGTTCCGAGGCCATGGCACGGTATGGGGGCTACTGCTATGCATCTAGGTTCGGTTTTATCTATCTCGCGTAGTAGATGGAACAGATTAGCAGCTGCTTCTGCTAAATCCCCCTGGGGACTCAAGTTTGGAAAAGGACTGTAACAGATTTGTCCGAACCCCAAAAAAGCTTCGCCTTCACGAAGTGATTCGGCATTCAATCGAAGGAGGCTCTTTGGCGCATAGTGACTGCTTAGCATGCCCGGAGAAGATACCACCGTTTTCTCGTTGGCTTGTGTAATCGGGCCAATAAGTTCCTCTATGTTTTCTTTAGTTATTTTACCTGGCCTCAATACTGCTGGTTGTACACCCGATAGGTCGAGGACCGTTGATTCTAACCCAACTTCGCAATTTCCGCCTTCCAGGATTATTTTTATCCGGTCGTCAAATTCCTGTTCAACATGTTTTGAATGTGTTGGACTAATGCTTCCAGAA
This sequence comes from uncultured Nisaea sp., assembly GCA_964342575.1. Taxonomy (GTDB): domain Bacteria; phylum Pseudomonadota; class Alphaproteobacteria; order Thalassobaculales; family Thalassobaculaceae. Next base: position 23,688 of record CAYFGZ010000014.1, on the reverse strand, counting down.
AGATTTGCACTGGGGGCTGCAATGGGAAGTTTTGCTAGTCGCAGTAACTCCAGGGCTACCGGATGGTTTGGAACTCGGATCCCAATAGTTTCGAGACCAGCAGATGCAAGCCAGGAAATTGGACAGTTGGGGGCACGTTGGATGATGAGAGTAAGAGGTCCTGGCCAAAATTTCATTGCTAGGTCTCTAGCTATTGACGAGAAAACTCCAATCTCAAAAGCTTCATCAGTTGAAGATAGATGGGATATGATTGGATTGAACTTTGGTCTACCCTTTGCTTCATAAATTTTAGCAACTGCGGCATCACACGTTGCATCGGCGCCGAGCCCGTATACAGTTTCAGTAGGAAAAGCTACAAGGTTTCCTTTTTGTATAACTGATGCAGCTTCTTTTATTTGTTCCGGGGCATAAGACACAATAGTCATGTGATCAGCTCATTTTCGCCTCAAAGTATGGCATACATTCAATAGATGGGTTACGATAAAGAATAGATTATAGTATTGTTTTGTTCTACTTGGGAAATAATCGACCATCAAGGGGCAGTAGAGCAGAGTTCTACCAGCTGAAAATATTTATTCAAGCCAGCATTACACGGTGAGTTCTGATAACTTGATAAAATATTCATTAGTTAGGTTCGGGGGATTATATAAAATGGCTAAAACTCCTCTTTGGTCTGCGGTACTAGATCACCTGTGTCTGGAAACGTCCGAAATGGAGATAATGAGAAAATTTTATTGCAAGGCACTGGGACTTCAAGAAAAGGAGGTTGGCAATAACCAATGGTTATTGGAAGGCCCGGGTCGTCGGCTTATTTTGTCGGAGGGAACCTCAAAATATCTTAGTTACAGCAGCTTCAGAGTTGAAGATGACGTGCGATTATTGGAACTGAAGAAATATATCCTGGATCGAGGTGCAATATTGGTTGAAAATCCATCGCCATTGTTCCAGCAGGGGGCGTTCACGGTCGTCGATCCTGATGGAAACAAAATTTGCTTTGGTGTAGGTACTGAGCCGACCGATGGGTTACAAGGGTTGGATGGCAGATTGCAACACGTGGTCGTAGCAAGCTCAGATATAAAGGGTATGATGGAGTATTACCAACAAGTTTTGGGATTTTTACCTTCAGATATAGTTTCCGCTCAGGATGGAAGAGTTACAGCCGCTTTTTATAGGTCCGATCCGGAGCATCACAGCTTTGCCACGTTTGCCGCCGATACAAAAGGCTTTGACCACTGTGCTTTTGAAACGCCTTCCTGGAATCATATTCGAGATTGGGCTGATCACTTAGCTGCTCTCGATATCCCAATTTGGTGGGGGCCGGGACGTCATGGAGCTGGGAATAATTTATTTTTTATGGTTTTGGATCCCGATGGGAATAAAATAGAACTTTCTGCGGAACTAGAACTGATGGACTCGGATCATCCCTTGCGTTATTGGCCCCATGATAGACGAACCCTAAATCTATGGGGTAATGCTTGGATGAGGTCGTGAATAGACGCAGCAAGTGACGCCAAGAGGGCGGAATTATTTTCCATAAGCAATAAACCAGCCATTTCGAAAACCAGGTTTCCCGTATTCGAAATCGCCTTCATCGAAGTTGGTCAAGCGACCTCCAGCCGCTAGCAAGACAGCATGTCCAGCGGCGGTGTCCCATTCCATCGTGGGACCTAATCTTGGGTATATGTCTGCATCGCCTGATGCTATTATACAAAACTTTAGTGAGGACCCTCTCGAGGTCGACTGTTGTACACGCAATGTTGAAATGTATTTTTCCAGTTCGGGACTACGATGCGATCTGCTCGCTACGACAGTCAAGTTATTTTCTATCGGCTCTCGAACGGAAATAGGTGTCTGGTTTCCCTCTCGATCTTCCATGAAGGCGCCGCCATTTACGATACCAGCCCAAGCGATATTGTCACATGGGGTTAAAACAACGCCAAGGCTTGGCTGTCCATTCTCGATCAAACCGATATTCACTGTAAAATCGGAACTTCTATTGATAAACTCTTTTGTCCCATCCAAGGGGTCCACGAGCCAAAAGGTATTATTGGATATTGTTGGAATATTGCCGGCTTCAACACTTTCCTCGGCAACGATGGGGATGGTAGGTGTCAGTTGCCTGAGCGCCGGTATTATTAGTGATTCTGCTGCGCGATCGGCTGCGGTAACCGGAGAGCCATCGATTTTCTCCATTACAGATATTTCTTGATTAAAATATTCCATAATAATACATCCGGCCGAACGGGCTATTTTTATTACATCGTGGAGTAGTGCATTCTGAGACATTGCGGCTCCATTTGCTTTTTAGGCTATCTTTTTCTATGAATCTATTCCGGCTGAGATTCATTAGTAGCCCTCTTACACTATAAAATAGGATAAAAAAAATAGAAATGTGTGGGCGTTACAGCATAACCCAAACATCAGCTAATCTTCGAATTGAATTTGGCTTTAAGAACGCGCTTGATTTTCGGCCTAGATACAACTTGGCTCCCTTTCAGTTGGCCCCCGTGGTTCGTCTCGATGATACAGGATCACGTTCTCTGGATATGCTATGGTGGGGATTCGAAGCAGTGAGCTGCGATGAGGCGGTCGCTAGACAGCCTCTAATAAATGCTAGACTGGAGACTGTATCAGAAAAAGTTTCGTTCAAGGATGCTTTTGTTAAACGTCGCTGTTTGGTACTTGCAGATGGGTTTTACGAGTGGAAACACCAAAATGGTATTAAAAGACCTTATCGTATTTCCAATAGGACGGAAAAACCTTTTGCTTTTGCTGGATTATGGAGTGTTGGATCACGATATGATAGAGGTAGCACTATATGTGCTAGCTATGTAATCCTAACGACTAAAGCAAGCCCAAGTATTTCTCATATCCACCCGCGTATGCCTGTCATTTTAGAAGAGAAAGACTACCAAATTTGGCTGGCTTTAGACAACGAGGATATTCTGGATCATTTAACGACCTACGAAGACACCAAATTGAAACATTATGAGGTTTCGCCTAGGGTAGGAAATCTCAAAAATGATAGTGCAGATTTATTTAAACCGTTCACTCCCCCTCAATTATCTCTCCTCTAGAATTATAGGTTAATAATTATCTGCATCTCCTGTAGACATGTAATTTTCTTTCAGCCTCTCTAAACCCAAGTCGAGTAGATGTCCCGGAGTATTTTATATTGTTTCTAGTCAACTTCGTGTAATGCTCAATCTTATTTTCCTCGACTCTTAAGAAAAACTGAAACTCATCCTCTATGGTCTCTGCAATGCTATGTTTGAATATAGGCTTCAGCATAGTATTTCTGGAATAAATGAAAAAATCGAATGGTGTAAATTCAATAAAAGATTCTGAACATTCTGTAGCTGACCAGCGGCCAATTAAGGGCTCGGCAACCCCAATAGTTCTCTTTGTAGCGCCAACGGTGAGTGGTGAAAGCTCTTCCAACTGTTCGCTAGAGTTATTCTTTTTGCCTATTGACTTGGTTTGTTGGAAAAAAGTTAATGGGCTGATCTGTTGAAACTCAGTGGGAAAACGATAATTTAAAATGATCATAAGGCTAATAAATGACAGCAGAAATAATGAAAAAGTGCGTATAAAACTCTTTGGTACCCTGAAAACTTTTCTAGAGTTCGCCTCGGTGTAGGGCTTTTCTTCTATCTGTTTCGACCCAACAAGATTGCTTTGCGATAGAGGCTCTTTGCTGACACAAGTTTCACTAAGTTTTTCTATATGCTCCCTATTTTTAGCAAAACCAGATCGAAAAAACAGATAGTCTGTATGGTTAAGGTCCACAAATAAAGCTAGTTGGTGAGACCATTTCTTTGAATTAGCTTCATAGACGGAACGAACTATTCGGATCTGCGTATTTTTATATTTAATGGAGTGTTCTTGGAGTGTTTTTTCCACCACTGAAAAATTCTCAGATTCAGCTATATTTTCCCATGTTAGCCGCCTTTTACGTTGAGCAAAAAAATACACCATTCTCGGATTCATGCTGGATACTCGTCATCCTACCATCTCTGGCCTAATTGGATTAGATTTGTAGCATTATCGCTATCTATTGGTCGTGAAAAGTAAAAGCCTTGGGCATACTGGCATCCGAGTGCGCTCAATTGGGCGTGTTGCTCTGCAGTCTCCACGCCCTCGGCGATCACATCAAGTTTTAAATTGTGGGCCAACATTGTTATTGTTCTAATTATCTCCATGTTTCGATAGTTGCGCCCCATGTCATTAACAAAAGATCGGTCCACCTTTAGCGTATCTATTGGAAAAGTGTGAAGATAACTGAGGGAGGAATAACCTGTACCAAAATCATCAACACAGACCTTAATATTTAGGTCTTTGAGTTGATTGAGCATCTCAATAGAACGGTGGGCATTTTCCATCAGGACACTTTCAGTAATTTCCAATTTTAAGTTTTCCGCTTTGAGTCCAGATTTTTGCAGGTTATCAACTACGCCTTGTACCAATTTTGGATCGGTAAACTGCCTGCCGGAAAGATTAATGCTTAACTCCAGTTGCGGGCTTTCGGTTCTGGCCTTGTTCCAGTTTAAAGTCTGCAGGCAGGCTTGGTGCAAAACCCACTGCCCAAGCTCATATATCAAACCAGTTTCTTCGGCCAAGGGTATAAATTCGCTAGGTGATATATTTCCTCTGATGCGATGATGCCACCTTAAAAGTGCTTCAAAACCGCTTATAGTGCCGTCTCTAAGAGAAATAATTGGTTGGTAATGGACCATCATTTCGTCGCGATCTAGAGCGCGTCGAAGATCCGTATCGAGATCTATTGGCGACACGGGAGACTTGCGAAAGCTGTCGTCAAAAATAATACTTTGTGCTTTGCCAAGCCGTTTGGCGCGGTACATGGCCAACTCTGAGTCCCGCAATATTTCTTCAGGACGCTGGTAATCGTTATCGCAAAACGCAATCCCCATCGACCCTGTGCTGAAAACTTCTTTACCTCCTAAAGAGAACGGTGCAGAGAGAGTTTTCTGAATGGTTTCTGCCATTTGGGTTGCATCATCGATGTTAGCTATATCCTCCATCAAAATAGAATATTCATCACCACCAAGCCGTGCTACTGTGTCCCCGATTGGAACGCTTTGTTTTAAACGTTGGCCGGTCAATATTATTAATTCGTCACCATGAACGTGACCTAGGCTTTCGTTGACTAATCTAAAGCGATCTAAATCAAGATAGATGACCGCAAACTGTATAGTAGGAGTTCGTTGGCGTCTTTTTAAAACCTGACGAATGCGATCCAGGAATAATGTTCTATTTGCTAGCCCAGTCAGAGTATCGTGCAACGCATCATAAATAGACTTTTGTTCAGCTGTTTTCTTTTCCGTTATATCTGTTTGGGATCCTGCTATCCTGTAGGCCACACCATCTGTTGCTCTCACTGCTAGCCCTCTAACCAGCATCCAACGGTAGCTTTCATTAAAATGGCGGACCCGGTATTCTACCTCAAAGCTTGGAGTGTCATTGTTGAGGTGTGCCTCTAGCATAGTATTTAGGCGATCTATATCGTCTGCATGGATTCGTTCTAGCCATTCAGATGGGGCATCGGTTATCTCATCTTTCTGCAATCCGAGCATTTCCTTCCATCGTGCAGAGAAAAAGATCTTATCTGTTCGGAGATCCCAGTCCCAAAGCCCATCATTTGCGGCCGCCATTGCCAAAACAAAACGTTCGTGTTCTTCCTGCAATTTTCTATAGTTTTGGGGTTTGTCTATTTCACTCATTGCAATTCCATTGCCTTTTATAAAATAACCCTACCAAATAGAGACTCTTTAACTTTTCGCTCTATCAGGAGTTACTACTTTTGAAAATATCAGTTTTGGTACGACTTTGTCACTGAAATCCGACGGTGTCTTGTCTATTTTGTTTTCGGACTAATGTTGAGTAGTAATGCCAAAGTAATAGTGCAGCGGCACTTCTCCAGGGTTTCCAGCCGTATCCGATTTTACGCATCTCATTCTGCTTTGGTCGCGTGTCTAGTTTTTTGAGGTGGCGAACAGATTCCTGTAAAGCGATATCACCTGCAGGCCAAACATCTCTGCGTTCAAGACAAAATATTAGATAAATTGAAGCGCTCCAATCCCCAATCCCAGGCAATTCTGTTAGATAGTTTCTGACCTCGTGGTCTTTCATTAGGGACATAGAGGCGAGGTTAAATTCTCGATTGATTATTTTGTTACTTAGTTGAATCGCTGATTTTGCTTTCGATTTAGTGAATCCAATTTCCTGAAGGCCGGGGCCACCTATTTTTACTATGCTTGGCGGTGAAAGTGGTTTTATTTTTGTCTGCAATTTCTTCCAAATGGCGTCAGCTGCTGCTAAGGAAATTTGCTGCGATATTATAATGTGCATCAGTGTAGCAAAGTTTGGCTCGCGACGATTTTGTTTGGGGATACCAATTTTCGCAATCAAATCCGCAATATCATTGTCGATTTTTGAAAGGTTGCTTGCATCTTCCAAGATATCTAGTTCCATCGTCGGTAGCCTCGACACTTCTTGCTATCTGCGCTCAATAAGAGTTTGTTAAAGACTTTGGGTCTTCAGTAGACTTTATAAAAGGCAATCTTATGGTTTAAAATCTAAAATGTCTGTTTTTAACTCAAAATGACTGGGGAGAACAAAAATGACTGCAGTTTATGACCTTTCGGCATTAGATGCATTGAAAAAAATTAGAGCTGGAGAGTTAACGTCGGAAAAGTTGGTAAGGTCATGTCTGGAGCGAATAGAAGAACGTGACAAGTTAGTTGGGGCATGGGCACATTTGGATCCAGCCAAAGCAATAGAAGATGCCATTGCTGCGGACAAGGCGGGCAATCCGGGGCAACTCGGTGGTTTACCTGTTGGGGTCAAAGATATCATTGACACATCAACCATGCCCACTTGTTACGGATCAACCATCTACGGGGCTAATCAACCAGTTGCGGACGCTGCCTGTGTTAAACTAACCAAAGATAATGGTGGCATCGTTCTAGGGAAAACGGTCACAACGGAATTCGCTTGGCGGAATCCAGGAAAGACTGCGAATCCCCACAACCCAAATCATACACCGGGGGGGTCCTCCAGTGGTTCAGCGGCTGGTGTCGCGGATTCGCAGATGCCACTTGCTTTTGGAACACAGACAGCTGGCTCTGTGATTCGTCCGGCAGCATATTGTGGTATAGTTGGCTTCAAGCCAACTATTGATACTCACGATAAATTTGGCATCAAAGAGCTTTCTAATTATCTAGATACGTTAGGCACGTTTGCTCGCAACGTAGCAGACGTCGCTTTTTTCGATTACTTAATCAGAGGAGCAGCTCGACCGGATTTGACAATTTTTGAAGAAACCCCCCCAATAATTGGGTTGATGGTTCCGTTCAGGATTGAAGCTGATGATGATATTCTCGAAGCCTATGAAAAGGCTTGGCGGGTAGCAGAGAAGGCTGGGGCCAGATTAATAGATATACCATCAACCATGGATTTTGAGAGATTAGCCGACACACAGACAGTGATTATGATGGGCGATGCGGGGACAGCTTTGTCCTGGGAATATGATCATTATCCCGAACGCTTGACTAGATTTTATCGGGACAGTATTGCGACGGGCAAAGCTATTTCAAAATCAAGTTTGGCTTCAGCCAAAAAAGAAGCGGACGCAGCGCGCATTTTTCAAGCTGGAGTTTTTGAAAAAGTTGACGTGATTCTAACTATATCTGCTGGTGATGAAGCTCCCCGGGGACTAAATTTCACCGGTGATCCCTTATTCAATCGGGTGTGGACTTTGCTCGGATGGCCATGTCTCAGTCTTCCCATAGGAGTGGGGCGGCAGGGACTTCCCGTCGGCGCGCAATTAGTTGGCCCCATGGGGTTAGATGCAAAAATGTTGGGTGCCGCCGCTTGGCTAGAAAAAAGGGTAGGGTACCACCAAGAATATAAAAGATAATAGATAGATTATTTTTGATGGGCTCTACAGTCGAACGCGGATGGTTGGAAATAGCCAAGGTTTGGTTAGCTTTGGCTGTTATGTGGTTCGCTAATTATTTACTCCAATGTTTCTGGTATAAGTGTGGGACGGCATTAGAGCCAAAAATGTTATTCAATTGTTCTTTGTCACAATATAATCGTATTCCTGAAACAAAGTCCTTGGCAGCTCACCAACTCATATGGAATGAAACGCCATCGGGAAATTTGAAGGTTTGATGAAAAAAAACGCCCCATTCTATTTGTTGATAGTGACAGCGATTAATGGTGTGGGGTGAAGTTATTTGAAACATATTCGATTAGAGCAGCGACCGATTGATCTACACTTTGCTGTTCCGTGTCTATAATTAATTCTGCTGTCGTAGGTTCTTCGTAGGGTGCAGATATTCCTGTAAATTCAAGGATTTCACCATTTCTTGCTTTAGCGTATAAACCCTTTGGGTCTCTATTTTCGCAGATTGATAAATCCGCTTTGATAAAAACTTCATGAAACATTTCTGGTGCTATTGTGCGCACCCGAGCGCGGTCGTCTCGATAAGGGGAGATAAATGCTGTTATCACTAATATGCCGGCTTCAGCAAAAAGCTTTGCAACTTCTCCTATTCTACGAATGTTCTCGGTTCTGTCCTCCGGCGAGAAACCAAGGTCCGCGGATAAACCGAACCTTATGTTGTCACCGTCCAATACATAGACTTGGTAGCCTTTACGAAACAGCTGTTTTTCAACTTCCACGGCGATAGTGGATTTTCCCGCGCCAGATAAACCAGTGAGCCAAATTATACCGCTTTTATGATCGTTTGCTTTTGCTCTGGCTGTTCTGTCAATTTTAGAATCCACGGGGACAATATTTTGTGAGATCACATCATATCTGCCTCGCTGGTTCGCATAACCATCCATTGAGACAATGCCACCACCGACCGTATCAAAACCGTCGATCAGGACAAACCGGCCAGTTTTCGGATTATCATCAAAAGCATCTAATACCACAGTTGCTCTGGCACGAATGGTAATTTCTCCTATTTCGTGTCGAGAAATTTCGTCGGTTGGAGTGAGCCTTAGGGTATCAGTATCAATCGATCCTTCTATGGATTGAACTTCTACAGAATATTCTGCTGTAGCTATTTTGATAGTTAAGCGATCTGCGGTTCGTAGGGGTTTTTGAGAAATCCAAAATACTCGCGCTCTAAATACATTAGTTTCGATTGGAGGAGTTTCTTGCAAGCTAGCGATATGCCCTCGTTCAACAAAAATTTGCTCTCTTAATGTAAAGGCAACAGATTTTCCAGCCGATTCCTGGTCTTTTTTCGTCTGTTCACCCCAATGCTCGAAAGTAGAAACAGCTGCGGTTTTATTGGAAGGAGAAAAATGCAATATATCCCCAATTTTTAGGCTTCCGGTTTCTATTTTTCCCACCAAAATTCTTCTATTATCGAATTTGTACACGTCTTGTATTGGTAATCTGAGAGGCTTGTCATTGGGCGTCTCCAATGGCGTTAGGCCATCAATCGCTTTTAAAAAGCTTGGGCCTTTGTACCAGGACATTTTTTTAGAGCGCCTAAGAAGTCCTATCCCGCTCCGAGCTGAAACAGGAATAATGTTGCGGGCCTTTATGCCAATTTCTCGTAAATAGTTGCTCGCAGCTATTGATATATCGGAGAATATTTGCTCATCGTATTCGACCAAATCCATTTTATTTATGACTATCGAAACCTGAGTAAGTCCCAGCAACTGTAATAAATAACAATGACGTCTGGATTGTTCTTGAAGGCCTTCCACGGCATCTACGACAACTATCCCCCCATCGGCTTGGGCAGCTCCAGAAATCATGTTCTTGAGGAATTCTTTGTGTCCTGGAGCATCTATTATGACGTACGACCTTTTGGCAGAATTGAAAACAATTTGTGTGGTGTCAATGGTTATGCCTTGATCCCTTTCTGCCTGGAGAGAATCTAGCAGAAAGGCATATTCTAACGGCATGCCGCGCCGTTCGGACATCATTTTCACAGCCTGGATTTTTCCTTCCGATAATGCTCCCGTATCGTGCAAAAGTCTGCCAACCAGAGTGGATTTTCCGTGGTCGACATGACCGGCAATAATTAATCGAAAGGGTGTTTTACTGCTTTTTATCAACGTTATCAGCCCTACATATACCCGTTGACCCGAAGACGTTCAAAAGCATCTTCGGTTTCATGATCCATAGCTCTACCCGCCCTTTCAGAGACCTTTGTGATTTCTAACTCGTGTATAATCTCTTCTACGGTACTGGCTTCGCTATCGATGGGAAAGGTTATATCGTGATCGCCGAGAGATCTATATCGTTTTCCGCTTTTGGAGAAATACAAAGATACAACCGGAATCTTTTCCCGTCGAATATAGCGCCAAATGTCTATCTCGGTCCATGATAGCAACGGATGTACCCTGATGTGGGTTCCTGATGGGAACTTAGTTTTGTATTGATCCCAAAATTCTGGTGGTTGATCTTTAAAGTTCCAATCCGCCTCAATACCACGCGGGCTAAAAACTCTTTCTTTGGCTCTCGTCCCCTCTTCGTCTCTTCTTATTCCAGCTATCACAGCTTCGAGATTATTATCTCTTATAAGCATCTTAAGGGCTTCGGTTTTACGTGCGGCCGATCTTGAAGCAGGAGGAAGTGAGGGATCAATTTGATCAATAGGAGGACACTTCTGCACTATCAGATTCAGGTTCCACTCCTTGCTGTAATGTTTTTGAAAAGCATACATTTCTGGAAATTTTTTCCCAGTATCGCAGAACAAAAGTGGGAAAGGTATGTTCCCGCAAAACGCCTTTTTTGCTAGCCGGATCATGACATTGGAATCCTTCCCAAGAGACCATAGTAATCCCATTTTCTCAAAATTTGCGAAGGCTTCACGCAAAATAAATATACTCTGTGCTTCAAGGATGTCTAGTTTTTCCATCGGCTTATCCCAGTTAGAATATTATCAGGTTTTACGACCCATAGCCCTGGAAGTCAAAGAACTGATGCGTGATACGTTCGTACTTGCAACAGATGTTGATCTTTGCACAATATAAATCGACGAGAAATCAATCCTTGGAGCAAAAGAAATGGATTTAGGAATAGCAGGAAAGAAAGCTATAGTATGTGGGTCGAGCAGAGGCCTTGGAAAAGGTTGTGCCGCCGCCCTGGCGAGGGCCGGTTGTATAGTAGTTGTCAACGGTATAGATGCTGAACGATTATCGGAGACGGCGGGCGAATTAAGGAGAAGTACTAATTCAGAAATCATCGAAGTCGCTGGCGATGTAACAACACACAAAGGACAGGATGACCTTATCTCTGCCTGTCCTCAACCAGATATCTTAATAACGAATGCTGGTGGTCCTCCGTTTAAAGATTTCCGGGAGCTAGAGCGCGAAGCGATGTTAACGGGCGTTACATGGAATATGATTACTCCGATAGAGCTTATCCAACGTTGCATAGATGGTATGAGTCAGCGAGGCTTTGGGCGAATCTTGAATATAACTTCTGTATCAGTGAATATGCCGGTATCGGGGCTAGATTTATCAAGTGGCGCAAGGGCCGGGTTGACAGCTTTTTGCGCGGGAGTCTCTCGCAGTGTAGCTAGTACTGGAGTTACTATAAATCATATTCAGCCGGGATTTTTTGATACGGATAGATATCAGAGTAGCATAGAAAATATGGCTAGCCAGCTGGGAATCGGCCGCGAAGAGGCGCATCAGCAGAGAATAGGAGAAGTTCCGGCAAAGAGGGCTGGCACTCCCGAGGAGTTCGGCGAGGCGGCAGCTTTTCTCTGCAGCGTGCACGCGGGCTACATAACTGGTCAGAGCCTATTATTAGATGGCGGTCTATATAATAGTTCATTTTGATGAGCGATGGATAAACAAAGTTAGGAGCAAGTATGTCTGCTTTACAATCGTTTGATATTCTTATCAAGGGTGGTTCTATCGTCAATGGAACTGGTGCGCCCAGATTTCAAGCCGACGTAGGTATTGTAGACGATAAAATAGCAGCCGTCGGTCCGCTTACCGATGCGAGTGCTGGGCGTATAATCGATGCGTCTAATAAGATAGTGGCTCCGGGCTTTATAGATGTACACACTCACGATGATAGGATTCTAATGACTTTGCCGACAATGGATATGAAAGTCAGTCAGGGAGTTACTTCGGTTGTTGTTGGGAATTGTGGAATAAGTTTGGCGCCGTTGGTTGCAGAACATCCACCACCCCCATTGGATCTCATAGCGGAGCCAGGGGCATGCCGATTCGAAACATTTTCTCAGTTTCTGCAGGCTATAGATATGGCACCAGCTGCCGTCAATGCTGCGTTCTTGGTAGGTCATTCAACGCTTCGAGTGGGAGTCATGGACAGCCTAGATCGAGCTGCCTCTGCAATCGAAATAAAAAAAATGCGATCGATGTTAGAGGAAGGTTTGGCAAGTGGTGCTATAGGGTTTTCGACTGGGTTATTCTATAAACCGGCAGCTATGGCACCCACAGAGGAAGTCGTTGAGATTGCCATGGCGCTGAAAGCGTTTAGGGGGCGATATGTAACCCATATGCGTGACGAAGGCGACGATATTATCCTCTCCCTTGAGGAAACATTCCGAATTGGTCAAGACGCACGTTCACCAGTCATAATTTCGCATCACAAGGTGCATGGCAGGAACAATTTTGGTCGATCAAAGGAAACACTTGCTTGCATCGATAAACACCTGGCAGGGCATCACCATGGTATTGCTTTCGATGTGTACCCTTACGTTGCATCTTCTACTGTGCTGAAGGACGATTCTATTAAGGTTGCTGAACGCGTATTAATTACGTGGTCAAAAGCGAGACCCGAGTTAGCTGGGCGAGAACTGTCCGATATAGCAGACGAATTGAATTGTGATATTTACGAAGCAGCAGCTCAGCTACAACCTGCTGGCGCGATCTATTTCGCTATGGAGGAAAACGATGTGCAACGGATCCTACAACATCCTCATGCTATGATAGGATCTGATGGACTGCCGCATGATGAGCACCCGCACCCGCGACTTTGGGGAACTTTTCCGCGGGTGCTGGGACACTACTGTAGAGATTTAAAGTTATTTCCTTTGGAGGAGGCGGTTCGGCGAATGACTGGGTATTCGGCTAAAACATTTGGCCTGAAGGGCCGGGGATTAATAGCTGATGGATATTTTGCAGATATAACAGTTTTCGATGAATTCTCGGTTCTTGATTCGGCCAGCTTTGAATGTTCTACACGGGCGGCCAAGGGGATAGAGTTCGTGCTAGTTAATGGACGTTCAGTTTGGGAAAATGGCGCAACCGTGGGAAATCGTCCAGGGCGCGTACTTCGCCACGGAGGCTAATCAAGAAACCCTCTGGAACTTCTTATGGAGCGTTGTTAACGTATCTGGCTCAGAGCTAACTGTAAAAAGTTGGCCAATTAGTCTCCGATGTCTGGTAACTGAATAGGGTTACAGACTTCGTAAGCCCTACTTGCTGTTAAAACTTGGCCATCACAATTCATTGGACCGACAATTTGCAAGCCTGCGGGTAATCCATTTGAACATAGTCCACATGGAATAGAGGCTGCTGGATGTCTACCTAAATTGAACGGATATGAAAACGGTGTCCATCGTGTCCAACGGTCCATTTCCGAATTCTCAGGCACTTCTGCACCTGCATCAAATGCTGTTATGGGAAGTGTTGGCGTTAAAAGTATATCGTATCGTTCGAAAAATTGATTTAATTTTGTTCCGGCAATTTCTCGTTCGCTTGTTGCATCTAGATACTGATTTAAGGTTATTTCTGCTCCTTCAACCCCAACGTCTCTGAAACCTGGGTCCAGAAGCTCTAGTTGTTCTGGAGACATGGTTTTTTGAAGCCGTGCTGCCCCAACGTACCAAAAAATTCGAAACAGGTCATGTTGGTCTCCTAGACCAGGATCTACTTCTTCTACATGCGCGCCAAGTGAAGAAAAGGTATCGGCCGCCGACTTTACTAGCGCGGCAATTTCATGGTCAACGTTTGCATGTCCAAGGTCTGGGCTAAAAGCGATTCGCCACCCTTGCACCGATTTACCTATGTGACCCCGCCAGTCAATGTTCGCTGGAGGAAGTGCATACCAGTCCTTGGCGTCCGCCTCAGCCATCACTGTTAACATTAAAGCAGCATCATCGACTGTGCGGGTCATTGGGCCTTGATGCGAAAGTGTTCCAAAACCACTTGCGGGCCAGGTAGGAACTCGACCGAAAGTAGGCTTTAGACCGTAGATGCCAGTATACCCACTTGGCATACGGATCGACCCGCCACCATCGGAACCATGGTGCAGGGCTCCCAGACATGCGGCCGCCGCCGCTGCTGCCCCACCGGATGATCCCCCGGGTGTTTTACTCGCATTCCAGGGATTTCGAGTGATTCCAGTTAGTGGGCTATCAGTAACACCCTTCCAGCCGAATTCAGGTGTTGTTGTCTTGCCGAGCAAGATGGCGCCGTGCGAACGTAAACGTGCCACGAGTGGGGCGTCTTCATCCCATGCTCCTTCGTCACTAGTGGTTAGTGAACCCCGTCGCGTAGACCAGCCTTTAGTGGCTACCAAATCTTTGATGCTCGTAGGAATGCCATCCGTTAGTCCACATGGTACCCCTTTGACCCAACGAGCTTCTGAAGCTTTGGCATTTGCCAAAGCCATTTCAGGATCAACTATCCTAAAAGCATTAAATACAGAATTATATTTATCTATTCGCATTAAAACGGACTCTATTACTTCGACAGGAGATAGAGTTTTTTGAGCGTAGGCTTTTAGCAATTCGCTTGCTGAGAAAAGCGCCGGATTACTTTTCATAATTTTTTCTCCATGTGAAGTTGAAGGGCATGCATCATGGTTTTACCTGTCAAGCAAAGCATAATATTTGCTTAATTTGAGAAAATCTAGAAGCTGACGATAAAATGAGCTATGAGATATAAAAAAATTACTGCATGAGCGAACCCTTGATGCTATTGAATCAGTTCGCGGGCACTCGGATTTGATTGTCGACAGGTGTACACGCATTGGTGAGCATTTGTTGAAATAAGTTTTCCTTACAAGCCGCCCATGGCCTCTTAATACCGCCGTCGGTATTAGATTGGTAGATCATCGCAATGGCCATTATTCCAAAAATAGCTGCCAGTATCCACATTGCACGGTTCATATATGCATCCTATTCATCATTTTCGGGATTAAGCAATTTTGATTTAAACTGATGGGTTATCGGCATTTTACTTGGCCCATGAATCAATATAGTTGGGTAAACTCGCGTCTGGGATTTCCCGCTCTGAGATGCCGCGTCCTCGAACAGAAACCCCAGCCTCGTGGACAGTATCAAGTCTACCAGAGACTAGATGATGCCACCAGTAAAGATCTTTTCCTTCATGTATCAATCTATAAGCACAAGTAGATGGCATCCATTGAAGCTCCTCGACTAACCGTGGGGATAGAACAACACAATCGGGGACTAATTTTTCACGATTCTCATAGTCGCCGCATTGGCACGTATGGCAGTCTAGTAGACGACACGCTACTGTTGTAAAATGCAGCTCGTCAGTCAGCTCGTCTATCAGTTTTATTAAGCAACACTTTCCACAACCATCGCAAAGCGACTCCCACTCTGAGCGAGACATCTCTCGTAGCGATTTTATCTTCCAGAAAGCCTGAGTTTCATCCAGAGGCTCCACGCAATTTAGTCCCTATATGTCGGGTCTAACTTATCTATTTTTCTCATCAGTGCAGCAAATTCAAGTTGACCAACGTCGTCAGCATTGGAGTTTAAAAATGCGTCACGGTCCGCACCGGATTTGGTGGCAATGTTGTCACTAAGCGTATTCAATGTGCCTGCAGCCCCCGCATCTACTTGGATCTGACACGATCGCTCAAGAGTGTGTAATCGGAGGAATGCTGCCGGGACTGTTTTTCCCACTGCCAGCAATCCATGGTTCTTTAATATCATTGCTTTATGATCCCCCAATGAATCTAGCAAGCGTTCTCTCTCGTCTAAAAATAAACTGGGGCCTTCATATTCATGGTAGGCTAACCGTTTGTAAAAAGTAGTGGAAAACATGCTTATGGGCAATAGACCTTCTTTAGTCCCGGCCACAGCCATCCCTTCGCGTGTATGTGTGTGCATGACTACTTGGTTTTCCTCGGAGTGTTTCATATGAATAGCTGAATGTATTACAAATCCGGCATGGTTAATGTCGAAGGGAGTTTCATCTATGATATTTCCATCCACGTCTATTTTTACAAGATTGGATGCGGTTATCTCATCATAGTTCAAGCCGTATGGGTTTATAAGAAAATGGGGGTCAGTACCAGGCACTCGGGCGGTCAAATGTCCGTAGATTAATTCAGTCCATCCAAAATAGTCCACGAGCCGATACGCAGCTGCTAATTGAACACGCAAGTCCCATTCTGTATCGCTCATGTTGGAGCGATTTGCCTTGAAATCAACTGGAAGCTGGTTCAATGTTCTCTCCCTTCGTGAATAATCGTAGCACCGGCATTATGTATTTTTTAAAAACATCCGGATTCTCACTCATTGGAAAATGACCGAGCCGTTCCATTATTATTGCTTCAGCTCCTGGAATTTTGCTCGCCGTGTCAATCGTAGCCTCCGGTGTACAAGAATAGTCATACTCTCCAGTCATAAGATAGACCGGACACCGTTTGGTGTCTATACTTTCGCTGTGTCTCGAATATTCTGAGTCCGTTCTGAAAAAGTGCATATCGCCCTTGAATACGCCGGTTCCACTTTGGTAGTAATGCCAAAGCGTTTCCCATTTGAATTCATCGGGACTATGTGGAGCGCACAAACCGGAAACCAGACCTAGACAAAAATCACCGTTCACAAACTCGGGATGTTCGGTCCATGAATTGTCATACCACGGTGCAGGTGTATCCGAACCTTCTAATCCGATGACGCCGGATAGTTGTGTTCCTTGTTCAAACGCTAGCCGGATAACAACTCTACCTCCCATAGAACATCCCATGATAAGAGGTTGTTCTAATTCCAGCGCTTCAATAAAGTTCATAATAATGGAAACATAGAAATCGCTGGTAAGCCGATACTCCTCATTTTGCCATCCTACTGGTGGGGTCGATTTTCCGTGCCAAGGCATATCGAATGCAATAACTCTAAAGTTTTCTATAATTTCGTCATCACACATCATATGCCTGAATTGGCTAGAGTGTGCTCCGGCTGTGTGCAAACACAATAGAGGTACGCCAACGCCTGCTTCCTCAAAGTAGATACGATAGTCCCTATTCTCTACCTCCACTGTTAAATACCGCCCTACGATTGGCTCCAATTTAATCATGGGCTTTAACCCTTTTCCATAATCGTGGCTTGGCCAATAGGTCCTTTACATAACGAATATTTGAAAGAAGAATGTCGATATTGCCTTCAATTTTGCAATATTCGAAACGGTTCATCGCAAATATATCGTGATATCCTGGTTCGGGATATGGCTGCCAAAATTTATGCCATGTGGTTTCGGATGCCCTGATAGCAAAATCCCATCGTCGCATCATAAATTTACCAGACACCACGCCTTTCATTTTGCCGCGTTTGATAGTGATGTAATTTGCATGCGAGTCAATTTCGATCAGGAAGGTGCATGAAAGATTTTTACCTTGATTAACTAAGGCTGCATCTTCATTGACTGCGTTTACTATTTTATCAAACATCGCTTTCAACTTTTTATAGGCTTTATCTTTTTTATCGCAACAGAAATTAAGGCTTTCTGTTTCAACTAGAATACTGACTATCTTGCGAAAGAGTGAATTCGCTATTCCTAATTCTACCGGGCCATTCGGCGACCATTTCGGCGACGGCTTCTTCGCCATAGTGTTCGATCATATCGGTCAGTGCTGCAAATATGGCTGAAGAAGCAATCATTTCTGCTGAGACACCCTGCGCCAGTGCATCTTCCCATGCTTCTAGAATAATTCTAAGGGCTAATTGTTTTTGCTCGTCTTCGGGGAGGAGTTCTTCTTCTTGTTGAGACATTATCTAATCATACACTTCATTAATGTTGATAGAAGTTGGTTCAATGTGCATCTTATAACTATGAAAGTAATTCCTCCAAAAGCAAAACACTTTTTTCGCCCACCCCCGCGTCGTTTCGTTGATGCAGGACCTGTCGACCTTGACCCAGCTGTTTCTTGGATTGGGGGTGACCGGCTGTTTTCGAGTAAATTTAACGCTTGTTACATTGATCGAGAAAAATCTGTTTTTATAGAGCAAACAAGTTTTCTAAAAGCCTGTTTTTTGAGAAGAAATTGGATGGAAACTAACTATTTTGCAATAGGTGAAATAGGTTTTGGAACGGGACTAAATTTCTCGATTATAAGTAATCTTTGGAAGCGGATGGCGCCAGCCCATGTCAGGCTACATTACGTTGCTGTAGAGAGGTATCCACTTAACGTCGACCTTATTAGCAAGTTCCTTAGAAAGTTTAGTAATTTAGAGACTGAATTCCAAGAGCTAGTGAATGTCTATCCACCAATTCACGTCGGCTTTAATCGGGTTTGGTTACATTCTGGAAAAATTGTTTTGACCCTGATATTTGGCCCAATAGTTGAGGGGCTATCAGAGGTTGAAGGCCAAATGGATGCATGGATCATGAATGATTTTTCCCGAGAAAAGAGCCCCGATATGTGGTCGAGCGAGGTTTTTACTTTAATAGGCCGCCTCAGTAAACTTGGCTCGCGGCTTAAAAGCGTTCACAGCGACTCTTATATCCTTTCTGAGCTAAATCGGGTTGGTTTTGAAATAGCTGAATTAAACTCTAATGGGTCTAACCGTAAAATACTTATAGGTGATCTTCGTAAAACAGTAGTTGAAAAGCAGATTCCGCCCTGGTTCAGGCCGCCTGTAGTGATAGGAGAAAAGGGGACAACAGGGATAATAGGAGCGGGGATTGCTGGTTGTGCTATCGCGCGAGCACTTATCAGTCGAGGTAGGAATGTTATTTTAATTGATCAAAGGGATAAAGTTGCGCAGGAGGCTTCGGGTATTCCCGGAGCCTTAATATCTCCATCGATAGGTTCCCAAGCTAATGAACTTAGCAATTTTTACGATAGGGCATACAGAATGGTCCTAGCTTCCATGAATGAATTGGGGAATAATTGGCGCAGCCGAGGAGTTTTTAAAGTTTTAGAAAATCACACAGTTGATAGGCGAATCTACTCACTCAGTCAGCGGATGAACTTATGGGCAGGAGCTGCTTTGGGGCTAACTCGCAAAGAAGCTTCAGATTTAATTGGTATAGAAATCTCCTCAAGCGGCATCTGGTTTGGCGATGCTGGTGTTGTGGAGCCAGCCGATTATATTGCCAAAAAAATTGACGGGGTAGAATTTCTAGCGAATAAAATGGTGGGTGAGATTCTTATAGATGGGGATGGGTGGTCTATAAATGATATTTCGGGCAACCAAATTCTTTGGGTAGATAATGTAGTCGTTGCGGCTTCTCAGAATTCAATTTGTTTTGGAGTGACGAAGCATTTGCCTCTTACCGGCGTGATGGGACAACTCTCTATTTTGCCAGAGACACCATCAAGTTCGCGACTGAGTGCTGCTGTATTGGGGGGAAGTTATTTAATTCCAGCGTCTAGTGGCACCCACATAATTGGTTCTACCCATATTCGCGGCAGTTTCGACAACTCGATATGGCCTCTGCCCGTGACATCTGAAGACCATGCCAAAAATTTCAAAGGCTTAGTTCCAGAAATTCAATGTTTATTCTCTGATGCGGATAAATCAGGTTGGAGTGGTTATGCCGGGGTCCGAGCAACGACTTCCGATAGACTTCCTATAGTAGGTCCCGTGGCAGAACCGGAGAGTTTTCGGACTGATTTTTCAAGACTTCGCCATGGTCCTAAGGGACAATTTCCAAAATTACCCGTGTATCAGCCCGGCCTTTATATAATAGCTGGTCTAGGTTCGCGTGGTTTTCTAACGGCTGATGTCTCGGCGGAAATTTTAGCCTGCCAGATGCTTGGGGAGCCGTGGCCGGTTGAGCGAAATATAGCTTTATCGTTATCCCCATCTCGCTTTCTGTTCAGACAGTTGCGCGCGGATAAATGAACCGTAATTAGATTGTGCTCTCCAGAAATAAATTAAAAGCAATGCTTTTATCTCGCCGTCATTCCCCCGTCGATTACCAATCCAGCGCCGGTCATGAATCCCGCATCATCTGATGCTAAAAACACTATGCCATTTGCTATGTCTTGAGGAACGCCAAGTCGTCCAATAGGGTGAGCCGCTAGCGCGGTTTCCCTGGATTTTTGCACATCGTTGGTCCCAAACTGTTGCGCTCTTGATACAAAAGTTTGCGCACCCATATCAGTTTCAATCACACCAGGGTGTACCGAATTTACTCTAATTTTATAACCTTTTCGCGCATAATTCAGAGCGGTTGATTTTGTGAATAATGTTACGCCCCCCTTTGTCATAGAATAGAGCGGATCAAGTTCAGACCCAACAAGTCCTGCAGTTGAGGCGGTATTGATTATAGCGCTCCCGTGACGGCTATTAGCCCCTCTTTCCGCCAGTGCACCCGAAGCGACCTTTGTTCCAAGCCATACTCCTGTCATATTTACGGCCGCCAATCGATTCCAATCGTCCATCGAAACATCCGCAAAGTCTCTGCCAAGAAACAGGCCCGCGTTATTAGCTAAAATATCCAACCCACCAAACTTTTGCGTTGCCAATGTTATTGCAGCTTTCCAGTCGTCTTCCTGTGTGACATCCAGCCTAGAAAAGAGTGCGTTGGCACCAAGTTTTTCTGCTAACTCGCGACCCTGATTTTCTATTACGTCGCCCAACACTACCTGTGCGCCGGCCTCGATCATCATTGCTGCCGTGGCAGCTCCAATACCCCGTGATGCACCCGATACAAGTGCAATTTTTCCATCTAAACGGTTCATATTTGAACTCCTAAATATTTCAATAACAGAAAATTGTGTTGGAATTATTATCGGTTGTGACAGATTTAACCAGCTAAACTAAAATTTTATCGCAAATTAGATCAGCTAGTCTAAACCAGATTCATTGATGCAACTTTGTTATATTTGATTGAACGAGTTTGGATAGCATTTTATGTTCCGCAGAAAGTCTGTTTAATTTCTTCATTGGGTTCAGGCGGCAGAGCTAGGCTGTTTAGTTCTGAATTAGCTATGAACGGACTATTAACTGCACTAATTAATTTTTCCATAGGTTCAAAATTTTCTAGAGAAGTTGCGAAATCGATTGCCTTTTGAATTTGGTGATTACGAGGAATAAATAGAGGGTTAACGGAATTCATAAGTGTTATCGCTTTGCTCAAAGTTTTTGTTTCTTTTTTTATTATCTTTAGCCATCGTTGCGACCAATTCTTGAAATGCTCGGATTGTGGAAGATAATTACAACCCAACGTTTCACCATCTAGAACATTTTTAAAAAGATTTGGAAGATGTCGAAATGTCAGTGTAAAATCGCTTTTCTCCTCCGACATGCAGTCCAATAGCTCGAAAGCGAGCTCTAGAGTTTCCGGAGTTTGGGGTAAACCAATCTTGCAACACAATCCTTTATTGAAATGATTCTCGAAACTGTTCCAATACGTATCTAAAATCCTGCGAGCTTGTTCTATAGCGTTCTGCCTATCAGATCCGATGATGGCGAGTAAAGTTTCGGCAAAACGTGATAAATTCCATAGACCGATGGTAGGTTGTTGATTGTAAGCATAACGCCCACCGGTATCGATGGAACTGAAAACCTTGGCCGGATTGAAGAAGTCCATAAATGCACAAGGCCCGTAATCTATTGTTTCCCCGGCGATGGACATATTGTCTGTATTCATTACGCCATGAATAAACCCTACCAGCATCCAGGAGCTTATGAGTTCTGCTGTATTTGAGGTAACTGACCCCAGTAATTCAAGATACGGATCCGCAGCCTTTCTTGCTTCCGGATAGTGGCGTTCGATAGCATAGTCGGCTAACAAACGAATCGAATCGATATCTTTTTGCCCGTAAAAATATTGAAATGTGCCTATACGAAGGTGACTGGATGCAACGCGCGTCAGTATTGCACCTGGTTCCATCGTCTCCCGCGCCACCATGTCGCCTGTCATCGAAATGGCCAGAGACCTAGTGGTTGGAATCCCCAGCCCCGCCATGCCTTCGCTAACAATGTATTCCCGCATAACGGGGCCTAAGCTAGCTCTGCCATCGCCCATCCTAGAATAGAGTGTGGGTCCTGACCCTTTGAGCTGGAGATCGCGCCTAACCCCCAACGTATCCATTACTTCACCTAGCAGGATTGCGCGACCATCCCCAAGTCTCGGAACCCAGTTGCCAAATTGATGTCCGGCGTAAACCATTGCGATAGGGATTGATTTCTCAGGCACTCTGTTTCCAGCTAAAATATCGGCATCCAGTTGTTCTACGGTATCGGGATCCAATCCTAATTGTTCGGCTAGGGCGCGGTTCAGCTTTATTAATTTTGGGGCTGAAACTGGTTTGGGGGCCAGGTGTTGATAGAAAATGTTTGGCAGGCGTGAGTAGGTATTATCAAAATTCAATGTTTGCAACCGCCTGGAAGAAACGTCGGGCGAAGGCTCGAGTTTTTCTATATGTGCGACACCATGTGCTGAAGGCAAGGGTAATCTCCCGAAAGTTGACTTATTCCGCCGATTCTACGCTACATTTAATTAGAAGTTTGGAAAGAACCCAGTATATCTTAGTAAATATGAGTCTGATAGTTGTTTTTCTGTCAATAAGAATAAAAAAAAGAATGTTAGGATTTTGACTCTGATACCGTAGAAGTTTAAACGTGATTTTCCTGAGCTTTGTGTTGCTGATGCTCTACTCGGTGTTGGCAGTCAAAATAAGATTGACCGGTCAATGCTTAGTTAGCAGGAACCCATGGAGCTGGTTATTTTTTTAGTCCAGCCAGGAAGATATTGAAAGTGAAATAGGAGATTAAACGGTGAGTCCCGAAAAACACAGTAAACAATCCGATACAGCGCATGATACACTAGCAAAAAAAAGTCGAGAAGAGGGCGTAATCTCTGGAGGGCATCTTGTCGCCAAAGCACTCAAGGCGGAAGGTGTGGATACGATTTTTACGCTGTGCGGAGGCCATATTATCGATATTTACGATGGTTGCATCGACGAAGGTATACGGATAGTTGATGTGCGCCACGAGCAGACCGCTGCCCACGCGGCCGATGGTTACGCAAGACAAACGGGGAAGCTGGGTTGCGTAGTCACAACGGCAGGGCCAGGATGTACAAACGCGGTAACGGGAGTAGCGACGGCGTTCCGGTCAGAGAGTCCAATTTTACATATTGGGGGTCAAAGTTCCTTGACGCAACATAAGCAGGGCTCTCTTCAGGATCTGCCTCACGTAGATATGATGACGCCAATAACGAAGTTTGCATCAGGGGTTTTTTCCACTGAGCGCGTGGCCGACATGGTATCTATGGCGGCCCGCGAATGCTTCAACGGTGCGTACGGTCCTTCGTATCTCGAGATTCCCAGGGATATACTGGACGCTGAAATTCCAATAGAAAAAGCAGTAATTCCGAGATCTGGCCATTATAGATCTTCAACCAAGTCTATTGGCGATCCACGAGATATAGAAAAATTAGCGGATATTCTAGTTACTGCCGAGCGGCCAGCGGTCTTATTTGGGCAACAAGTATGGGCTA
>CAYFGZ010000013.1:0-46557 GCA_964342575.1 uncultured Nisaea sp. | reverse complement strand
GGACTATTTAGAGCGATTCGGCCCGGCTTTCGGTGAAATAGCGAAGGAACAATCTAGAATGCGGCCGTGGACCTCACTACGATATGAAAAAATGGAGGCCGACCGACGTTCCGTAATGGGAGTCGAAAAGCTCGGCGAGCGAACCCGATGGCGCGATCAGCGACTTATGGCGCTTGCTCGGCACAAAAGGGCGGCTGACAAACAATTCGGGAAATAACACTAGTCACCAGGAGACCCGTTCAATGTTGAATATAGGATTATTAGGATTAGGAGCAATTGGTTCAGATGTTTTAAATATGGTGCGAGAAGAATTTTCCAACCAAATCCAGATACCAGCCGTTTTAGTCAAACGCCCCCGCAAAGAAAAACTTATGGGCCATTCATTAATCACCAATGATTTTGAGGAGTTTTTTAGTAAAGAACAAGACATTGTTCTAGAAGTAGCTGGCCACTCGACTGTGCGGCATTATGGAGAACGCATATTGAAATCTGGAGTTGACCTTATGGTAACGTCCGTTGGAGCTTTCACTGATGATACTCTATATAAAAGATGCATCAAAGCAGCCACAACATCTGGTTCACGTCTAATTATCCCATCTGCAGGAATCGGCTCTCTGGATACTTTGTCAGCCGCCGCAGTAGGCGGTTTAGATTCCGTGCACATGATAGTCAGAAAAGATCCAACAGCTTGGTACGGAACACATGCTGAAAATTTATTTGATCTTGCTGCACTAAAAAAACCCACCATAATTTTTGAGGGTAGCCCGAGGGAAGGAGCCGCTCTGTATCCACAAAACGTTAATATTTCAGCCGCTGTATCTCTAGCAGGTATGGGCCTCGATAAAACAAGATTAACGATTATCGCTGATACAGAAATTGACACTCACGTCTGTGAGATTCACGCCAATGGCGCCTTCGGAAGTTATACCTTTAGAGAAGATTTAACAGTCGCCGAAACTAACCGAAAAACTGGTAAAATCGTTGCCATGGCTGTTATGAAAACAATACGCCAAATGGTTAGCCCAGTGTTAATAGGCGTTTAGAATAAAAAATCCTTTTGATCTGCTCGCGTGATAACATCATCTTGATTGTCAGGCCATTAACTAACTCCTTAACTTGACTGCCCTCTTCCCCCCTACCAAGGTTATTCTTCGACACGGGAGGCGCAAATGATCGACTCATTAGATTTAGGCTTAAAAGGAAAAGTAGGAATTGTTGCAGGGGGCGGAGCCAAAGGCGACGGCATTGGTAATGGCCGTGCAGCCGCAATTTTATTAGCTGAAGCGGGCGTCAAAGTAGTTGTCGCCGATCGAGAGCTAGACTTAGCCGACAATACAGTAAAAATGATTGAAAACCGCGGGGGAAAAGGAATCAGCATAGGTGCCGATCTCACGAGTTCCGAAGAATGTAAAAAGGTAGTAGATCTGGCAATGGAAACCTGGGGGCGCCTGGATATACTCGACAACAACATTGGAATTGCAAGCAAACTATCGGTAGTGGATGAAACTGAAGAAAATTGGGATAAGGTGATGGATATTAATTTGAAACCCATGTTCCTACTATCCAAGCACGCAATTCCTGCAATGATTGCATCAGGGGATGGTGGGTCAATAGTTAATATCTCTTCGATATCAGCGACACGGCCGAAGGGTTTAACAGTATACTCGACTTCCAAGGGAGCAGTATTGTCCTTAAGTCAGGCTATGGCTGTTGACCATGGAGCCGACGGTATAAGGGTAAATTGCATTCTGCCTGGCCCCGTCTACACGCCAATGGTTTATTCTCCCTCGAGTTACCTGCGTGAAGAGGGGATGTCCTCCGAGCAACGACAACAGAGACAAAATGCCTCACTGGTGCAGATAGAAGGAGAGGGCTGGGACATTGGCAAAGCTGTTGTATATCTTTCCTCGAATTGGGCACGCTATATCACTGGGCATCTTATGGTAGTAGACGGCGGTTGCTCTCTATCGGCGAAGACACGCGGTTAATAAAAATAAATCTAGGAGAGTATATTTTATGGCTAGACTGCCCTACATAGATATAGAAGAATTGGCAGAAAAGGACCAAGACCTTCTTAAACGACCAATCAATCTATTTCGACAACTTGTCAACAGTCCCGGAGGTGCCCGAGCTTTTGGGACTCTTGGTAGCTATATTCGTCACAAAAGTGCTCTAGATCCAAGGCTTCGTGAGATGGCTATCATCCAGGTTGGGTACTGTACTAACAGTGAATATGAGTATACACATCACGTTCGTCTGGGGCAGGAACAATTTGGTGTTTCTGCAGATGATATTAACGCTATAACTGCTGAAACTAACGGTAAATCCAGCGATCTCTCTGAATTAGAGAAAACGATTCTTCGTTCGGCCAGAGATATGGTAACAAGCTTAAAAATTTCAGACGACGATTTTACGGTGTTAAAAAATGCTTTAAGCCATGAGCATTTAATAGATTTAGTTATCACTATAGCATTTTACTGTGCAGTAGTGCGAGTTCTTGCCACTCTGGAAATAGATAATGAACCGCATTACAAGGAAGTCCTGAAAAAATTTCCCTTACCATGACTAATACTCAGTACATATTGGGAGTTTAAAATGTCTGACTTAAGGGTTCTACTAGATAATCTTACATTTGCAGAAGGGCCACGATGGCACCAGGGCAAACTATGGTTTTCTGATTTTTATGCCCACGAAGTCGTAGCCGTGGATGAAAACGGCACGAGGGAATCAATAGTCACCGTTCCTCAACAACCATCCGGTCTGGGATGGATGCCAGATGGTTCGTTATTGATCGTATCCATGCGCGACCAGAAATTACTTCGGTTTAGCGATGGCCGCATAGAACTGCATGCAGACCTCTCAAACTACGCAACGTATTGGTGCAATGATATGGTTGTCGACAATCAGGGGACGGCTTATGTTGGCAATTTTGGATTTAACCGGCACGCAAATGAAACGCCTGTTCCCACAACTCTCATCCGGGTGTCTCCTAGCGGCGAAGCCAGCATAGCGGCAGACGACCTTTGGTTTCCTAATGGGGCCGTTATTACGCCCGATAATGGTACGCTTATAGTCGCAGAAACTCGGGCCAAGCGGCTAACGGCTTTTGATATAAACGACGATGGAAGGCTAAATAACCGTCGAATATTTGCTGAAACGGACAACATGTATCCTGATGGAATTTGTCTAGACTCAGAAGGGGCAGTCTGGGTAGCGGACCCCCATAATAAAGAAGTGCTAAGGTTCGAAGACGGTGGTAAAATATTGGACAAAATAAACCTCGATAACCGGGGAGCGTATGCCTGTATGCTAGGTGGAGCCGATGGGCGCACACTCTTTATTTGCACCAATACGGATTCTGGGCCTGATGTAGCCAATCAAAGATCGGGAAAGATCGAAGTAACCAAAGTTACCTTTCCCAGGGCAGGGCTTCCGTGAATACTAGTTCCGTAACGGGCATTACTAAATTGTATGCACTTATAGGTCACCCTATTGAGCAAGTTCGAACACCCACTGTGCTGAATAGTTATCTTGGTGCACACGGAATCAACGCGGTTATGGTTGCATTTGATCTATTACCAAGCGCTATTGATAGTTTTTTCGATGTGTTGCGTGGTTTGGAAAATTGCCTGGGCTGCTGCGTCACTATTCCGCATAAAAAAATAGCATTCGAACTTGTAGATAAGACGACTGATCGGAGCAATCGGATAGGAGCGGTTAATATAATAAGAAGGGAAAATAATGGAACATTAGTTGGTGATATGACTGACGGAGCAGGGTTCATTGCCGCTTTGAAAACGCATGGAACTTCGGTAAAGGGTAAGCATGTCGTTTTAGTCGGTGGCGGAGGCGCCGGAGGGGCCATAGCCGACTCTGTAGCGCTAGAGGGTGCCAACCGACTCTCAATTATAGAAATCAATAAGCCACGATTTCAGGACTTGGTCTCCAATCTACGAATTCACTATCCCGATACAGTCCTTGACGATAACCCAGGAGATCCTGCCAACATTGAAATTTTAGTCAATGCTTCTCCTTTGGGTATGGACCAGAATGATCCACTCCCCTTTTCTCTTGAGGGAATCCCGTCTGAAACAATCGTTGCTGACGTAGTCACCAAGCCTAATGTCACTAAGTTTCTGGAACTCGCAAACGAGGCCGGCAATATAATACAAAAGGGGCACGAAATGGCCGAGGCGCAAATGCCAATGTTTATAGATTTTCTAGGAATGCCTGATACTAATAACAGTTAAAGCAATAAAATATAATTTGTGGAGCAAAAATATGCGTTGTGAATTTGTAGCAATTGGAACGGAATTGTTACTTGGACAAATTGTTAATTCAAATGCTGCTTGGCTTGGTGAACAACTGGCTTTAGCCGGAATCGACTGCTTGTACCAGGTTACAATAGGGGACAACCGAGATCGAATGCGCGATACTATTCAACAGGCATTGGACCGCTCGGATGCTGTGATCGTAAGCGGAGGATTAGGGCCAACCCAGGACGATATAACTCGCGAAGTTATAGCAGAGGTAATGGGTGCAGACCTGTTGCGCGATAACGAAATAGCAAAAAAAATACGACACAGATTCGAATCGCGTGGTCGGGTTATGTCAGAGAATAATTTAAGACAAGCCGATATCCCAGAGGGAGGCATGGCAATCCCCCAAATGCCTGGAACTGCCCCCGGGCTTATATGTCCGGTGGGAAACAAAGTTATATACGCTGTGCCGGGTGTTCCATTCGAGATGAAAATGATGGTTAGCGAGTGCGTTTTACCCGATATGCAAAAACGATCGGGAATTTCTGCAGTTATTAAAAGCCGCGTTTTCAAGACATGGGGGCAGACCGAGTCTGGACTCGACGAAATGCTCACAGACCGAATGGCTTATCTGGATGAAGTAGGTGGTGCAACGATTGCCTTCCAAGCAAGTGGAATTGAAGGTCTAAAGGTGCGAGTGACTGTAAAGGAAGGCACCGAAGAAGCAGCCGTCAAAGCACTTGCTGAAGAAGAAAAAGTAATTCGTGGGATAATTGGAGATTTTATTTTTGGTACTGATGAAGACAGTATGGAGTCCGTCGTGCTAGAACTTTTGCGGGAGAAAGGGCTGACTCTTGCCGTAGCCGAATCAGTAACGGGAGGGATGGTCACTGCCAGACTAACGGCGATACCGGGTTCAAGTGACGTCCTACGAGGATGTATAGTTGCTTATGCAAGCGACGTGAAATTCGGTCTTCTGGACGTTCCTGAAGGTCCCGTGGTGACACCAGATTCAGCACGCGCTATGGCGGAAGGTGCTAGAAGAGCACTAGGTGCGGATGTAGGAATTTCCACAACCGGTGTCGCAGGGCCTGCCGAACAAGAAGGACAACCGGTTGGAACAGTACATCTAGGTCTTGCACTTAATGATCATGTTGAGGCCCAGGTCACACACCTACCAGGCGACCGAGCTCGGATTCGAGAGTATGGTGTAATAAGCCTATTGAATTTTCTAAGATTAAGACTTTTGGGTCGAGACGGCAATACACCCTTTTCCGGCGACAAGAATTGAATATAATCTCATCAACCCCTTATCATCAGCATGATAGCCTCAGCAAGATTCACCGAGTATTGTGCCGAAATAATAAAAACCAAGAGCTTTTTGTATGTCAGACGACTATCAACTGTTGATTGATGCTACAACCAGGATTTTTGAGGATCTTTGTGATCCCCAAAAAGTTAACTCTGCCCATAATGGTTCGTGGAGGAGAGGACTCTGGCAAGCCCTCGAAGAATCAGGTCTTACATTAGCTTGGGTGCCCGAACGTTATGGAGGGAGCGGTGGGACCCTGGCCAATGGCTTTGATATCATAGAAGTGACTGGACAGTTTGCCGCGCCGATAGCCTTACCTGAAACCCTACTGGCTGGGTGGCTACTTTCTAAAGCGCGAATTCCATGTCCAACTGGAATGCTGACCGTGGCTCCTTTTCGACCAAGAGACAAAATTACTATCAATTCCGAC
Organism: uncultured Nisaea sp.; assembly: GCA_964342575.1. GTDB lineage: Bacteria > Pseudomonadota > Alphaproteobacteria > Thalassobaculales > Thalassobaculaceae. The sequence goes on along the minus strand of CAYFGZ010000013.1, from coordinate 40,556 downwards.
AATATGCTAATGGGTAAGGTAAGAGGCATAGCCTTCGCTGGAGACGTTGAAAATATTGCGGTCCTAGCCTATAGAAATGAAATGCCTTATATCGGTTTAGTTGAGGCAAACAGCTGTACAATCACACCCAACTCTGGACTATCTGGCGATGGTCGCGACGTTGTCAATTTTGATAATGTCGACGCGTCAGAGTTAAAAGAAGTCAGGGATGGCTTCGGCCGACAAGAATTGTTACTCATGGGTGCCACGATACGTTCCATCCAAATTGGCGGTGCTCTCCAAGCTATACTAAGGCTTGCCACCGAATACGCTAAAGAACGTGTAGCCTTCGAAAAACCAATCTCTAAATTCCAGGTCATTCAACATAACCTCGCGAAGCTGGCTAACGAAACAGCAGCAGCAGTTGCGGTGGCAAGGTCCTCTGCCGACACGATAAACACGAATTTGGAAAATTCCGACGCCGTGTTTCTTGAGGCGGCTTCCGCTAAAATCAGGACGGGAGAGGCCGCTGGCGAGGGTGCGGCAATAGCGCATCAGGTGTATGGAGCAATCGGCTTTACGGAAGAACACATCTTACATCGTTTTACTCAGCGACTTTGGGATTGGCGCGACGATTTTGGTAACGAAAGTGAGTGGGCTGTTCAACTCGGCGAGTTGATTGCAACTCGCGGCGCCGATGAACTCTGGCCGCTCCTGACGTCACGATAAAAAGCTAAGAAAGTAATAGGATAATGACCCAGCCAATCCAATTTGATCCAGTTCGTCTTCCACCAGAAGCGGAAGAGTTAAGGTTTGAGGTTCGAACCTTTCTATCCGAAGAGATTGCTAATGGAGGTTTCGACCCCAATACAACGATCCTAAAAAGTGGTTTCAATAGAGAGTTTAGTAAACGTGTCGGGAAACGAGGCTGGATAGGAATGACCTGGCCTAAAAAATATGGAGGTCACGAGCGAAGCTTTTTGGAGCGTTACGTTGTCACTGAGGAATTTCGAAGCCAAAATGCTCCTGTAACATGTCATTTCACAGCAGATCGGCAGAGCGGACCTGTTCTACTTAAATACGCCCAAGAACATATAAAGTTAGATATACTTCCTAGAATTACTGCGGGCGAGTGTTGTTTTTGTATAGGGTTGAGCGAGCCAAACTCTGGCTCGGACCTCTTTGCTGCCAGCACCAAGGCCACCCAAACAGAAGGAGGGTATTTAATAAACGGCACCAAACTCTGGACGTCTAATGCCCACCAAGCGGACTACATGATTGCGCTGTTCCGAACGTCACTTCCTACCTCAGAGAACCGCCGTCATGGGTTAACTCAATTTTTAGTCAACCTCAAACAATCCAATATAAATATCAATCCAGTAAGAAATATGGCAGGCAAACACGATTTCAACGAAGTCGTATTTGACGACCTTTTTATACCTAACGATCACCTTCTAGGGGAGGTCGATTCTGCCTGGAAACAGGCGACAAGTGAATTGGCTTATGAGAGAAGCGGCCCCGAACGTTTTCTGGAAACCTTCTACATTTTGCCAGAGCTTGTGCGGGTCCTGGGAGAAAAGCCAGACGCACGCGCCGCAGAGGGTATAGGCCGCTTAGTTGCCCAGTTGCATACTCTGCGGCGCATGTCCGTTTCCGTAAACGGAATGCTGCAAGCGGGGAAAGAACCCGTTCTGGAAGGTTCTATAGTCAAAGATTTAGGAACTCTGTGGGAACAAGCTCTACCAGCGAGGGCTCGGGACCTCGCATCTTTTGTCAATGAGGAACCGGGCAATCGAGCAACATTTGACGAGCTAATGCAATTTGCAACTAATATTGCCCCAAAACTGACAATCCAAGGAGGAACGACCGAAGTATTGAGAGGAATAATTGCCCGTGGTCTGGGCCTCCGTTGAAGGAAAAAGCCATTGTATGATTGATCTATCGTCCCTTCTATCACCAAAATCTCTGGCCGTAATAGGCGCATCACCCGATGAAGGAAGTCTGCGCGGTAGAATCATGCGGGTATTGTTATGTCACGATTTCAAAGGAAAAATTTATCCCGTAAGTCGTTCTAACAAAGAAATCATGGGAAAAAAAGCTTATGCCTCAATCAGGGATATTCCTGGCCCGGTCGATTTAGCAGTTTTAATTATCCCCGCAGAATATGTATTAAATACATTAAAAGAATGCAGTGATTCGAACGTTAAAGCTGCTCTAATTCTATCTTCCGGTTTCGCCGAAGATAGCACAGAAGAAGGAGACAATCTCCAAAAGCAGTTATCAGACTTTGCAGCAAGTACAGGAATGATTATTAGTGGCCCAAACTCGGAAGGTTTTGCTAACACCGCAGCGAAACTCTGTCCAACCTTCAGTCCAACAGTCGACGGCGATGATATCGAACTGACCCCAATTTGGAATCATAAACGTCGTGTTGCAGTAATAGCACAAAGTGGCGGAATGGGGTTTGCATTTTTCGACCGAGCTCGCCCAAAGTATTTGCCGTTCAGCCACGTGATTACGACGGGAAATGAAGCGTGTTTAGAAAGTTTAGATATCCTGGAATATCTTATTAACCAAGATGAGGCGGATGTTTTTTTGATGTTTATGGAAGATGTCAAAACACCCTCTAAGCTAATACGAGTAGCCGAAAAGGCCTTAATTGCGGGGAAACCAATAATAGTCACCAAGATTGGTCAATCGGATGCTGGTACCAGAGCAGCTGCGTCACACACTGCATCACTTGCAGGCTCCTATGCGGCCTACCGAACAATTTTTGAACGGTATGGAATAATCGAAGGCGCCGATATAGAGGAGATGGTAGATATAGCAGCGGGGTTTGTGTATTTCGGCGATCGACTTCCAGTTGGCCGACGCGTAGGCATATTCACCGCTTCGGGCGGAGGAGGAGGATGGATGGCAGACAGCTGTGCAGCCAACCAACTGCAAGTACCTATACTTGACCCAAAAGCGAGGCAGAAAATCGATAAATATCTGCCAACATATGGCACTTCTCAAAATCCAGTAGACGGCACGGCTGGTATAGTTAGGGAAGTTGGATACGCAAATATCAGTCGAATGATAGCGTCAGCCGATAATATAGACACGGTTGTCACAATAGCTTCAACACGAGTTCCGCACAAACTTGCAGAAGAGCAGAAATTACTATCCGAACTCTCTAAAAAAACTGTGAAACCAATTATGTTATGGAGCTACACTATACCGCACTCCGATTCAGCTCGGATTTTAGCCTCTTCTGGATTACCATTATTTAGCGACATTCGAAACTGTACACGCACAATAGCTGTCATGTGTGACTACCGAGCCCTGAGGGAAAGCTATATAAGTCAAAAAAATTCTTTAGGAGCCCCAACCATATTCTCAAGCGAATTACTCGACACCATTGAAAGTTCGCCCATGACCATAACAGAGCACCGCTCAATGCAAATTCTGAAACTTTCGGGAATAGAATCTAATCAAGGAATTCTCGCTCAAAACATAGATGAAGCTCTGGAAGCTGCAGCTCAGATATGCGAGCCCGTAGCTTTAAAAATTCAATCACCGGACCTACCGCACAAATCATCGGTAGGAGGCGTAATACTAAATGTTAAAGGAAGCAAAGAGACCTGCGATGCCTACACAAAGATCCGGTCAACCATCGACCAAACTCATCCCAATGCCAGAATCGAGGGAATATTGGTCCAAGCCATGAGTGAACCAGGTCTTGAAATGATCGTTGGAATTACGAATAAAGATGGCTTTGGCCCAATCATTATGCTGGGTTTTGGGGGCATTACCGTAGAAGAGAACAGGGACGTAGCCTTTGGAATCGCCCCGATTGACACCGAACAGTGTCAAAGTTTAATCAAAAGCTTGCGCGGTAGCGTCTTACTGAATGATGTAAATTATGATCTAAGCTCCTTAAAAAACTTTATTGTTTCCTTGTCAAATTTTGCCGTTTCGGCTAGTGACTATATCCAGGAAATTGATCTAAATCCTATACTTGTGCATCCTCCAGGGCAGGGTGTCTCTGTGGTCGACGCATTAATGATCAGAACTGACGGGGCGCTCAAGACCAAAGCCTGACAATAAAACTAACTCCACGGAGTATCACTATGGCCAGTTTTAAAGATTTTGACGATATCGCTGTTACTACTAACGGTTACGTTGCGACCATAGAAATTCAACGCCCACCGCATAATTTCTTCGACTACGCTCTTATACAGCAAATTGCTGACGCGATGGAGGCTATTGATGAAGACAATGATCTAAGGGCCGCTGTACTCTGTGCTCAAGGTAAGTCTTTCTGCGCCGGCGCAAACTTCAGTTCGGACGGCAGCAGCTCAAATCAAAGCGACGGCTCTAATAAAAATGATCGATCCGCTCATTTATACGTTGAAGCAGTGCGTTTATTTGCTACCAAGACGCCTATAGTGGGTGCAATACAGGGAGCAGCCATCGGAGGTGGACTCGGTCTGTGTTTGGTACCTGATTTTCGTATTGCTTGCCCTGAATCCAGATTTGCTGCAAATTTTACCCGCCTAGGATTCCATCCTGGTTTCGGTTTAACTCACACTTTGCCTGCCTTGATAGGATTTCAAAAAGCTACGTTAATGTTTTACACTAGTCGCCGAATAAAAGGACAAGAAGCTCATGAATGGGGCCTTGCTGACGAACTTGTCCCTCTAGAAGAAATAAGGTCCACTGCCATTAGGCTCGCTGAAGAGATCGCAGAAAATTCGCCGCTTGGCGTAATAGAAACAAGGGCAACTATGCGCCAAGGTTTAGCCGACCGTGTTCGCAAGACCACCAATCATGAGCTAAAAATACAAGATAAACTTAGACAAACCGATGACTTCAAAGAAGGAGTGAGAGCCGTTGCCGAACGCAGAATCCCAAACTTTAAAGGATCTTAGTTCGAAAATAGTTTTAATAAAAAATAACTCTGCTCCAATACACTTTCTAAGTATAGGTGATCAAACGCGCGTTTTTCCCAACGGATATTGTTGCTCAACTTCCTCAACTTGGGCTTTTAATCGCAAAAGCCCCATATCTCTATTCCTAAATAGTTCTTCCGGCGTCATCCCACCATAATCAAAATATCCAGCCCCACTCATAACCCCCTGTCGACCCGATGCCATTAACGAATCTAGAGTAATACTATTCCCCTTAGGCACTGGCGGATCATATGTCATATTTGCCATGCCTCGTTGCATCATATCTAAGCCGGTAAAATCAGCTTTCATTAAACTTCCCATCAAAGCCATGCGCAGAGCCAAGCCATATTTGACGGAATCATCAATCGCCTCTGCTGTTGCCCATCCTTCATCCAATAACCGGGTTATTTCTAAACTCATAGCAGCTTGAAGCCTATTAGCCACATATCCATTAATAAACTTTTCGAATACCACAGGTTTTTTATCTAGATGGACATAAAATTTTTCCATTTCCCTCATAACCAGCACATCTGTTTTAGGGCCAGCTGATAGATCCACCAAATCAATTATGTATGGAGGCGTATACCAGTGCGCGATTAAGGAGCGAGCTTGCCGCCTCCTTGGTACTAACGGGAAGATATTCAGGTTAGAAGTATTGCTAGCAATAATGGCTTCACCAGGAGCGGTTTTATCTATTTCGGCAAAAATCTTCTGCTTTATCTGGCTATTCTCGACAACAGCTTCGACAATTAAATCAGCACCGTCCACAGCCTCATTCAACCTTTCTACAGCATTTATTCGCTCCATAATTGAAGGCTTTTGTTTCCTCGTAAGACTCCCAGCCTGGATCATGGTATCCAAAGCATGTGAGATTAGAGAAAGCCCAGTGTTCAGCTGATCTATGCTAATATCTTGAATTCTAACTTGGCACCCGCCCACAGCATGGACAAGCGATAAAGCGTGCCCCATAAGGCCAGCCCCAATGACGGCCACTGTTTCTATCTTACTCATATAGGATCCTCCAAATTTAATTTTCAAAGTTTGTTAATGAAAGAAATTTCCAAAATTTTTATTGCCATATACCCGTTTGGCAGTAACGTTCACACTGAATATTTTAGTACAGGAAGCTACGAATCGGAAAACGCATGGGAACTAAACCAATAATTATAGCCGGAGGAGGCATAGGAGGGTTGGCTGCTGCTCTGGCGTTGGGGCTTAAAGGTTATAACGTTCATGTTTTAGAGCAATCTACCGATTTTAAAGAAATAGGCGCTGGTATTCAGCTTGGGCCTAATGTTTTTAGAATGTTTGAAGTATTGAATCTAGCAAAGCCAATTAAACGCTCGGCCGTCTTTCCTGACGCTTTGGTGATGAGGGACGCTTTAAGTGCCCAGGAAATAACAAATATCCCAGTAAATACCGCGAACTTTATAAAACACTTCGGATTCCCCTACGCCGTTATTTACAGACCCGATTTACATAAAACTCTCCTGAAAGCCTGCAAAAGATTAACGAACATACAACTGATCTATCGAAAAAAAGTAATAAAGGCCGAGCAGACGGCTGAACAAGTACTAGTAGTTTGCGAGGACAAGAGCAGTTTTGAAGGGATAGCGTTGATAGGAGCAGACGGACTGTGGTCTAAAGTTCGAGACAACATTATTGGGATCGAAGAACCGCGAGTCTCGGGACATATCGCCTACAGAGCAGTGCTTCCAATGGGCAACGTGCCAACAGATCTGCAGTCAAATGAGGTTATCCTATGGGCGGGCCCTAAAACTCATCTGGTACAATACCCACTGCACAGCGGGAAAATTATGAATCTAGTTGCGGTTTTCCATAGCGACAAATACGAAGAAGGATGGGACGTGTTCGGCGAACCAAACGAACTTAAGCAACGCTTTGCTGGGCAACACAACAAAGTCCTCCGCCTACTCGAAAAAATTGATGCCTGGAAAATGTGGGTTCTTTGTGACAGAGAGCCTATCAAGAGCTGGAGCGCCGGCCGGATTGGTCTTTTGGGTGACGCGGCCCATCCCATGTTACAATATTTAGCGCAAGGTGGTTGCATGGCTATAGAAGACGCTGTATGCCTTGCAAACAGCCTACAGTTAAAAAATGGGGATATTGTTGCTGCGCTAAAGAGTTATGAAGAGTCGAGATACCTCCGAACTGCTAGAGTGCAATTGACAGCGCGTTTTTATGGGGATGCTTATCACGCGTCGGGGCCAACGGCAGAGCTCAGAGACCTGGCCCTAAGAGCGCGAACTGTGGAACAAGCCTACGCAGGCATGACTTGGCTATATAAGGGTGTCGACAACGAAGGTCGACAAGTTCTTAATACAAACTAAACTATTTTCTCAGTTTTTTCATAGCCCACCCAACTAACCTGCGTCTAATTTGGGTATAAAGAAAACCTCGGTATCTTCGTTAACCTCCTGAAGATAAGCATCATCATAAATCATACCGTTAATCGAAACCGCCGTTTCTTCCTCCAAGTGCTCCCCTATACCCGGGAACAACACTTCAAGGGCACGCAGAATATCTCGCACGCGACTAGCCTCAACTTCAAATTTCGTTTTACCGTCCGTATACTGTCTACTAAGGCTGTTAGCAAGAACTACTCGCACCTTTGGCTTAATCATAAATAGGATACGCTATTCTGCAGCTTCAGGTAGTTTGGCGATATCGAGAGCAGCCAAGAGCCGTGGAGGCGACATAGGCAGGCTCTTTAGCCTGACACCAGTTGCATTCTCAATAGCGTTAGCTATTGCCGCCATTGGCGGGCAAATGTTCACCTCCCCTACACCCTTAACACCATATTTGTGATTTGGATTAGGTTTTTCAACCATGACCGCTTCAACCATAGGAACGTCAGAGGCCACTGGGATTCTATAATCCAAAAATCCAGCATTTTCCAACTTTCCATCCTTACTATATATATACTCTTCATTCAACGCCCATCCAATCCCCTGGACGACGCCACCTTGGATTTGTCCTTCAACATACGAAGGGTGAATTGCCCGTCCAACGTCCTGTGACGCAGTATATCTAAGGATTGTAACTTTACCTGTCTCGGGATCCACTTCCACATCGACAACATGGGTCGCTAATCCGGGTGACACACCACCAGCATTAACCTGACCTGCTGCACCTATAGGCCCTCCAGTCTGGGCTGCACTCCCCGTTAATTCTCTAAGAGAAAGCGGTTCAAAATCGCCGACATTTGTACTTGCCGGTTTAGCCTTTCCATTTTCCCAGACCACACCATCTATATCTACATCCCATGTCAATGCTGCGCGATTTTTTAACTCATCAATGCATGCTTCGGCTGCCTTAATCACTGCAGCTCCTGTCGCCAATGTGACCCGGCTACCACCAGTAACGTGGGTATAGCCAACATTAGCTGTATCCGCAACAATTGCCCGCACTTGATCGTAATCTATTCCAAGTGTTTCAGCGGCCATAAGAGCCATGGAAGCTCTAGACCCACCAACATCCACACTGCCTGTGGCAACAACTGCTGTTCCATCTGCATTCAGATGAACTGTTGCGCTTGACTCACCACCGCCATTGAACCAGTAGCCTGATGCTACTCCCCTACCTTGGTTAGGACCAAGCGACTGTTTAACGTGATCATGCTCCATCAGCACATCAACAGTTTCTGCAAATCCAAAACTCGGATGGGGAGACCCCATGATTGTTTTTGTACCTTCTACAGCCGCATTCTTTAATCTAAATTCTAGTGGATCCATCCCAATCTTTTTCGCGAGAACATCCAGGACGCTTTCCACACCAAACGCCGAGATTGGAGAACCAGGAGCCCGGTAAGCCGCCGCCTTTGGACGATTACTCACCACGTCATATCCTACAGCCTTCTGATTTTCTATTGAATATGGTGCAAATGCGCACATGCAGCAATTCATTACTGGCCCGCCAGGAAAAGCCCCCGCTTGAATATAGAAAGTGCCTTCCGCTGCAGTAATATTGCCATCCTTGGTACAGCCTATTTTTACGGTCATTGCACCGCCAGAAGTAGGCCCCGAAGCCTTGAAAACTTCATCGCGAGACATAACCGCTCTGACTGCTCGGCCTGCTTTCTTGGCCAATGCTAGTGCCAGCGGCTCTAAGTAGCAAACAGTCTTTCCACCAAAACCGCCTCCAATCTCAGCAGGATGCACTCTCAAATCGGCCGATTTTATCCCCAACAATTTTGCGGTGATTGCCCTAATGACAAAGTGCCCCTGACTAGAACTCCAGATTTCCCCTTGTCCATCCTCATTATATCTAGCGGTACACGCGTGGGGCTCAATATATCCCTGATGAACTGCCGCGGTATCAAAGTCCATTTCAACAATCTCGTCCGCAGATTCGAACCCTGCGTCCATATCACCTATTCCAAAATTCACCACCTTTGAAATATTTGATGCCTTAGTTGGAGCAGGTTCTATACCCCGAGTGATCATATCTTCGTGTAACAAAGGTGCATCCTCAGCCGCAGCTTCTATCACATCAATAACATGAGGAAGCACCTCATATTTCACATCAATTAAACGCAAAGCCTCTTCTGCTATCTCGGATGTCGTGGCCGCAACAGCGCCAAGAGCATGCCCCTCGTATAGTGTTTTTTCTCTCGCCATTATATTTCGGGTAACGTGATACCAATTGACTGCGACCCGCTCCGGCCCCATATATCCAAAGTCTTGATCAGGAAAATCAGCTGAAGTTACAACAGCTTTTACACCCGGTAATTTTTCGGCTTTTGAAGTATCAATAGAGAGAATTCGAGCGTGGGCGTGTGGGCTCCGGAGCACCCTACCTACTAGCATATCCGGGAAAGCATAATCTGCCCCATATTTAGCTCTACCAGTTACCTTATCAACACCATCGGGGCGAATAGGTCTTTTACCAATCCATCGAAATTTTCCACCGTTTTCTGACATTATTTTTCCCTCTACGAATAATTGTCCGATTTAACGACCACCGCTAGCGATCATTCGCACTCAATAATAACGTAGATAAAAAAAAATTCCACAACATCTGAATATTATTAAACAGCTAATATCTAATGATAATTAGAGACATTATAAAGCAGGGGTTATGATTATGAAAAATTTGCTTCAAATTTGGTAAATATCAATAGTTCCATCAATTGCGTTTTCCAATAAGACAATCTTTTTTGATTTTATCTTGATCAACTTTCTCTCTTTTACGAAAATAAATTCGTACCACCCCCCTCGCCATATTTTGCCCCGGCGTGGATCAAGCGATAGTACTGTCCATTTTGCGAAAACTTCGATATCATTGGAATTGCTATTTACAATCCGGATATTCGTAACAGAATGCATAGTTTGAGATAACGGCAATGACGCGTACGCATCAGCCGAGGTAATCCGATGAATTCGGGCCTCCAGTGCTGGCTTTCCCACTAAATACATCATATTTATCGACAATTCGGGATCATCTACCAATGCCTCTTCCGATTCCCACGCGGGAACCCATATTACGCAGTCTTGCGTATACAAATCCAACCAATCCGGCCATTGCTTTCGATCTATTAGATCCGCTTCTAAATAAATCAATTCCTCTATTTTTGACAACTTTCCCATCCGTGAATTCGAACACACCATTTTACTAAAATATCGAAGCCATCAAGTTAAGTTATAGCTTCTAACCATTTTGTGTAGAAACCATAATACAGTGTCTCATTTGTCCAATTTGGATTTGATGAAATAGGATCAGCGCCGATACTGGCGACCGTTTCATCTGCCCCTTTAATCATTAAACTTCTACCTCTATCCACCTCGTTCCACTTCACTAGCTTCCCGCCCGACCCCCTCTGAACATCCTCTAATGCTGCCATATCGTCAGGAGTTGCCATACCAGTAACCATAAAAAAATCTTCAAATTTTCGCAGTCTAGCCACTCTAGCTGCCCTACTTTCACCCTTAGGAGCAATACAATAAACCCTCACCTCTGTTCGATCCGGGGCATGAGGAATTAGCACGCGGATCTGAGTGGAAGACTGGTCCATTAGGTGCATATTTGGAAATAGAAATAGATTTCGACCCTTATTTATCATCCAGTCAACTTTGTTTTTGTTATACTGTTTAAGAAGTTTTGAACGGCTCTTGTTCAATGGAGCTACATCGGGGTTACCTCTATTCGCCCACAACAGCATGTGGCCCCTACCGAGGTCACATACCCCCGTCTTGACGGAACCAGTGATTCGCTCTGCTTCTGTATTTCGAAGCTGACCTCGATCTCCCATAGCTTCCCGTTTTTCCACAGCCCTAGCAAATACTCTATGAACTGTCGACACATGGTAGCCGTCCACTCCATTCTCAGCCTGCAACTTCCAATTTCCGTCCACCATATATGATTGACTCCCCGGAACGATTTCCATCCCTTCTGGAGATTGGTCTGAAACCAGGTCTATGAAGTATTTCGCTTCTCCCAGCGCCTCTTTTAACTCGGGCACTTCTCCTGAAAGAGATGCATATACAAATCCTTTATAAATTTCCAATTTTGGTAATGATTTCAGAGAAAATCTGTTTCTATCCACGCCCTCGGGCCACCCTGCTTCCTCATCTTTTATTTTTGTACATCGACCCTGTAAATCGAAAGACCAGCCATGGAAACGACAAGTAATAGTGCGCATGCACCCTCGCCTTGATCTACTTAAAAGGGCGCCCCGGTGTGAACACGCATCTATGAACCCCCCTACTTTGCTCCTAGATTGCCTAATGACAAAAATAGGCTGGCGCCCTGCCTTTGTAGCGTAATAGTCGCCTATTTTTGGGATTTGACTTTCATGGCAAACATAAATCCAACCCTGCTCAAAAATGTTTTCCATTTCTGCCTTATAAATACTTGGGTCATTGTAGATACTGCGTGCCACCCGAAATATACCGGCTTCTTCGGAAATAAGGTCAGTCCGCGATACCTCACTACTTTTGCCCTTCATGGTTCTCCTCAAAAAATTCCGTTTTTAAAATTATCTAATTCGACGTGTCACAACTCCGATAGTTGAGCATTCATCAGTATTATGGCAATGTAAGCTCAGTAAATATCAACTATTTACAATAGGATGTCGAGATCAACTTTGGAGTGCACTAATAATGAAGATTGGCCTTTTCTTAACCAACCAGCAATTTTTAGATACAGACATGGTTGCCGCTTTAGACGATCAAATTGCAATGGTTCATCATGCTCGCGACCACGGTTGGGATACACTCCTTTCTGGCCAACATTACCTAAATGAAGGCAATAATCAACAGCTACAACTAGTGCCATTTTTAGCGCGCCTTATACCAGAAGCAGGAGACATGAACATTGCTCTGGGCATTTTATTGTTAAATCTTCATAATCCAGTTTACACGGCAGAAACGGTCGCAAGCTTGGACGTCATCTCTAAAGGCAAGTTAATTTTTGGCGTGGGTCTTGGTTACCGAGATACAGAGTTCGACGCATTTGCTGTTCCAAAAGGAAAACGCGTTGCAAGATTTGAAGAATATTTGGAACTGATTCAAAGACTGTGGGTGGAAGAAAGCGTCACACATAATAGTGAAACATGTGTTCTGAATAATGTAAAGATGAATATCCGTCCTATACAAAAGCCACGACCCCCAATTTGGCTGGCAGCCAACAATGACAAGGCTATACGCCGTGCCGCCAGGATGTCTGACGCTTGGTTTGTAAATCCTCACTCACAACTTGAGACAATTCAACGTCATATGAAGATCTACAATGAGGCACTAAAGGAGAACGGAAAAACCGCGCCGGAGGAACTGCCTGTAATGAAAGAAGTGTTTTGCGCAAAAAATAAAAAAGAGGCTTTGGAACTTGCGGGCTCTTATCTATTTGGAAAATATCAAGATTACGCAAAATGGGGGCAAGATAAAGTCATGCCAGAAAATGAGACTTTTGACCAAGAACTCGAGGATTTAATTAAGGGACGATTTATTCTCGGTTCACCCGAGGAGTGCTTCGAAGGATTGCGCCCCTATTGGGAGGAGTTTGGAATGAACCATCTGATAATTAGAACACACTGGGTTGGTATGCCAAGAAACTTGTCTATCGACAGTATGAACCTGATGTCTAAAGAACTGCTGCCCGAGTTACGAAAAATCAATACTCGACCATCACTATAAATAATCCACAAGTTTGAGCACTGGCAGCCTATCTAATGCCCTAGTTGTCATTATAGGCTTTTTTCTACGAACTCGAAGAATCTTTCTCGGGCCTTTGGAATAGGTTTGTTGTAGGAGCCAAAAATATGTTTACTCAGAAAATATTCTGTGAGTTTTAGGCCATCAGTAAACTCTTTTCTACCTTTGAATCCTTTCTGTGTCAGAAAACCAGGGAGTGCTAAAAGTCTTGTTCTGTATTTATTGCCCACGGAAGCGGATACAGCGCGGCCACTTTTTGGACTAACAAAAACCAAATTTTCGTTTGTTCCAGTGACAGCACAGCGCTCTAGATCAAGGCTGAATCCTGATTCGCTCAAAAAACCAATTTCCCATCGAATATACGCAGCCAACCACACTTCAACGTCTTCAGTGAGCATCGTGCTCATTAATGCAAGCAATCCGTGATAAATTTCTGGAGCAGGCTCTCTGTCTGGCAGTGCCTCTTCTGCTATCGACACTACGGCCGTTAATCCCATCATTTTTAAAGGATCATCAAAAAAGTTAGATGCAACGCTCTTGACTAGGTCAATTTTGTAGTTCCCTAGATGTTCTAGTAGTCTAGCCTTCCAAGTGACCCTAACTCTATTTCCTAACTCCAAAAATCCTCTTGTCCCCCTGCTGTTTGCTGAACGCACGAACCCAGCATGTTTCCCGTGTTCATGAGTAAGCAATATTGCAACAGCTGAGTTTTCGCCGTGAGGGGTAACGCGTAATATTACCGCATCATCTTCCCACTCAATCATCGAATTCACGCATCTGGATTAAGTCCCCATAACTTATACCTATCTGGATCCTCCATCCAATTCTTTCGTACTTTCACGAATAAAAACAAATGTACGGGTCGCCCCAAAATATTCTGTAGTTCATTCCTAGCTGCACTGCCAATGGCCCTAATCATCGAACCACCGCGTCCCAACGTAATTTTCTTATGACCAGATTTCTTAACATAAATAATCTGGTTGACTACTACGGCTCCATCCTCTCGCTCACTCCATTCTTCGGTTTCCACAGTGGTTCCATAAGGTAATTCTTCATGTAATCTCAAAAATACTTGTTCCCTTGTCAGTTCCGCTGCCAATAGACGCTCGGGAAGGTCAGAGATTTCGTCTTCTGGGTAGAACCATGGACCCGATGGCATTTGAGCCTCTAGATACAACAACAAATCTTCGCAACCCTTGCCATTTTCTGCAGAAATCATGAAAGAGGAATCAAAATCAAAAATTTCATTGAAATTTGCCACGAGTGGCAATAATGCCTTTGTGCTTATCAAATCAACTTTGTTCAAAGCCAAAACTATTTTTCGATCAATAGTGCGAAGTACTTTCAAAATTTTATACGTGTCATCATCGATGATATTTTTTTGAACATCGTGAACCAGCACAACTAAATCTGCATCGCCTATACCTCGCCAAGCAGCATCGACCATAGCTCGATCTAAGCGTCTTCTGGGTTCAAATATCCCTGGGGTATCAACAAAGACGATCTGGGTATTCCCGCGAATAACAATACCCCTAATTATCGATCTTGTTGTCTGAACTTTGTGGGTAACAATTGATATTTTCGAGCCAATAAGCCGATTAACAAGTGTGGATTTCCCTGCATTTGGAGCCCCAATAACAGCAACAAAACCAGCTTTGGTCGTTTTCAGCATTCGCTAACACGCCTGGCGTGATCAAATAGTAGTTTCGCAGCCATCTGTTCGGCTTGACGCTTGGAAGTCCCCGAACCTCTCTGGGGTTGAAAATTTCCCAACGAAACCTCTATTATAAATTTTGGGGAATGAGCGGGACCAGCCTGAGAGATAACAGCGTAGCGAGGTAAATCAAACTGTCTACGTTGTGCCCATTCTTGCAATGCGGTCTTGGAGTCTAGAGGAGGTTCCTGATCTAATTCCAACAACGGCCCCCAATGTTCTAAAATAAATTTTTCGGCAGCATTTAACCCCCCATCTAAATAGAGGGCACCTATTACAGCTTCCAATGCATCAGACAAAATGGTGATGCTTTCACGAGCGCCCGCGGCTTCTTCTCCAGCCGAAATAAGAAGATAATTTCCAAAATTTATTTTGTGAGCCACTATAGCCAGTGATTCTCTACGAACTAATTGCGCATACCGGCGGGATATCTGACCTTCTCTTTCTTCTGGAAATCTATGTAAGAGTGTCTGAGCTATAACCAGACCTAAAACTCGATCGCCTAGAAACTCAAGGCGTTCGTATACATTCCAGGAGGATCTTTCTACACTGGCGTGCGTCAGAGCCTGTTTTAATACCTCCGGTTTTTTGAACTGATGCCCGACAAGGCTTTCGAGAGATTTAAGCTTAAATGACGTCATATTCATTGGATGATACTAAATATGCGACTTACCCGTATAGCGCGCGGCCAGTTCCATATTTGCCACCATGACCATTGCGGATCCCATGCCCAAAACAGTATTTCTGCTCTTCCTATTAAATTCTCTACTGGAACCATTCCAACGCTTTTGTCTCTGCTATCTACTGAATTATCTCTATTATCCCCCATCAAAAAATAGTGTTTCGGCGGAACCACAAAAACTCTCGTATGGTCTGCTTCACCGTCGTCCCCCATTAACTCGAGTATTTTGTAATTCACCCCGTTTGGAAGCGTTTCGATGAACTGAGGAACTGAAACTCTGCGGCCAAAGGGATCATATCCCGCGCGACCAACTATTTTTCTTCGCTTCACTTTCTGACCATTAATATGCAGGCTCCCGTTAATCATTTGTATCTTTTCCCCAGGCATCCCAATTAACCTCTTAATATAGTCAGTATTTGGGTCAGTAGGTTTTCTAAATACAATCACGTCACCCCGTTGGGGGTCTGTAAAAAATATTCTATCCGAAATTATAGGTAGAGAGAATGGCAATGAATACTTGCTGTAGCCATATGAAAATTTCGACACAAAAAGATAATCGCCAACTAAAAGCGTTGGGATCATGGAACCAGAGGGAATATTAAATGGTTCGTAGGCTCCAGTCCGTACAACGCCGGCAATTAATACAGCAGCAACAATAGTTTTAACTAACTCCCAGATATCGCCCGATTTCTTAAAAAATACCTTCGACATTATTAATTCTACAACCCATGCTCTGCTGCTTGCCTACGCAATGAATTAGTTTTTTTATTCTCTGCCGAAATGACCACGAATGCTTGGGCGAATGGAGGTTCATCAGACAAGCTCAAATCTAGGCGTGATACCATCCCCGAAGGTATGAGGAGATCTAACCTAGTGGCCGCCGCGCCAAACATTTCTAAAATGGGGCGCCCCGATAAAGAATTTCTAATTTTCAAATCTTTCCACCTAATTCCCATCTGTTTCTCATCACCTAAGGCTTTCCACGCCGCCTCTTTTGCTGCAAACCTCTTCGCAAAAATCGCTGCAGGATTAGAACTCTTAGTCGCCCGTGTTTTCTCTTCCTCTGTAAAAACTCTGTCAACGAACTTATGTTCGAATTTGTTTAACAAGCGCCCAATTCGGTTAATATCAACAATATCGTTTCCAATGCCAATTATCATCATTCACCCATACTTTTAGTTAGCAACAAAAATCTGTCTTTAACTCCGTGCATTGTCAATTATCCGACGCATTTTTTCTATAGATTGTCTTAAACCAAGAAATATCGCTTCTCCTATCAAAAAATGTCCTATGTTAACTTCAACCAGGCTAGGAATTGCCGCTACTGGTTCCACGTTTTCAAAATTCAGCCCATGACCGACGTGACACTCTAAACCCATTTCCTGGGCTATCGCTGCACCTTCTATTAGTTTTTTCAATTCGCGTCCTCGTCGAAAACTATCTGAATCGCAATAAGTGCCCGCATGAAGTTCAACGACCGGAACACCAAGGTTTATGGATGCTTCAAGCTGGCGCTTATCTGCTTCAATAAATAATGAGACACGCGAGCCCACATCAGCAAGTTCACCGCAATAGGCTTTTAACCGTTCCTGTTGCCCGGCCACATTCAATCCACCCTCTGTAGTTATTTCAATTCGCTTCTCTGGAACTATGCAAACAGCATGAGGTTTCAATCTTTTCGCGATCCCAAGCATTTCCGAAGTAGCAGCCATTTCGAAATTTAATGGGAGTTCCACCTCATCTACCAGTCGCTCTAGATCCCTGTCCTGTATATGCCTTCTGTCCTCTCTTAAATGGGCTGTTATCCCATCAGCGCCGGCCTCTGCCGCTATCTTTGCTGCCCTAACGGGGTCAGGAAATTCGCCCCCACGAGCATTTCTAAGAGTTGCAACATGATCAACATTAACCCCTAGTCTCAGATGTTTCATATCAAATACCTTAGTCTGAAAAAAATAGGTTTTTATATCTGTCTCGATAGTTCTTATCTAACTTAAATTCACAAATAACTTCCCCACTTTGGGCTTGGTTACCCTCTAGCTCTTTCAACCGAAGTTATGACGGGCGTTGCACGTAACGCAGCTATAATGTTCCGGAGATGCTTTATATCATTTACCTCGACATCGATCTGCATTTCAAAAAAATCCGTAGATCTTGTAACAATTTTTAAATTTATAATATTCCCTGAATTTTTTCCAATAGTCGATGTCAGGCTACCAAGGCTTCCAGGTTCATTTTCCAACACTACTCCCAACCGTCCTATTTGTTTTGAAGAACTCGAATCTATATCCCAAGATACATCCAACCAACGTTCCGGCATAGATTGAAAACCTTCTAACGTTTCACAATCAGTCGTGTGTATAGTGACGCCTTTGCCCGTCGTCGCTATTCCCACAATCCTCTCACCAGGTAATGGATGACAGCAATGAGCATAATGAAATGCCATGCCAGGAATAAGACCCTTCAACGGTATAGAATCGTTTTTCTTTCCTTTATTAATCGACACTACATTGTTATGGGATTGGCGATTGGTATAACTTTTATCAGGCAATGCAGCCTGCACAACCTCCTGCGCTGAAACAACACCCTCCCCTACAGCGGCTAATACGTCTTCAACATTATCGAATTTCAAAGTTTCCATCGACTGTAATAATAATTTTTGTGAATATCTGACACCCATTTTCTTGAGTGTTTTCTGCAGAATTGCTTTGCCAAGATCGCAAAATTGCTCGTACCGTTCGTTCCTCACAAACCTGCGAATTGCAGCCTTTGCTTTACCTGTTACTACAAACTGCTCCCACAGAGGGGATGGAGACGCATCCTGAGATGTTTCTATAAACACTTGATCACCATTTTCAAGTTGGGTAGTAAGTGGGCGCAACTTTCCATTGATTTTGGCCCCAACACATGTATCTCCAACTTCGGAGTGAACAGCATAAGCAAAGTCAACAGGATTTGCACCCCGGGGAAGTGCTATCAATTCTCCCTTTGGTGTAAATGCAAAAACTTGATCCTGATACATTTCCAGCCTAGTGTGCTCCAAAAATTCCTCTGGATCCGAGGCCTGTTCCAGTATATCCAATAACTCCCTTAACCACCTGTATTGTTTTCCTTCTCTAACTCCCTCTTTTCCTTGCTTATAACTCCAGTGCGCCGCAACCCCTAATTCTGCTACTTCGTGCATTTCTTGAGTCCGTATCTGAATTTCCACCCGTTGTCTTTTAGGGCCAATTATTCCAGTGTGAAGGGACTGATACCCGTTTGGCTTAGGGGTACTTATATAGTCCTTAAAGCGACCCGGTAGTACTGGGTAAACACTGTGAATGATACCTAGCGCCCTATAACAATCCATAGGACTTGGTACCAGCAAACGAAATGCAACAATATCGGACAGCTGCTCTATAGCCACACTTTTTCGCTGCATTTTCTGCCAGACAGAATATGGCGATTTGGCTCGACCTGAAATCTTTACGTCTAAACCAGAAGCGACACATGTCTCTAGCAATTCTGTTTCAATTTGCGATATAATGTCCCCCCCCCTGCTCACCAAAAAATCAAGCCTCGCTGTTACCGTATCAAAGGCATCGGTATTTAGTTCTTTGAATGCTAGATATTCCAGTTCGTCTTTTATTTCATGGCTGCCTATGCGCTCAGCTAAAGGGGAGTATATATCCATAGTTTCGAAGGCTATACGTCTTCGTTTCTCCCCGTCCTCTATAAATTTCAAAGTTCTCATATTGTGCAAACGATCAGCCAACTTTACTAGCAGCACTCGAATATCATCCGACATCGCTATAACTAACTTTCGAAAATTTTCAGCCTGTTTCCTGTTGTCGGAGACTAGGCCTATTCGACTTAATTTAGTAACACCATCTACCAAACTGGCTATTTCACCGCCAAACATAAGTTCAATGTCAGCGACCGTAGCCTTGGTGTCTTCCACTGTATCGTGAAGGAGTGCTGTTATAATGGTATGATGGTCGAGTTGCATCCCAGTCAGGATGCCGGCGACCTCTAGCGGGTGTGAGAAATAAGGATCGCCCGATGCTCTTCTTTGAGCCCCATGTGCTTTCATCGCAAACACATAGGCGCGATTCAATGCATCCTCATCTGCCGTGGGATCATAAGACTTTACACGTTCGACTAATTCGTACTGTCGGATCACCTTAAATTCCCCAGGTACAAGTCAAACCTTCTTACTTATCAAACCTGGCAATCTTCATTTATAGAAGATTTGTTCAACTCTCATCGGATAAGATAGAATCTTCAACGTCCTCAAAAACTTGCCCGCTCACGGCTTTACCTTCGTGAATTTGCATCCCCATTTCATCCGCTGTTTTCGTCCCGTAACCTACCATCCCATCCTGTCCTGGCACGTCCAACGTTCCAGCGATGAACGTATTTTCATCCAATTGAATGTCCTCGTTTTCATCATCTTCCGGCTCATCTACTTCCACATGCCGCTGCAAGCCCTTCACCAAAGATTCACGGATATCATCAACTGGAATCATATCGTCGGCTATCTCGCGAAGAGCAACTACAGGATTTTTATCATTATCCCTATCCACTGTAATCTCTGCTCCTGATGCAACATCTCTAGAACGGCGGGCAGCAACCATTACCAAATCGAACCTGTTAGATATCTTCTCTATGCAATCTTCTACAGTTACACGAGCCATTGGATTATCCATTTCCCAAGAGTTGAAACCAGTCGGCTAACTTATACGACCAAACCTAATGCTTCGGCAATAGCCAACATTAAAAAGAAGTTAAACTGTTTTTTCTTTTCAGGAAGAGGGAATCTTTCTTATCAACTGCTCTCTTGGTAATTGCGCTATCAAATCTTTGATGCCGCAGCCTGTTGAAGGAGAAATCCAAGTCGGGCAAACATCCCTCAACGGCAAAAGGACAAAAGCTCTCTCACCAATTCTCGGGTGGGGTAAAATAACGGTATTTCCGTATTTTGTTACCAAACCATTGAAATCCAATAAGTCTAGATCTAAAGTTCTGGCTTCGTTCCGTTTCACCCTTTGGCGTCCAAACCTAGCTTCTATTTTATGCAGCATCTGTAACGTAATATCGGGCTCGTGATCAGTCCCAACTTGCAAAACACCATTAACAAACCATGGCTGGCTGGAAGATGGTACGGGTGCCGTTTCGTACCACGCAGAATAGCCATCAATATTTATGCCATAATCTGGAAAAATTGAAAGTGCAGCCCATATGGTCTCGAGCGGAGTATTGAATCCCGCTGCCGCAACATTCGAGCCAACACCTACCAAAATCATGCCATCCAACTCCATTCAAGAAAGTTTTGTTTTTTAAGTTTCTATACTTTGTCGGACTAAGCTGGCAAGTATTCTAATTCAAATTAGTAAGGGATAAAAGAAGATGGATAAATACGGGTGTTCTTATACTGAGTTAGGCTATTTTCGCAGCACAACAAATTATATTTTATTTCCCGGCAACCTTGAGCTTTTGTTAAAAAAATTTAATGGTAAACGCTACAAACGCAAATAACGGGAAATACGGTATTCATATGGCGCTTAACGTTATTCCACGCAAACACGAACCAAAAGCCAACTGCTCCTTGTGTCCGCGACTTCATGACTTCAGACTATCCAACAAACAAAAATATACGGACTGGTACAATGGACCAGTCTACTCTTTTGGAAAAATCTCTAGTAGGCTCCTGATTGTCGGGTTAGCTCCAGGCCTCAGAGGAGCTAATAGAACAAGTAGACCGTTTACTGGAGATTGGGCCGGAGATTTATTATTCTCAACTCTTAGCAAATTTAAATTGAGTCAAGGCACCTACATGTCGAAAGTTGACGATGGATTAGAGCTTGTAGATTGCAGGATAACTAACGCCGTCCGTTGTGTCCCTCCAGAAAATAAGCCCATTGGCAGTGAAATCAAATCATGTAACAACTTTCTTCGGCAGGAAATAAACAGCATGGTTAACTTAAAAGCAATTATTACGCTGGGCCAAATAGCCCATAATGCTACGCTCGATGCCTTAAACCTCAGGAAAGCTGACTTCAAATTTAAGCATGGGGGGAAATTCGTTACAGAAAGACATATAAGGGTTTTCAGTTCTTTTCACTGTTCCCGCTATAATACCAATACTGGGCGATTAACCCCTAAAATGTTTGAAAGTGTTTTCGAACAAGCTAAAAAAGTATTGAACTCAGTTAATAATTAACGTTTTTCTCGCAATAATCTTGATTTTTCTCTCTGCCAATCTCTAGTTTTTTTATCCTGTCGCTTATCAATTTTCCGCTTTCCGCGTGCAACACCTATCTCTAGCTTTGCTATGCCTCGAGCATTAAAGTAAAGTTTCATTGGAACAAGGGTGCAACCCTCACGTCTCACCAGACCAAGCAATCGATTCTTTTCTTTTTTGTGCACCAGCAACAGGCGGGGGCGGCGCGGTTCATGGTTGAAATGATTAGCTGCAGTATATTCGGGAATATGAAGATTAAATAAAACCAAATCACCGAGCGACTCGCCCGCGTAAGCCTCATTTATACTGGCTCTTCCACTTCTGAGGCTTTTCACTTCCGTTCCTTGAAGAATCAACCCTGTCTCCAGCGTTTCATCTATAAAATAATCGTACCGGGCTCTCCTATTCTGAGCAATAGCACGCAAGGTCCTGTCACCCACTTTGTCATTCTCCTAGCGTCCTACGACAAAAAACTCAATTTATCAACCCAGCATGCCGCATTGCTGACGCTACCTTATTTTTACTCGAATCAGCTATTTCACAAATCGGCAATCTAGCTTCCGCGGAGCAAAGTCCCAGCAAATGAGCTGCATATTTCACTGGTCCAGGACTTGTTTCACAAAACAACGCGTCATGCAGCGGCAGGAGTCGATCGTTAATTTCTCTTGCTGTATCTAAATCTCCTTTCTGCCAAGCTTTGTGCAATTTTGATAAAGGTCCCGGTGCTACGTTACAAGTTACAGATATACAACCGTGTCCACCTTGCGATAAATAGGGAACTATAGTGGCATCCTCCCCGGACAGCTGACAAAAGTCTGGCCCAATCTCCAGACGGGTTGCCAGCGGGCGGACTAAATCTTGGGTCGCATCCTTTACACCTACAATATTTGGATGCGCTGCTAGACGCTTCATAGTTCCCACACTCATATCAATAACGCTTCGGGGCGGGATGTTATATATAATTATCGGTAAATCGACGGCGTCAGCTATGGCCATGAAATGCTGGAACATGCCTTCCTGAGTTGGTTTATTATAGTATGGAGTAACATGCAATGCAGCATCGGCACCCGCCGACTTAGCGTGTGCCGTAAATTCGATGGCTTCAGCAGTGGAATTTGAT
The DNA here is from genome assembly GCA_964342575.1 of uncultured Nisaea sp. Classification (GTDB taxonomy): domain Bacteria; phylum Pseudomonadota; class Alphaproteobacteria; order Thalassobaculales; family Thalassobaculaceae. The sequence continues at coordinate 17,733 of CAYFGZ010000013.1, read as the reverse complement.
CCAGCCCCCGCTATAACTGGGACCCTACCATTTGCTTCATCTATGCAAAGTTCCACAACTTTTTTGTGCTCATCATGGCTCAAAGTCGGCGATTCTCCAGTTGTACCGACGGGAACCAGGCCGTCTGTGCCTTCCTCTATCTGCCATTCTACCAATTTTCTATATGCCGCTTCGTCCACAACGCCATTTACAAAAGGCGTAATTAACGCCACTAGCGACCCTCTAAATAGCGGATTTCCTACGTTATAAGCCATCTCACAACCCTTTTATATCATGAATATATCCTAACCATACGATGTACTCTTTAAAGCGGCAAGTGGTTGGATGACATCTGAGCTTACCTCACGGCACTTTTATTTGCAAAATTGCGGTTACAATGCCATAGGAAAGATAGTGTTTTGGAACTAAATTATATACCAATTGGCCAGGATACATTGAAAGTACGTCAAATTTTTTTCCTCGTATTGAGTTTCACCTTGTTACTCTCAATGAGGACGTTCGCCACAGATTCTCTGCGCGAGAAACAGGATATTCTGGAGAGAGCAACTCCTGCGATCCCGATGCCGAAGCCTGTTTTTATAACCAACAGAGGTTTTCCCACAACTATAGTAACTAATTACCAACTAGCGCTGCGGCTCGCCAAAGCAGGCGCCTGGGACCAGTTGAAAAAAAATAAACGATATCCTCGCAACGAAGAACTAGAAAAAGTTATCAAATGGTTAAGCATAAGGCATGCGAAATCGCTATACGGTTTCGAGGAAACCGCAAAATTTATTAAAGCCCACCCGATTTGGCCGGAACGCAATCGGTTAATTACAAAAGCGGAAACATTAATGGACGGGAAGATAACAGCTCACGAAAAAGATGTTTGGTTTAGTGAATATTTTCCAAAAACAACAACCGGCCACCTAAAGTGGATCAGTGCTCTGGAATCGTTAGACGATAAGGATCGAAGAAATTCAGCGGTTCAGTCTTTATGGCAAAATAAATTACTAACGCGAAAACAACAGCGAATGTTATCCCGACGGTACAAAAATATAATAACCCCGGGGCTATCCTGGGAAAGGCTCGATCACTTTTTATGGAGAGGCTATATAAGATCCTCACAAAAAATGTACCCCTATGTAACAAAAGACGAACGTAGGCTAGCAGAAGCTCGTTTGCGATTAAGACATATGATGGGTGCCGTAGATCCCGCAATAGAGAAAGTTCCACCCATTCTAAGAAACGATCCAGGTTTAGTTTATGAACGCCTACGGTGGCGACATCGTAAAGGGATGAAAAAAAAAGCAAGAGAATTGTTGTGGAATGTGGGAAAAAACCAAAAATACCCGCGGCTATGGTGGAGGGAACGAGCACGGCAAATTCGTTACGCACTCGACGAAAATGAGTTCGGCGAAGCCTATCAGCTAGCAAAGTCTCATATTCAAAAAACGGGCATTTATTATGCTGAAGCCCAATGGCTCGCTGGTTGGATTGCAGTCCAATACTTAGACAAACCTGAAGAAGCAGCTAGATATTTTATCGAAATGTATAACAATGTAAGAACTCCATTAAGTAAAAGTAGAGCTTCTTATTGGGCCGGTCGAGCATTCGCAAAACAAAAATTAAACCTTGAATCAAAAAAATGGTATCAACTTGCATCAGCGTATCCAACTACTTTTTACGGACAACTGGCTAGCGAGCGATTAGGCATGAAAACATTACGATTTCCAGGCCCGTTGCAACCTAATAATAACGAACCCCATCATCCGAAAATCATTGAATTGACTAAAATCGCCAAATGGCTTCACAAAGTTGAAGAGGGCGAACTAGCTAGTGATTTTATAAAAACTGCAGCAAGGGCGGTTATATCACCCCAAGATGCAAAGTTAGTAACTTCTTCTGCCAAAGATATAGGAAGAACCGATCTAGCTGTCTACGCAGCCCGACGGGCTGCTCGAAAGGGTATAATCTCAGTTGATACTGGCTACCCCACACCAAAACTTCCAGTTCTCAAGAATATCGAATTAGCCTTGGTACTATCTGTTGTTCGACAAGAAAGTAACTTTGATCCACGCGCAAAGAGTCGAAGTGGGGCCCTTGGATATATGCAGATTCTGCCTCGAACAGGTCAAGCGGTAGCCAAAAAATTAAACATCAAGTTCAAAAAATCGCAACTAACAAGAGACATTGGCTACAACGTAAAAATAGGTTCAGTATATTTAGCAAAGTTAATAGAGAAATATAAAGGAAATTACGTTCTAGCTCTCGCCGCTTATAATGCTGGCCCTCACAATGTAAAGAAATGGTTAAAAAAAAGAGGCACCCCATCGGACGTACACGTTGATATCACCGACTGGATCGAACGAATACCCTATGCAGAAACCCGCAACTACGTCCAAAGGGTGGTTGAAAACCTCGCGGTTTATCGGTCACTATTAAATACAGCTGATAATCAAACGCGTAACCCGCTAATGCTACAACCTCTATTAGGAAGGGGCATAAACATCCAAGTCCAGCAGAGCCCTTCTCCGTAACCAAGGACTTGGTCTATAACGGTCATCCCCGGTTATATCCTGCATCGTGAGCATAATTTTATACGCTGTTTTAACTCCAAAATCTTTTATTATTTCCAAAGACCCCATCGGATAGTTCAAACCCAAACGCATCGCCAGATCGATATCGGATGGCGTCGCCAACTTTATATTGGCCATTTCACATCCCAAGTTTCCAATCATAGCCCTAATGCGTTGAGAAATAAAACCGGGAGAATCTTTGATAGCAGTAACGGCCCTGCCATTGCTGATAACCAAAGCTGCTACCTCATCCAATTTTTCCAGGTTGCAGCCCGGCGGCGTCATAGCAGTGACACGAGATGATAGATCCCCTGTTGGGTCGATCGCTATTAGACGAGTATAGTCTACTCCGGTTCTACTTGCATATGTCGAACAATCTTCACCCAAAAGAGATGTAACGATAGGGCTCATACCATCATCAATCTCTGTTATATGGGCTCCAGCAAATATATCTGAGAATATTTCTTCACTTTCAGCGATGACAACTTTTTCTGCTTTTTTTCGCTTTGGAACATAATCAGGACTAGGTGGATCAACCATCTTTCCATCTTTATCATATCGATAATTTCCATAACCTGTTTTGCGTCCAAATCTGCCCGCATCGAACAAAGATTTATGAAACGGTACTGTTCTTATGCGAGGATCGTATGAATTTTGTTCGTGCATAATCAAAGAAGCTGGGTAATTAATATCGACGCCAGTCAAATCCATCAATTCAAATGGTCCCATTCTAAAATGGGCGCAGTCTCGCATGACGGCGTCCACCTGTGCTTGGACAGCAACACCTTCATGCAGAATGTGCAGTGCCTCTGTCGTAAAAGCCCTCCCACCCGTGTTTACCAGAAAGCCGGGAGCGTCCCTAACAATGACAGGCGTTCTCCCCATCCGTTCTCCAAGTTTTCTTAAACCCTCTATAACCCAACCATCTGTAGATGGTCCCTTGATTACTTCTACAAGGTGCATAACGGGCACAGGGTTAAAAAAATGAAGTCCAGCGAACCTACTTTGATTAGCACAGTACCGGCCTAATGAGCTTATAGGTAAAGAGGATGTATTGGAGGCAATTATGCAAGACGGAGATATATGCTTTTCCAGTTCACTATAGACATTAAGCTTTATGTCTAAGTCCTCAAACACAGCCTCAATAACTACCTTACATTCAGAAAACTTTTCGATATCATCTGCTAAGACAATTTTAGTTTTCATCAACTCTACGGCCTTTGACTCAAAGCGCCCCCGATCTACCGCTCTATCTAGCCTGCTAAAAATTGCTTCTTTGGCTTGGGTGGCAACGCCTTCCTTAGAATCAAACAGCACAACGCGCATGCCACCCTGCAGGGCAACTTGAACAATCCCCTGCCCCATTGCCCCGCCCCCGACAACCCCAACTAGTAGATCATCCGCATTGGCATCAAAATGCAATATCAAACCTTCTCTATAATCGTTGCCATCCCCTGTCCGACACCAATGCACATAGTACAGAGCCCGTAACGGCCACCTGTGTCCTCAAGCTCTTGCGTCGCCGTCAAAATAAGTCTGGCACCCGAAGCGCCCAACGGATGTCCAAGAGCAATAGCTCCTCCGTTGGGATTAACTCTGGGGTCATCATCAGCTACTCCTAGTTCTCTAAGAGTAGCTAGAGCCTGACTAGCAAATGCTTCATTTAATTCTATAACATCCATATCAGAAATTTTGAGTCCTGCACGTTCCAGTACTTTTTGGGATGCTGGCGCCGGTCCAATTCCCATTATACGAGGCTCAACTCCCGCAGTCGCACACGCCAAGATCCGAGCCCTAATTTTTAATCCGTGTTCTTTAGCTGCTTCTTCACTAGCAATAATCATAGCTGCGGACCCGTCATTCACTCCGCTCGCATTACCGGGAGTAACAGTGCCGCCCTCTTTTCGAAAAGGCGTCGGTAATTTTGCCAGCCCCTCTAAAGTAGTTTCTGGTCTTGGATGCTCGTCCTTGTCAACCGTTATAACTTCACCGCGTCGCCCGGGTATGTCCACTGCAACAAGCTCTTTCGACATGCGTCCACTGGCTATTGCTTTGCCTGTCTTTTGCTGACTTCCCAGGGCAAATTTATCTTGATCGTCTCGTCTGATTTGAAATTTTTCTGCAACATTCTCCCCAGTTTCAGGCATAGAATCAGACCCATACTGACTTTCCATTTTGGGATTTACAAAACGCCACCCAATCGTGGTATCATAAATTTCCGCCGAGCGGGCGAAGGCCGTTTCAGCCTTTGCCATAACAAATGGAGCTCTGCTCATACTCTCACTGCCTCCAGCAACAAATAATCTTCCTTCTTCAGATCTTATTGCCCGAGCCGCAGCATTTACCGCCTCCATGCCTGATGCACACAATCTATTAACAGTAGCGCCAGGCACTTCGGGGGAAATTCCAGCCAACAGCAGCGCCATTCGAGCCACATTTCGATTATCTTCACCGGCCTGGTTAACACAACCATAGTATACATCGTCTACCCTTGACCAATCCATGTCGGTATTTCTTTTCATTAGCTCTTTTATAGGAAGTGCCGCCAGGTCATCGGCCCGCACCTTTGATAAAGCGCCGCCATAACGCCCGATTGGTGTCCGAACAGCATCACAAATGAAAGCTTCAGTCATTTCCTCCTCCGAGAACCATTAATAAAGATATCCATCTCAAACAACAACGACACTTACATAGGTTAAACCAGAGGTCAATTTTCAAACTGATCGCCGGATTAAAGTTTTTTATATCTTCACAACCAGTTTTCCAAAATGCTGTGCTTCTTCCATTATTTTAAAAGCTTCCTTGGCATTTTCAAAATCAATCACCTTATCAATAGTTGGTTTTATACTGTTTTCAGAAATTGCTTTGTTCATATTTTCGAACATTCGCCTACTTCCAACATAGATTCCCTGCAACTTAATGGATTTTCTCATGATCGTGTTGGGGTTTACCTTTCCGCCAGCCAAAACGCCAATAAGCCCTATACTTGCGCCAACTTTTGTTGCATTAATCGTCTTTTCTAGCGTTCCTGCACCGCCCACTTCTACAGTGTGATCAACACCTTCTCCATCAGTTAAAGCCAATACTTTATTGTCCCAGTCCGATTCTGATAGATAATTAATTGTGGACCATGCTCCAAGCGATTTTGCACGCTCTAATTTTTTGTCACTAGACGAAGTGATTATCGCTTGAGCTCCAACCATATTACAAAACTGTAGAGCAAAGATTGAGACTCCACCGGTACCTAACAGAAGTACCTTGCTCCCGGACTTCACCCTACCGGTTTCGAACAAACTATTCCAAGCCGTAACAGCCGCACAAGGTAACGTCGCGGCCTCTTCGAAAGATAGTTCTTTCGGTATTAACACGAGTCCATCCTGATTTAGCACCCCATATTCAGCCAGCATTCCTTCCGCTGTTCCCCCAAGCGCAGTCTTCATATAAGAGGAATGAATGGCCCCGTCGATCCAACCCTGCATAAAGATACCACACACACGATCGCCAACTTTAAAGCGAGTAACCCCAGGACCAATTTCTTCCACTACACCGGCTCCATCCGAATTTGGTATTCTAGGAAAAGGGATGCCTCGCGACACTGGATCCAACACCGTCATCAAATCCCGATAATTTACAGAAGACGCCTTCATCCTAACCAACACCTCCCCACTTTTAAGCGGCGGCACCTCTCTTTCATTCAAAGACAGCTGTTCTATTCCACCATCAGAAGTTATTTCGTATGCTCTCATTATTTCCATTCTCACCTTCATAAAGTTTAACAAAAACGCTAAACAACACCTACTTACTAAGTTGGTAGTCTACCATTATCTATAACGATAGTTTGACCCGTCATAGCTGGATTAACAGCCAAAAATAGCATCCCCTGAGCTACTTCTTCCGGCTCAACCATTCTTTTCAATAACGAGGATTCTATTGAAGCTTTTTTGCTCTCCTCCTTCCATGGTTCAGTCCAAGCAGTTCGCGTGAGCCCCGGTGCCACGGCGTTGACTCGAATATCAGGAGCCAATGCCCGCGCTAAGCAGCGCGTTTGACTGATTATAGCCGCCTTTGAATTCGAGTAAGCAATTGAACTACCAGCATTTCCAATACCTGCTATCGACGCAGTATTTATTATACAGCCTTTCGATAGTTTCAGAGCACCACTAGCTTTACGGGAGCATCTGAATGGCCCTATTACGTTGGTATAGATAATCTGTTGCCAACGTTCCTCCGTAATAGCGTCAAGATCCTCAAACGGTATAGGTTCTAAAGTAGCAGCCGTACCCGCGTTATTTATAAGAATGTCTAACCCGCCCAGCGCATCGATTGAATTTGAAACCATGTCATCTGCGCTTTGTGAACCAGACACATTTCCGGGGGCAGCTATAGCCTGGTATCCCTCTTTATTGATTGTCTCCACGACCTCCTGCCCTCGTTTATCATCCAGTAAATGGTTAACCGCAACTGTTGCGCCACAACGGGCCAGCAAAGTAGCAACGGCTTTTCCAATCCCGGATGAAGCTCCAGTCACTAATGCTCTTTTTCCAGATAAATCTGCTGTAATCACGTCCAATCTCCTAGTAAAATATTATATTCATACCGTGCAAGAAAACTAACTAGATAAGCGGGGTTATAAAAGCGAAACTTCTTTTCTCCGATGACATCAAAAAATTAGTGAAAAAGTCGCCACCCATAACTCACGAAAAAGGAAGAAATGACCATTTTTATGCTCTCTGGCAAAAAATTTTTTTTCATCTACCCTTGAAACCATCGCAGAGATATTGCAGTCTGATAAGAGAAAATCGAGGCACATTTTTCGGGTGCCTTGAATTTGTAAATTGGGAGGAATAGATGATTTTTAAGAAAACTGCTTTGATAGCGGGGCTAGTGGGCGCGGCGTTTGCATTAACTTCGGCAGCCCAAGCTGGCGGTGTACCTAAGAAAACGGCCTGGACCGCGTATGGGACTACATCCTCAGGGTACGCGCAGGCTGTCGCTATCGGAAATATGTTGAAGAAACATTATGGAACCAATCTTCGCGTAATACCTGGAAAAAATGACATATCACGTATGGCTCCGCTTCGGGATAAAAAAGCCGGCTATTGTGCGTGCGGTATTGCCGCTTATTTTGGCCAAGAAGGTGTTTTCATATTCGCGGATAAAAAATGGGGACCACAGCCAATTCGTATCTTGATGACTAATATCGGTTCCTTTGGCCTCTCTTTAGCCACAGCTAAAGACGCGGGTGTCAAAACAATGGCCGATATGAAAGGAAAACGAGTATCTTGGGTTCAAGGTGCCCCGGCACTGAACTGGAATGTTGCGGCCCAACTAGCGTTTGCTGGCCTGACCTGGAATGACGTCGAAAAAGTCAAGGTGTCGGGTTTTGCTGCTTCCTTTGACGCTATAATCAACGGACAATCAGATGCTGCTTTTTCTAGTACTGTTTCTCCAAGTCCAAAAAAATTGGCTGCCTCACCGCGGGGTCTTCGGTGGGTTCCAGTGCCACATGATGACGTTGAAGGCTGGAAGCGTATGTCAGCGGCGGCACCTGTCTACGGAAAAGTGAGAGCTAAAATTGGTTCAGAGGTAGACAAAAAAAACCCACCGCACCTGTCCAATTATCCCTATCCAATTCTGGTTGCTAACGACACCCAGGATGCCGGCGAAGTCTATGCTATCGTAAAGGCGATGGTGGAACACTACGACGATTACAAAGGTGCCGCAAAAGGGGCCCTCGGGTGGAAGCTAGACAATCAAAACATGCAATGGGCAATGCCCTATCATGACGGTGCTGTCCGCTATTATAAAGAAGCCGGGAAATGGGATGCAGCTGCCCAAAAACATCAGGATATGCTCCTTGGGCGACAGGCAGTGATTAAGAAGGCCTGGAATGCTCTTTCTGGGAAAGACAGCATGAGCAAAGCGGATTTAAAGGCAGCTTGGGGTAAAGCTCGGGTGGCAGCGCTTAAAGCTGCTGGCCTAGATCCTATATTTAATTAACGCAGTTCTGGGAACCAAAGCGTAAGAAATGTCCAGCGCTGAAAATAACAATGAGCCGGCGAATACTGAACAAAGGTTTCGCCGGCTCAATCCATTCTGGCAATGGCTGCTAATTATACTCTCAATATCGTCAATTATATTTTCTGCGTACCAGGTATTTAACCTGGGTCGCTTCACGGGATATGTCCCTATAGAAAACCAATACTTCTACGCCATTGTAGCATTACTCCTTCCAACCGCATTCATAGTCTTTCCTGTCTCAGAAAAACACGGAAAGTCGGGGATGACGTGGTATGACGCTGTTTTGTTTGCGGCAACAGCGGCTATTTGTTTAGTGTTTGTGTACTACTCGATAGATATGCTCGACGAAGGCTGGGAGTTCTCGGCCCCCAAAAAAATGCAATGGCTGAGCTTGATTTTAGTGTTACTCGCCATAGAAGCAGTTCGAAGAACTGGGGGAACTGTAGTAACAGTAATTATTGTGATTTTTGCGATCTATCCGTTGGTTGCTGGTGACATGCCCGGGGTTCTAGAGGGAACAAGTGAATCTCTATGGGATACTGTTGCGTACTATGCACTTTCAACAGAAGCGCTGATTGGGATTCCCACTAGAGCTTTTGCTGGTTTAGTGATTGGGTTTTTATTATTCGGTGTTGCGCTTCAATACACCGGTGGGGGACAATTCTTTTTAAATCTGGCTTTCTCATTACTTGGGCATGTCAGGGGGGGGCCTGCTAAAGTAGCTATTTTTGCTTCCGGGTTGATGGGGTCGATGAGTGGAAGTGTTATAACCAATGTCCTAACCACCGGATCACTTTCAATTCCCGCCATGAAGCGTATTGGTTTCCAGCCGCACGTTGCAGGAGGGGTGGAAGCGTGTGCTTCGACAGGTGGAGTACTGATGCCTCCAATTATGGGAGCAACCGCCTTTATTATGGCAATAAATCTGGAAGTCCCATACCGAGACATTGTCGTTGCGGCAGTTATTCCATCTGTTTTGTATTTCTTTGCGCTTTTCATGCAAATCGACGGATATGCTGCTAAGAAAAAATTAGAAGGGCTGCCAAAAGTTGAATTGCCGTCGGTTAGGCAGACGCTTAAAGATGGTTGGTACTATGTAGCCGTTTTTGTCCTACTAATTTATTTATTAGTCTTTATGCAGCGAGAAGCGCAAGCTCCATTTTATGCGACAGCCTTATTATTAGTTATTAATCAAATCCTCCCACAACATAGATGGAACTGGGAACGTTTCGTAGAATTTCTTGTAGCAACGGGCCGCCTTTTCGCAGAGCTAGCAGCTATCCTCGTTGGCATTGGACTAATAGTTGGATCGCTTTCTTACTCCGGAAAAATAGGAACTTTAGCCTTTGAATTACTGCAGTTAGCAGGAAATAACGTGGCGCTGTTACTTATGCTTGGTGCACTCGCTAGCTTTATTATGGGAATTGGCGTAACTGTCACAGTTGCATATATCATTTTAGCTCTAACGCTCGCACCCGCGTTGACGGACAGTGGTTTATCACTGATGGGCGTGCATATGTTCATGTTATATTGGGGCATGCTTTCGTATATCACTCCACCTGTCGCACTAGGATCATTTGCAGCTGCGAGCCTGGCCCAAGCTAATCCTATGCGGACCGGTGTAGAATCCATGAAGTTAGGCACAATAATATATTTTGTTCCTTTCTTCTTTGTTCTAGATCCTGGCTTAATCATGCAGGGAGCACCAATACACGTTCTTACCGTTTTCGGTTGCGCAATTCTCGGGGTAATCGTCCTGTCAACCAGCCTTCAAGGCTACCTGTATGGAATGGGTGACCTAACCGGCATGGGGCTAATTCAATGGCCAATTCGACTAGCCTTAATGGTGGGAGCAATGTCTTTTGCCATGCCTGGAAATGAAGTTATTGGCATGGATAATCTAGAGCTGTTTTTATACGGACTCGTTTTTACTGGCGTCGCATATCTAGTTACGCTCGTAGCTAAGAAAATATTAGCCCGCGGGTAAGAAACGGTTAACGAAGGCAAAAAATGCCAACTAAACGTCTCCAAAGGCCGACTTTTAGGCTTGCTGGAGACTAATGTTGGTTATTAAGCTATATGAGGAAAACAGTAGCGGATTGTGCCATGCGAAATCTTCAACGACCGGGACGATCTCCCGTAATGGCACCCACCGCCATGGTTGCAACTAGTCATCCATTGGCGACCCAGGTGGGTATAGATATCCTTAAAGCCGGTGGAAATGCCGTTGATGCTGCAATAGCAGCCTGTGCAACGCTTTGTGTTGTTGAACCTGCCATGACCGGTATTGGCGGTGATTGTTTCGCTTTATATATGCCAAAAGGGTCATCCACACCTATCGCTTTGAATGGTTCCGGCAAAGCTCCTTTAGCAGCCAGTGTAGATGCTTTACAAGAAATCGGCGTAGAAAATATAGAAATAGAAAGCCCACATTCAGTTACGATTCCTGGTGCAGTGGCCGCCTGGACAAAACTAAATTCCGATTACGGCAGTAAGGATATGGAGGAACTTCTAAGACCAGCAATATATTATGGTGAAAATGGTTTTCCAATTGCACCGAGGGTAGGCGTCGATTGGGCAGAATTGCTTCCTAAACTTTTAAGCGACGAGGTATCCAGTAGGATTTTGACAAACGGTGGAAAGGCACCAGCTATAGGATCAACCTTTTACCAACCTTTGCTAGCAGCGACCCTTCGGAAAATCGCTAAATACGGCCGCGATGCATTTTACATTGGCGAAATAGCTGAGGATATTGTTACTCGCCTCAATGAATTAGGGGGGATGCATACACTAGATGACTTCGCCTCCTGCTCGGCAGAATATGTTGATCCAATAGATACTGAATACCGTGGTTATTCTATCCACGAATGTCCCCCTAATGGCCAGGGCATCTGTGCGCTTATAATATTATCTATCTTATCTAAACACAAAATAACCGACTTAAACGAAGTAGACCGAATTCATCTACTAGCCGAAGCGACTAAACTCGCATACCGCCAGCGTAATCACTACATTTCCGATCCTTGTTTTTCGGAGATACCTGTCAAGTGGCTTCTCTCGGATGAACACATTACCTACCTGACTAATCAAATAAATTTTAGAAAGGCTACAATTTTTGAAGAAAGTGATTTTCCACATCATTCGGATACCACTTACTTATGTTGTGTTGACGGTGGCGGAAACGCTGTTTCCTTTATTAATTCCTTATTCTCAGGTTTTGGCTCGGGCATTATGGCGCCCACCTCGGGTGTCATAATGCAAAACAGAGGATCTTCCTTCCAAATTAATAATAATCACGTCAATAGAATAGAGGGGGGTAAACGCCCCTTGCATACAATAATACCGGGAATGATAACGCGGTCTGGGCAAACGATTGGCCCTTTCGGTGTAATGGGGGGACAATATCAGTCTACTGGGCACAGTAATTTTATCAGTAATATCGTGGACTTAAACTTAGATATTCAGCAAGCCATGGACCAACCAAGAAGTTTTGCTATCGATGGTAAACTGCAACTAGAAGACAATTTTTGCGATGAAACAACTACGGAACTTGAACGCCGGGGACACGAAATTGAGAACATGAATAAACCGCTTGGAGGAAGTCAATGTATATGGATTGACCATGATAATGGTGTTCTTATCGGTGGTTCAGACCCCCGTAAAGACGGTTGTGCGATAGGATACTAAAATGATGAAGCAATCTCTAAAGAATACCTAATAACTAGCCCCTTCAAGGATCTCAAATGAAAAAATATAAAGTAGCTATCGTTGGACTTGGAATCATGGGTCGACGGATGGTCACTAATTTCTCCAAACATCCATTATTTGAAGTTATAGGGGTTTGGGATCCTTCGAATATATCCAAAACACGAACACAGAAGGAGTTCCCGGACATTCAGATTGTTGAAACTCCGCAGCAGATAATCGATGAACAGAATACAGATTTACTTTATGTAGCCTGCCCACCTGAATTTCATAAGCTCTACGCCCTCCAGGCTATAGACGCGAATATTCCTGTATATTTGGAGAAACCTTTAGGCGTTGACAATGATGAAAGTGAAGAATTAGCAGATCTCTTTGATAAAAGCTCAGTACCCTGCAGCGTTAATTTTGTTCAAGCATCATCCGAAGCACTCGAAGCTACCCAGCAGGCTTTGAAGGATGAGAAATTAGGAAGAGTGATAGGCGTCGACATCATAGTACAATATCAACAATGGCCGCGAGAATGGCAGGTGGAAGCCGATTGGTTAAGGTTTCGAGCATCTGGTGGTTACGTCCGTGAAGTTCTCTCCCACTTTATATTTGTTGTGGAACGGCTATTCGGGCCTTCTAACATCAAGTTCTCGCAACCTAAATACCCGGTTGATCCAAAACTCTGCGAAACCCATATACTATCCCAAATAAATTGCGCCGGGTTACCCATCAACATTTTCGGATCAAATGGTGGCATTGGGCCCGATCGTCAAGAATTGACTATTTGGGGTTCTGAACAAAGTTTTAGGATAAGTGATTTTTATTTTCTGGAAACTTCAGAGAATGTGACCTGGCAACCCTTCCTTTCGGAAGATAATGATCCAAGAACCACGACTTTACAGAGGCAACTAGATAATGTCGGAAAGTGGCTGGCTGGCGAACCGCATCCTCTAGCATCCGTTAGAGAGGCTTTGAGCGTTCAAAAAATTATTGAAAGGCTTCTAATTTAGGATATCGAACTTGGACGTGATTCCCAATACCAGGCAAAGAGTCCGCTAACAACTATTACCAGTGCGCCTGTAACAGTCCAGAAGTCCGGAAGATTTCCAAAGACAAAAAAACCAAGAACCGTGGCCCAGACAAGCATGGTATAGTTGAAGGGTTGCAGTATACTTGCTGGAGCTAGATGAAGCGCGGTTATAATAAAAACATGCGCAATTGAACCCAAAACAGCTGCGACAGCCAACCAAAACCATTCAATTGGAGTCGGCGTGCTCCAAAAAAAAGGACCGATAGGCGTTAGTGAACTCAGTCCTACTATCCCTGTATAAAATAGGGTGGTTTCATTTGGATCGTCACGGCTAATTATTTTTGTCAAAACAGTGTAAGTACTGAATGAAAGTGCTACGACCAGCGGGATGAGGGCAACAGGATCAAAAATCCCAGCACCAGGACGCAAAATTATAAGCACCCCAATGAAGCCAAACGCAACAGCAATCCATCTTTGTCGACAGATGACTTCACCTAAAATTGGAGCCGATACGACGGTTACCATTAAGGGAGAAATAGCTAATATCGCATGTGCGTCTGCCATGGGCATAATGCTAAGGGTAAACACAGCCATAAAATTCGTACCCGTCAGTATTAATGCTCGGGCAATTTGAGCAATCGGCCTATTGGTACGAATCCCTGAGAGACCATATTTCTTAATTACAACGAAACTGCCAATTGCCGCGAACGCCATATAACGTATCCATAAAATCTGCACTACTGCGAAACTAATGGTAAGATATTTTGAGATTGCGTCGGTACTGGCAAGAATAATCATTCCGATTATCATCACCAAAATCCCCAACATAACGCTGGATTGAGTAGATTTTATGTTCATCAACAGCCAAATCTCGTCGGGAATATTTGATTTTTTGCTCAGCCCCTAGTCTAATGCTGAAAATATCATTTTGTCACACCATTAGTGGAGTTAGACAAATTATTAAATCAACAAATAGTGTCATGGGCGGAAAAAATGTCTAAAAGATGGAAGAAGAGGCCAGAGGGATCTAACTGGGGAGACTTTGGCCCAAATGATCAGAAAGGGCGGCTCAACCTCCTAACGCCCGAAAGAGTTGTTAGGGCAGCTAAAGAGGTTCAGATTGGGGAAAGATTTTGCTTATCATTGCCGCTAGATTACCCGGGAGGCCGATTGCTGAACCCACGCCGCTTCCCGCCAAGACTATTTGCTACAGAACGGGGTGGATTGGCTAACTTCAATTTACCTCTTCATATTAGCGATCCACGATTAACAGACGTTGTTTGCGATGATTCTGCACTGATATGCCTCCAATATTCAACACAGTGGGATAGCTTATGCCATGTTGGGGGTTGGTTCGATGCCGACGACGACGGGCAGCCAGAGGTAGTCTATTATAATGGATGGCGCGGCGATGAACATATTATATCCCCAAAGACAAAGAGTAATGCGGATGAATTTACCAGGCATGAGGGGTCAAATGCTAGGGCCCTAGGAATAGAGAATATGGCTGAAGCCTGCGTCCAAGGTCGAGGTGTATTAATTGACCTAGAAAAGCGTCATGGTCGAAAAAGGGTGTCGGTAGGGTATGACGAACTAATGCGCATTTTGGAAAACGACAAAATAGAAATCGAAGAAGGTGACATGGCCTGTTTTCATACAGGATTTGCTCAGGGATTAATTGATATGAATAAAAAACCCAACGAGCATGATCTGCACAATACTTTTGCTTGTCTTGACGGTCGCGACCAGAAACTTCACAACTGGATTAGAGATAGCGGTGTTGCCGTAATGATTGCTGACAACTACGGCATTGAAGATGTAGCTACTCCTCTCCCAGCAGGCAACGAACCCCTGGCCATGTTGCCACTACATGAATTATGTATTTTCAAACTTGGAATCCATATAGGTGAAATGTTTTATCTTACACCGCTCCGGAACTGGCTTCAGGAACACGATCGTTATCGATTTCTATTGACCGCCCCACCATTAAGATTGCCAGGTGCTGTGGGGTCTCCCCCTTCGCCCATTGCAACTGTTTAAAGCCAACGTAACATCAGTCGAGCACTTGTATATATCGAGGAG
The DNA here is from genome assembly GCA_964342575.1 of uncultured Nisaea sp. Classification (GTDB taxonomy): domain Bacteria; phylum Pseudomonadota; class Alphaproteobacteria; order Thalassobaculales; family Thalassobaculaceae. Next base: position 2,349 of record CAYFGZ010000013.1, on the reverse strand, counting down.
CAATTTATCTAAGGAGCCAATAAGGAGCAACAGACTTGAGGCAAAAGACGTTTTCAACCCGTATAACCGACCTATTCGAAATAAATCATCCAATCCTTTGCGGTGGACTAATGTGGCTAGCAGACGCCGTATACGTTGCAGCTGTTGTAAATGCTGGCGGAATGGGTTTTATGACCGCTAAGACTTTTCCCGACCCTGAAGAATTCAGAGATGAAATCGGAAAAGCTTTTGACTTAACATCCGGGAGGCCGATTGGGGTAAATCTATATCAATCCATGCGTCCCGAAGAAAACGAAATTCTAGGAGGACATTTAAAAATCGCTCTCGAGGCTGGCGTTCGACATTTTGAGACAGCGGGAATGCCGCCATCCGATTTTTTACCGGAGTTAAAGGAGGCAGGTTCTATTGTTATACATAAAGTTTCAACCGTCCGACATGCAATCTCCGCTGCAAGAAAATTAGACATCGACGCGGTGATAATTGTTGGAGCCGAATGCGGAGGTCATCCAGGCCTTGAACTCGTAAGTAGCCTGATCCAAGGCGTAATTGGACCACAGCAGATTAATATTCCTGTGGTAATAGGCGGTGGGATTGGGCATGGACGCCAACTAGCAGCCCTTTTAGGAATGGGAGCCGATGCTGTATTAATAGGCACCCGCGCACTTGTAGCAAAAGAAGTATGGTCACACCCCAAAGTTAAGAAACAGATCTTAAAAGCGGGAGCGGCAGACAGTACATTAGTAATGAGTTCATTTAGAAATACTTCGAGAGTGATAGATAATGAATTTGCGCGATCCGTTAAAAAGCTCGAGCAAGAGAACGTTAGCGATTTTGATCGATACTGGCCTTTCGTAAAAGGAACAAACGCTTTTGATGTTTATAAAAGCGGCGAATGGAACAAGGCCCTTTTATCGATGGGCCAAGCAGCGGTTTTTGCAGAATCTATACAGCCCATGGAAATTATATTTGATGAACTTATCGACGAAGCATTGATTGCCCTGGATCGGCTAGATTCCGTAACTGCCCCCAATAAAAAAATCTAGATAGAAATTATTTGTATTACGGTGGTCTAGCAACGCTATATTAACCAACTATAGTCGCTTCCGTTTTCGATAACACCTCGTCCATAGACACCTCAGGGGCTAGCTCCACAACCTTTAGACCTCCTTCTACAACGTCAAACACTCCAAGATTTGTAATTATTCTATCGACAACCCCCTGCCCTGTTAACGGTAAGCTACATTTTTTAAGGAGCTTTGACTCTCCAGCTTTATTGGCGTGGTCCATAATTATGACAATGCGTTGAACTCCCGCCACTAGATCCATAGCGCCGCCCATTCCCTTAACTAGCCGTCCAGGTATCATCCAATTAGCCAAATCCCCGGTTTCCGATACTTCCATAGCCCCCAAAATGGATAAATTAATGTGCCCACCCCTAATCATCGCAAAACTTTGTGATGAGGAAAAATAGCTGGTTCGTTCAAGTTCTGTCACCGTCTGTTTACCAGCGTTTATTAGGTCGGCATCAATTTCATCCTCGGTGGGAAATGGTCCCATACCGAGCATACCGTTTTCTGACTGAAGTGTTATATCGTAATCGTCCGGCACGTAATTTGAAACTAAAGTAGGAATTCCTATCCCCAAATTGACGTAGAACCCGTCTTCGAGTTCCAAAGCTGCTCGAGCAGCCATTTCGTTTCTATCCCAAGGCATAATTAATCTCCACTATGCTGCGCGTGTTGTTCTTTGCTCTATACGTTTTTCATGTTGGGCTTCAAATATCCTCTGCACATATACACCTGGAGTATGAATACACATTTTATCAAGCATGCCTACAGGAACCAATTCTTCGACCTCTGCTATCGTAACCTTTCCAGCAGTAGCGCATTCAGGATTAAAATTCATAGCGGTTTTCCGGAAAGTTAAATTTCCTTGAGCATCACCCTTCCAGGCTTTGACGATCGCTAGATCAGCCTTAAGTCCGGTTTCTAGTACATAAGTTTTTCCATCAAATTCCTTTAGTTCTTTGCCTTCGGCAATTTTAGTACCAACGCCAGTAGCTGTATAAAAACCTGGAATACCAGCACCGCCTGCTCTTAAACGTTCGGCTAATGTGCCTTGCGGATTGAATTCTATTTCAAGTTCTCCAGCCAGATATTGCTGCATAAAAAGATCATTTTCGCCCACATACGAGGAAATCATTTTTTTTACCTGTCTATCTTGGAGCAACAACCCAAGCCCAAAATCGTCGACCCCAGCGTTATTGGAAGCGATAGTCAAATCCCTGACGCCAGATTGTTTTATGGCATCGATTAAATTCTCTGGGATTCCACAAAGCCCAAATCCTCC
>CAYFGZ010000012.1:0-51428 GCA_964342575.1 uncultured Nisaea sp. | reverse complement strand
CGTGAACTGGAAGCCGTGTACGATATCCCAGTACAGGTATCTGCTGTTTTGGGAAAACAAACCATGCAAGTAAGCCAATTGCTGAAACTCGGTCGCGGAGCCGTTGTTGAGTTAGATCGTAAGGTTGGTGAAGCTATCGACATCTACGTAAACAACCGACTTGTAGCGCGTGGTGAAGTTGTAATCGTGGAAGAAAGACTTGGTGTAACAATGACAGAAATAATTAAGTCAGACAGAACTTAAGAATACTTTTTATTTTGTAAAATTGGTAATAAGCATCGATGGTCAATATAGAAACACCTACTTCGAATCAAACCTCGGACGTTGGCACGTTACAGGAAGAACGAACGGCCCTGAAGCCTATTGAACGACGAATAGACTACGCTCTCGTAATGGGATTAGGATCCGCTTTTGCATTGATTACAGCAGCATTAATTTTTGGAGGCTCCCTACCGTCGTTTTATAATGTTCCTGCGATTTTCATTGTGCTCTTAGGTACGGTCGCCGTTACCATGATTTCCTTCAACCTTGGTGACCTTTGTGGCGCTGCAATTGAATGTTTAAAAATGTTTTTTCCCAAGCCCCACAATATGCGTTATGCCCGCCAACAAGTAATTAATCTGGCACTTTTGAGTAAAGATCACGGCATCCTCGCGCTCGACAAACTAGATAGCACACTAAAAAACGAGCCATTTTTGCAACGCGCAGTCGCTCTCGTTGTGGACGGAAACGAAGAAAATTTACTGGATAGAACATTGACGCGAGAAATTTATGAAATCAATCAGAACCGACAGCAAAGCGTATTAATTATCCGGCGAGCCGCAGAAGTTGCTCCTTCAATGGGACTGATCGGGACGCTGGTGGGTTTGATTCAACTACTTGGCAATCTAGATTCCCCGTCCCAAATTGGTCCTGCGATGGCCGTAGCTTTGTTAACCACGTTTTACGGAGCCGTACTCGCCTACATGATATTTGCTCCGGTTGCGGCCAAACTTGAGACCGACATAACGAGGGAAACCGCGGTTAATGAAATCTATAAGGCGGGTGTTATATCTATAAGCAAACAAGAGCACATTCACTTTTTGGAAACATACCTCAACACCAAAGTGCCAGGGAGGCTCTAATTTTTATTATCACGTGAAGATATCTGAGATTCAATAGATAGAAAAGAAACAAGGGAGAGAAAGATGCGGCTGCTAATTGTAGGTATGTTGGAAGGACATATCAGCACCGCTGGGCAAATCGCTATTTCACGAGGCGCAACAGTTTCACAAGTCGATAGCGTTGATGCTGGATTGCACTCCATGCGAGGTGGCCAAGGCGCGGATCTGGTAATGATCGATATCAAATTACCAATCGGCAAATTTTTTAAAAGCATGAAAGAAGAACGAATGAACACCCCAGTGGTGGCTTGCGGTGTCAGTAATGACCCCGATGCAGCCGTAGCTGCTATCAAGGCCGGTGCAAAAGAATACATTCCTCTTCCACCAAACCCAGAGATGATAGCCGCGATTTTACAAGCTGTTTCTGAAGAACAAACCTCCGTTATTTTTAAGGATCCATTAATGGCTGGAACATTAAAATTAGCAGCCCAAATTGCACCCTCTGATGCGAGTGTTTTAGTAACTGGTGAATCAGGAACAGGAAAAGAAGTCCTGGCACGTTTCATTCACTCAAAAAGCAAACGATCATCCGAATCCTTTGTTTCAGTAAACTGCGCCGCGATCCCCGATAATTTACTTGAATCCGAACTTTTTGGGCATGAGAAAGGTGCTTTCACTGGTGCCGTAGCACGTCGCATTGGAAAATTTGAAGAAGCCGATGGTGGAACTCTATTATTGGACGAGATCAGTGAAATGGATATTCGGTTACAAGCAAAGCTCTTGAGGGCAATACAGGAACGTGAAATCGATCGTGTCGGGGGTTCTAAACCTGTAAAGGTTAATATTAGGCTAATAGCGACTTCAAACAGAGATTTGGAGAAACATGTCCAAGACGAGAAATTCCGCGAAGATTTGTACTTCCGTTTAAATGTATTTAACCTTCAATTACCTTCGCTCAGAGAAAGACCTGGTGATATACAAGCTCTAGCTGATCACTTTGCTGAAAAATATTCTGATGCTAATGGCTTACCCAACCGACCTATAACTAAAGAAGCTCTCGAGCGCCTGCAAAAGCACGGATGGCGGGGCAATGTGCGAGAACTAGAAAATACCATGCATCGGGCAGTTCTTTTAGCGTCTGGCGATGTAATTGACGAAACGGCGATTATGCTAACCGGAGAAAGCCTGCTGGAAATGCGTGGAGCGGCAACGTCAGCCGTTTCGCCTCTGGGATCAGCTGCGGCTTCGGCCAGCGCCCCGGCCCCATTGGTTATTAATAAACTCGAAGAAGGAGAGAGCGATACTGGTGGAACGGACTCAACTTTAATCGGAAAAACCGTTGCGGAGGTGGAAAGGCAACTCATTATCAATACACTCGAGCATTGTTTGGGAAATAGAACTCATGCCGCAACTATATTAGGTATTTCTATAAGGACTCTGCGCAATAAACTAAAAACGTATTCCGATGAAGGCGTAAACGTTCCTCCTTCTGGAGAGCTGGAAGGTGCACACAGTTGAACTATTAGAGAAGAAGTGACTTTGGAGAAAATATAGTTGCGACTATGAAATTTTTTGTGACATGACGGACACATCCAACGACACCCAAATAGAGCAAAAGGCTCCCAACTCATCTGTTTTAAATTCCCTAGGAGATTTTACAAAACGGAGTGACATAGCCTTGGCTCTAGGCATTGTAGCGATATTGGCAGTACTAATACTGCCAATGCCAACTTGGTTGCTCGATTTATCTCTTGGCATCTCTATAGCTTTTTCCGTTTTGATAATGATGACAGTACTGTTTATTAATCGACCTCTAGATTTCAATGCCTTTCCAATGATCCTTTTAATTGCGACAATGATGCGTCTCGCCCTCAATTTGGCTTCCACCAGATTAATATTGGCTGACGGTCACACAGGAACCGACGCTGCTGGGCAGGTTATACAAGCCTTCGGACAATTTATGATGAGCGGTAACCCGGTTATCGGTGTAATTGTTTTTGCTATATTAATTATTGTTAACTTTATTGTGATAACTAAAGGTTCCGGGCGAATTGCAGAGGTATCAGCCCGATTTAGTCTCGATGCCATGCCGGGAAAACAAATGGCTATAGATGCCGACCTATCCTCTGGCCTGATTACCGAAGATGAAGCAAGAACCCGGCGCGAAGATTTAAGCTCGGAAAGCACTTTTTTTGGAGCTATGGACGGTGCTTCCAAATTTGTTCGAGGGGATGCAATTGCTGGACTACTGATAACCATTATTAACGTATTAGGGGGAATAGTTATAGGTGTGGTCCAGCAAGACCTCAGTTTTCATGAAGCTTCTCAAACTTATACACTACTTACCGTCGGTGATGGTTTGGTAAGTCAAATACCCGCACTAATAGTTTCAACAGCAGCGGGGTTGCTTGTTACTAAGAGCGGAACTACCGGCTCTACCGATAAAGCCGTGTTCGGACAGCTCGGCGGATATCCAAAAGCACTGATGTTAAGTGCAGCGTTGATGTTTGTGCTCTCACTTTTGCCTGGTATTCCTATGATACCATTCGTGGGGCTAGCTATAGTGATAAGCGGGCTTGCTTTTTTCCTTTACCAATCCAAAGTCAATGAAAAAAAAGCTGCAGAAACTCTTCTTCTTGAGGCCAACAAAGAAGAAATGGAAGAAGAACCACTATCCTCTGCACTACATATCGATCAAGTTAGATTAGAGCTCGGATACGGCCTCTTACCTCTAGTAAGCGAGGCCGAGGATAGTTACCGACTAACCGATCAAATAAAATCTCTAAGACGACAAATTGCAAGCGAAAGTGGCTTTATCATGCCGCAGGTACGTATTCAAGATAATCTCCAGTTACCTCCAAACACCTACGTTGTTAAGATCAAAGAAATCGAAGTCGGAAGCAGCGACATACGCCCCAATCGCCTATTAGTAATGGATTCTTCGGGTGACCCTATAGACCTTCCCGGAACGGAAACAGTTGAACCGACATTTGGTCTTCCAGCCATGTGGGTAGGGCCAGAAAATAGAGAAGAAGCCACTTTTAAAGGCTATACTGTCGTAGACCCTTCCACTGTTATAACCACGCATCTGACCGAGTTGATCCGGGATAATATGCCAGAGTTATTATCTTATATTGAAACCCAAAACCTTCTAGATGAACTTCCTGCAGAACATCAAAAACTTGTTGGAGATGTCGTTCCAAATCAAATATCTGTGGGAGGAATACAGAGGGTACTTCAAAATCTTTTGAATGAAAGAGTATCCATTAGAGATCTATCAACCATACTGGAAGGAATTTCCGAAGCTTGCGCTTTTACAAGAAACGTCACACAAATCACTGAACATGTCCGGTCCCGCTTGGCTAGACAGATTAGTGAACAAAATTCCAGTGATGAGAACTTCATCCCACTAGTGACTCTATCGCCCGAATGGGAGCAAATTTTCGCCGAATCTATTGTCGAGCAAGGTGAAGACCGTCAACTTTCGATGGCTCCTAGCCAGCTACAAAGATTCATCAGTAGCGCACGAGAAAAATTGGATGAACTGTCCGAAACGGGCGACTCTCCTGTGATGTTAACTTCACCAGCAGCCCGCCCTTTTGTTCGATCAATTGTAGAGCGTTTTAGACCACATACTGACATAATGTCGCAGAACGAAATCCATCCGAAAGCCCGAATTAAAACACTAGGTCAAATATAATGAATGTAACGAATTTAATTCAGGAAAATTCTAGATAATGCATTTAAAAACATTTTCTGCATCTTCAATGACTGAGGCATTGAAGATGGTCAAGGAGCATTTTGGGGACGACGCAATAATTGTCTCTTCTCAAAAGGGTGATGATGGGCTCGGGGTTCGACTGACCGCCGCAAAGGAGACAAATGATACGGTAACCTATTCATCTCAACCGGATGAATTACCAGACGAGAGTAGTATTGCTGATATAATTGCTAACACCCTTGCTAAACACGGAACCCCTACAGCAATTTCCGACCGCCTTTTAGATATTGTTTCAACGCTAGAGTTAGATGACGTCGATACAGCTCTAGCTAGTTCAATGGATCAGCTTTATAATTTCAAAAAACTCCCCAGGCCTGATGCTGGAGGGGTGATAATGCTGGTTGGGCTACCCGGGGCTGGAAAAACTGTAACGACTGCAAAGCTTGCTACGAAAGCTATAATGGCAGGTGAAAATGTCAACGTAATAAGCACAGATAAAGTGCGGGCCGGCGGCGTTCAACAATTAGAGGCATTCACAAAAATATTAAAAATAGATTTACTGAGTGCCAGCGACGGTGTCTCGTTACAGGAAGCAATTGCCGCCGGCGACCCAAAATGTCAGACAATAATTGACTGTGCCGGGGGAAACCCGTTTAAAAAGTCAGATTATAGTAGACAGTTGGATTTAGTTAAAGCAGTCGACGCTAAAGTAATCATGCTACTAGCCGACGGGACTGATCCACTCGAAGCTGCCGATTTAGCACAAGCGTATTCAGAACTAGGAGCAGAAGGACTCATCGTTACACGGATAGACGTAGCCCGGCGTCATGGTTCCGTCTTAAGTGCCGCTCTTCGAGGAAATTTAGATATTTATGGTATTGGAGTAGGACCCAGCGTTACAGATGATCTAAAACACCTAAATCCGGTTTCGTTGGCACATTTGTTGCTCAATACATCGAACAGTAAAAAGAATGAGGTGAAAAACTAAAAGACATAACACCGGCTAAATTGCGCTAATCAATGATCGAAGGATAATTAAAGATGGTTCAAAAAACTGAAGTGCAGGGGGAGCAGGAGGACAGTGCAATCGCCCAAGTTAGTAGGAGTATATTGGCCGTAGCTTCTGGAAAGGGTGGAGTAGGAAAAACCTGGTTTTCTATAACCCTAAGTCACGCATTTGCACTCAGGAAAAGCAGAGTATTATTGTTTGACGCTGATCTCGGTCTAGCAAATGTTGATATTCAACTGGGTCTAATGCCGCAGAAAGATCTAGGCGGAGTGATATCCGGAAAATTGTCATTGTCACAAGCTAAGATAAGATATGATGACGGTAACTTTGACATTTTAGCGGGTCGATCTGGAAGTGGAAACTTGGCGGCATTACCCCAAACTCGCCTAGTTGCGCTTGGCGACGAACTTGTAAACCTTTCAAATACATATAATCGAGTGATAATGGATTTGGGCGCCGGGATTGATAGGACTGTCCGAAACTTATCGGGCCGAGCAAAAACTATTATCGTTATTGCAACAACGGAACCCACTTCACTGACGGATGCTTATGCCTTCATCAAGCTATCGGTTCAAACTAATCCTACAGCCGATGTTCGCCTTGTTGTAAACAACTGCGCCAGTCATATAGAAGGACAGCGCACTTTCGAAACGCTTCGCAAGGCATGTGAAAGCTTTCTTAAATTTGATCCACCGTTTTTGGGATGCATTCGGCATGATTCGAAAGTTGCAGAATCAATAAGAAACCAAGTACCTTTGTTAACACGTCACCCGACGAGTAATGCCGCTAAAGATATAACGCACATTCTTAATAGATTAATTGACAGCCCATGAGCTTAATTCCTCCCACACCAACTAAAATAGTGGGTCAAAGGGCGCATGAATTTTTAATAGCGCGAATAATTTCGGGCGCGGAAGTCTTAGCGCCATTAAAACAAAAGATTCCGGTGGCGGCATACATAGGACAAATTTTTGACAAAGGTCGTTTGCGATTGTCCTTGGTTGGCGGGGAAGTTATTGCCCAACTTTCTGCCCCTCCCCCTAGCAACTTAAAGCCCGGAAGCCTAGTCTCTTTGCGCATCACTAATGGCGGAACCGCCATCCAAATTCAAACATCACGTGAAAAAAATAGAAATGAAGCCGGTGCCCGGCTCAACGTTAATCCTATAGTTTTTGATAATAAACATAAACAATTACCTACTTTGAAGCCTGGATCGATCGTCTCGGCTATTATAATTCCCCACCCTACTCGCCGCGCAAAAATAAATCCCACCCATCATGCCAGTGTAAAAAGACTAGTTAACAGGAACAGCGTAAATCACAAAGTTACTAATACAACTAATGATCGAATTGATTTAACTTCCAGTCGAATCCCTCGGAACATAGGAGCTAATTACAAAAAATTATTAAACCTTTTTGTACCAAAAGGTAAAGTTAACCCAAAAGCCCTGGAAACCGAGGCTGTTAACATCGCGCGAAGGCTAAACCGCAATAGAAAGACTTTCAATCGGCTACCTACTAGTCCACCTCAATCCGAACACAAACCACAAAAATTGATTCCCACTGTTTTTTCGAAATCAGGAAAAATTAGATCGTCGCAGGGCGCCTTGGGTACTCAAGTTCACCCTATTTTTAAAGTTAATAGCTTAATGAATTTGTATCGAGCCGAAGATCCAAAAACAGAATGGTCCCAATCTAAGAATTTATTTCAACAACATCAATCCATATCCTCAGAAGTAGAAGTTAAGCCTCAAAATAAACGAACAGGTGTTTATTTAAGGGCACAGACAACCCCTACTAGTTTCAGCGAAACAAATGTGGGTTTGACGAAGACAAAAGGAAAACAACCGGTTACAGAAAATGTTTCTAACCCTCCTAAGATCTTTAGACCCTTAAATAGATATAGCGCCGAAATTTTCATTAATCACGTTCCAACAAAAACAAAGAAAATAATGGGAACACGTGGTGAACATAACTTTAAAAGATTTAGAAGAGAAAGACATTTTACCGCAAAACAGGAATATTCCCACCAGACGGCGAACGTCCGAATACTTTCTGTCCATAAACCAAGCAAATCTTTAAAAGCATCACTCAAACTTAATAATAGCAGCTCAAGTGCTATTGGAATTTTGGTCGGGAAAGGAAGTAGCGGTCAGAGCGTAATAGAAACTAAACTGGGTTTTTTTACTCTTAACGGCTCATTAAATTATCCAAACGGAACACGTATTGCCATGGAAATCAGAAACATTCCCAAGTATAATGCCAAACTACTTGCATTCCAACCACCGGGATCTATTGGACCTCAGTTTTTTGGCAACTGGGGAAACTTAGAATATCTTTTGAATAATTTAAAGCTGCCTGAACATGCTCATGATTACCAGGAATTTTCCCAAAAGCGGATAGCGAGGCCAGGTCAGCAATTAACAGCTGCTGCAATTTTTTTTCTCAACATGGTCCGACGTGGTGATGTAAAAACATGGTTGGGTCACACCATTACTGGAAGTGGCGGCCAAACCCGAGAGGGAATTGTGCAAGCCCTGCAGGATGATTTTGTTTTGATGCAACGGGTCAGCGAACTGTCGGATGCTGGCTGGCGTGCTTTCTCTATTCCAATGCTCGACGAAAACCAGTTAAGTCAGATACAACTATTTATATATCAAGACCGCAAAAGTTATAAAGAACGCGGAAAACATGGCACAAAACAAACTCGCTTTATCGTCGATCTCACGCTCAGCAATATTGGTGAAATGCAAATCGAAGGCCGGCTGAATGATAGAAAAGTTGACATTGTAATTCGAACCCAAAATTCTTTAACCAAAGGTTTGCAAACAGGAATACAATATGTTTTTCTTAAAGCGCTTTCGGGAAATATTATTGCAGGAAATTTAAATTTCAAAGTCTACAAAAAACTCCCGCGCCTACCCATTGAACACCTAAACGGTTATATACAAAATACCATTTCTAGCACTTATATATGATGGCCTAAAGATGTTTCCCAAAGCGATTCTATTTGACCTAGACGACACGTTAATCTCACCGCATCTTCATAGAACAATTTTTTGGAAAGACGCTATCGAACAGGTTTGGATAGAACAGCGAGCCCTTATTCCGGTACCAAGTGACATAGGAAAATTAGTTGAACATATTGATGTTGCAGCAAAGCTCTTTTGGTCAGATCCGCAACGACATAAGACAGGAAGATTAAATTTAAAAAAAGCACGGTTTGATATTCTGCAAAATGGAATCAGGTCAGACCCACGATTTGATGAACCACTAAAATGGTCCATTGCCGATCGTTGTGGCGCATTAATGTCTGAGCGAACCACTCTATTTCCCGATGCAATCTCCACGCTTAAAAAGCTCTTAGAGAAAAATATAAAACTCGCGCTTGTGACAAATGGAACCTCCATCGCTCAAAGAGCTAAAATAAATAAATTCCATCTAGAGCAATATTTTTCCCATATTCAAATAGAAGGGGAAGCAGGCATTGGGAAGCCCGAACCCGGAGCCTATGTGAAAGCTATGGCAGCATTAAAAGTAGATGCGAGTGATACCTGGATGGTTGGTGACAACATTGAATGGGAAGTCGTTGCCCCCCAAAAACTCGGTATTTTCTCGGTATGGCGAGATCCAAAAGGAAACGGGACCCTTCCTCCGGGTACAAAAGCAAGACCAGACATGATAATCGCGAGTCTATCGGAGTTGATTCAATAGATCTTTTACTCAACATTAGCGTGTCCTGAGAAGTGGAAAAAAAAGTGTTTGATACACTCAAGCAACGTGCACGAAAGAATGAAAATATTTTATCCCACTGCAATTTTGGGCCTATTCTTGTAGAACTCAAGACCGATAAAAATTCCTATATATTAAAAATTGATTCTAACGGCACGAAGCTGGCATACAACAACCCCTATCAGGAGGCCGACTTCTCACTCAAAGCAACAGATGCGGCATGGTGCGAACTGCAGAAGAAAATCCCACGCCCCGGTTTTCAATGCCTTTCCACCATGCGACGCAGTCAACACCTAACCGTATCCGGTGACATGATAAAATTTAATCAACACCTGCTACTTTTAGAAATGTTATTCTCTAATATAGCCGACACAAACACAGAGCAAAAAGTGACTAAGTTTCCGATGATAGAGGATATCCATGGACGCTATGTTAATATGCTGTTAAAGGGTCGAACTCATAGAATTTATTTTGAGGAAGCAGGAACGGGCGTCCCTCTGATTTGCTTGCATACGGCCGGTAGCGACGGACGACAGTATCGTCACTTACTAAATGATACAGCTATAACAAAGAAATTTCGCATAATCGCTTTCGATATGCCCTGGCACGGTAAGTCTAGTCCGCCCGCTGGTTTTGAAGCAGAGATATATGAGCTTACCACTGATTACTATATTAGTACGATTATATCGTTTATAGAAGCTATTGGTGTAGAAAAACCAGTAGTGATGGGGTGCTCCATTGGCGGGAGGGTCATTCTACATTTAGTACTCCAGCATGACAGTAAATTAAGGGGAGTTATTGGTTTACAATCAGCACTGTTTGCTGAAGACCGTAGCCTAGGAGCTCCAAACCCAATCAATTTGTTGCATCGTCCTGATGTTCATGGGGGTAACATTTCAGGAGCGCTAATGGCAGGAATGACAGCACCACAATCGCCCCGTAACGAACGATGGGAAACAATGTGGCATTATATGCAAAGTGGACCAGGCGTTTTCATGGGAGATCTCCACTACTATTTTTCGGAGGGCGATCTTCGAAGTGTCGGAGCAGAAGCACTGAAAAATTCCCGGTGCCCCATTTATCTTCTCAATGGAGAATATGATGTATCCGCTAGTCCGGAGATGGGACGAGACTTAGCTGAATTAATAAATGCCAAATATTTTCGAGTTATGAAAAATATGGGGCACTTTCCAATGTCTGAAAATCCCGATGAATTTCGATGTTATCTAATACCTATACTGAATAAAGTGTTGGGAAATACTGATGACTTTATACACCCCTAGTAAATGACGTTGATATGAAATAAACTCCAGACACGTACACTCTTTAGTAATACACATACCATGTTAAACTGCGACTCATTACAAAGGACGGGGAAGGTATAAATGACCGTTACTACTCCAATTGAAACTCACTCTACCAATGTCGAATGGAAGCCAGCCACTATAACTATTCCGCCGCTGTTCGTTTGGCCGCCCCGTCCGATAGCGCTAGTAAAATATATATTTGGATATCCCGGATATTTTCTTCCACGGAATATATGCTACATGGTACTAGCATTGTTTACCTGGTTTTACTTAACACCATCGCTCGAAACAATGCGGACATTCCAGTTAGACTGGATGGTTTTCATATATGTCCGAAACCTGGTATTAATGTTTTTGATTTTTGGCGGCTGGCATCTTCGTTTCTATATCTTCAAGGCGCAGGACCGCGCTTATATCTTCAATAAACGCTGGCCACAGGCAAAGAATAGACGCTTTTTATTCGGAAACCAGGTACACGACAACATGTTTTACAGCATAGTGAGCGGTTGTACTATTTGGACTGCATACGAAATTGCAACAATGTGGGCATTTGCAAACAAACTGATACCTGTTCTGAGTTGGGATACCAGTCCAGTCTGGTTCGTTACCCTATTCCTCATCATTCCCCTCTTTAGGGATGCACATTTCTACCTAGTTCATAGATTGTTGCATACTAAACTGCTCTATAAAAATGTTCACGCATTGCATCACAAAAATGTCGACATTGGTCCTTGGTCCGGTCTCGCAATGCATCCAGTAGAGCATCTTCTCTATTTCAGTGGCATTCTAATCCATTGGATTATCCTGTCGCACCCCCTTCACGCCCTATTGCATGTTCAAGCTACAGGTTTGACACCGGCATTGGGTCACCTTGGGTTTGACAAATATTTATTCGCCGGGAAGACCCCTTTGACACTTGGACAACGTTACTTCCATTATCTACATCACAAATATTTCGAATGTAACTACGGTGGAGATGGAACGGTTCCAATGGATAAATGGTTCGGTTCCTTCCATGATGGAACAAAAGCAGGTGACGCTCTGATAAGAAAAAGACGTCAGAAGATGCATGGAACAACTTGAATTTTCTGTAACTCTGCCCTCGGATATTCATCGACCTTAGACGTACAACTAGCGGAGAATCCAACTAAGATGCGTGCTGTTGAAATAAAAGAATTTGGCCCTCCCGAAGGTTTAGTTTTAACCGATCGGCCAAAGCCTTCTCCAAGAGAGGGAGAAGTCCTAATCAAAGTGTCCCATGCGGGCGTCAATAGGCCTGATGTTATGCAAAGACTTGGGGGATATCCTCCTCCGCCAGGAGCCTCGGATATCCCAGGATTGGAAATAGCGGGAGAAATTGTAGCTGTTGGGGAAAATGCTGGAACTTGGAAAATTGGAAATAGAACCTGCGCTCTTGTATCCGGCGGTGGCTATGCGGAATATTGCACCGCCCCTTGGCAACAGTGTCTTCCCATACCAATTGGTTTCTCCCTTGAGGAAGCAGCTTCTATAGTTGAAACCACTTACACTGTCTGGACAAACGTATTTACACGGGGGCAACTTAAGAAAAATGAAACCCTCCTTGTGCATGGTGGTAGCAGTGGAATAGGGACAACCGCAATTCAAATGGCAAAAGCTTTTGGGGCACGTGTCGTAACAACCGCTGGTAGTAGCCAAAAATGTCACAAGTGTTTAGAATTGGGAGCTGACCGAACAATCAATTATAAAGAAGAAGATTTTGTAGAAATATTGAAATCCGAGGGGAGAGCCGATGTAATTCTCGATATGGTGGGGGGCTCCTATGTCCAAAAAAACATTGACTGCCTAAATGTAGATGGTCGACTATGCCAGATTGCGTTTTTGGACAGTCCGGTAGTGGACTCCTTCAACTTTTTAAAAATAATGACCATGCGGCTCACCCTGACGGGCTCTACCCTACGCCCTAGAACTGTGGAACAAAAAGGCGAAATTGCTAGCGATCTAAAAAAACATGTATGGCCTCTCTACGCAAGTGGAGCAATCAAGCCAGTTATCTATAAAACTTTCGCTTTGAGAGAGGTTGCAGCAGCCCACAGACTAATGGAGTCTAGTCAACACATTGGAAAGATTATGCTGGACTGCAACTGAGCAATAATGAAAATACCCAGTATTAACAGCATTTTTAACTCAGTTTTTACCAATCTCAATATTCAACCATAAATTGTCAGTAACCACCGCTTCATCATTGGAACGAAGGACTACCGTGGTAGTTGAAGACTCAATGATTGCCGGCCCTTTTATTCTCTGCTGCGGCGCTAGGCTTTCTAGATCAAAAACTGGTGCCTCGCACCAACTCGATAAATAAATTTGCCGTTTAGTATGAGGCTTTGCCTCGCTCTCTATTCCCGTTCTTGGCTCTCCAGGTAAATCAGGAAGAGATCCTATTGCAGCCAAGCGGCCGTTTACTAGGACTGCTTCTTGCTCAGGAAGGCTATAAGTAAATAATTCCTCATGACGCGCATGAAACCGTTTAGAGATATTTTCCATCAACCCATCACTGAGAAATTCAATACCATCTAGTAATACGTCGATTTCATAAATCTGTTCCCCATAGCGCATGTCTGCAGACCGTCTAACAGTTACGGGTCCATCAAATGCTTGTTTCAGACGTTCTCTTCCTTCTACTTCCATTTCCTCGAAGACACCTCTAACAGATTCAGCCGTGAGTGAGGATGTATCTCCTATATGCGTTCTACTCACCTCGTACCGCAGGTCGGTTGCCAACATTCCCCAGGCTGACAAAACAGCGGCTGTACGCGGTACAACAACCCGTTCAACCTCTAACTGACGCGCAATATCCGTAATATGTATTCCAGCGGCTCCACCAAATGATAATAAAGCAAATCGGCGTGGGTCCACCCCGCGCCTGACGGATACCAATCGTATCCCCTCGGCCATATGAGTATTAATTACCCTATGAACCCCTTCAGCAGCTTCAGCTCTATCCACAGACAAATCTGTTGCAAGTCGATCCATAGCAATTTGTGCCGCTTTTTTATCTAGGTTTTCTCGACCACCAAGAAAATTTGTGGGGTCTAAAAACCCTAAAATCACACTGGCATCGGTCACAGTCACATCAGTACCGCCTTTTCCATAACATGCGGGTCCCGGCACTGCACCAGCACTTTCTGGTCCAACACGAAGTATACCTCCACTGTCAACCCGTGCGATCGATCCACCTCCGGATGCTATACTCACAATATCAAGTGACTGCAGCGCTATACGCTGACCGGCTATACCACGAGTGGAAGACAGTGCGGGTTCCCCGTTCACTATCATAGAAATATCGGTACTCGTGCCCCCCATATCGAATGGAACCAAATTTTGAGTTCCAATTAACGACGATCCATATTTACTTCCCGCAACACCACCTGCTGGACCCGATAAAACTGTCGCCGCCGCCAATCGAATTGCCTCTTTTATTGGCGCTACTCCGCCATGAGACAGTATAATCAACACGGGACCTTTATATTTAACGTCTCGCAGTCGATCCTCAAGACGGTTTAAGTAGTTTTCAACTATAGGTCTAACGTAGGCATTAACCACAGTAGTTGACACACGTTCATACTCTTTTATTTCTGGAAACACTTCAGACGACAAGGAAACGGAAATACCGGGAATCTTTTGTTCAAGCCGCTCTCTTGTCTCTATCTCATGTTTGGGTTCTTTATAAGCGTGCAAATAGCAAACCGCTACAGAAGTTACCTCCTCCTTCTTCAGATAGTCTATAGCTTGGTCTAGCGAGGCATAGTCTATGTTGGCATGAACCGTCCCATCGGGTCGGATCCTCTCCTGAATTCCTAATCTCAGATGCCGCGGAACCAAGGGATCAGGAGCCGCCAACCGCATATTATAGCGATCTTCTTTTAGTCCCTCTCGCATCTCAAGAACGTCTCGATGTCCGAAAGTTGTCAAAAGACCCGTTTTAGCTCCCTTACGCTCAAGAAGAGCATTTGTGGCTACCGTTGTTCCATGCACTATTCTTTCAGTTTTTGACAATAATTCAACGGTGTTTGTACCAAGTTCCTCAGCAAGACGATCTATAGCATCCATTACACCGACAGACGGATCATTGGGAGTACTAGCCGCTTTTGAAAACGTAACAACTCCATCATCGGCCACCGCTACTATATCAGTAAATGTACCGCCAACATCTATCCCAATTCGATTCATGGCTCAGGACTCCGTAGAACTTACGATTTGATTTTTTCGATCCATTTGCCGGGCCGACTGCATTCGCTTCTTAGGGTCTCCCCATCCTCCACCACCAGCTGAATGAATCACGAACTTATCACCCGGATCAACAGGAATCGAAATTTCTTTAGTCTTTAAAATACGTTCGCGCCCATCGGACTTACGAAGCACGTAGTAATGAGGTTTACTATCCTTTCCACCAACCATTCCGCGCGATCCATATCGGCTTCCGTCACCAGCGGTATTTGCCAAAGCGGAATTTTTTGTTTCAACCGTGAACTCCAGTTCAACACCAGCCCCACCACGGAATTGCCCGTCACCAGCAGAGTCTGATCTAAATTCATGCTTCTCAAAATGCAATGGAAAACGAGCCTCCGCTAACTCTACGCTCCCAAATTTCAGACCACCTGCCGAATGCCATTCACCCGAGTTGTGCCATCCATCCCCTCCTGATGATCCCCCTGCCCCTGGTCGAGCATGAAACAGATGCCAAATAAATTCACTTCCCGTCTTAGGGTTTTCACCTTGGATTGCAACCCTAAACCGACGACCCCATCCTCCAGTAGCCCGCTCAGGGCACGCAGCGGAGAGGGCAACTATTATCGCTTCACAGATTTCGTTGGAACAATGGCTCGTGCACATTGTAACTGGAGCACCCTCTTTCGACCAAACAATCGTGCCCTCTTTAGCTTTTACAGTGACTGGGCGCTGAGAACCATGGTTTTTGGGGGTTTCAGGGTCTATCAAGTATGATACAGCCATCGTTACCGCTGAACGCATATTTGCATAAGAAGAATTTAAAAACCCTTTGGATTGAGCATCAGAGTCAGTTAAATCAACTATTAAATCGCTGCCGGCCACCGTTACCTCCACCCGGATTGTCACATCCTCTCTACCATGACCATCGTCGTCCAGGACCGCTTGTCCTTTGTAAACTCCGTCAGGCCACGATTTAATAACATCACGAGCCTGCTGCTCTGCCCCGTCAAGAATAGCTTCCACGGACGCTAATACTATATCCACACCAAATTCTTCTATAAGTGAAATTACACGACGTTCACCAACTCTTACAGAACCGATTTGAGCCGCCAAGTCTCCTTTAAAATCTCTGGGGTGTCTTGTGTTTGTTGCTATCATGTCAAGAATATCCTGCCTGACCACACCCTCATCGTACAGTTTAATAGGTGGTATCCTGACGCCCTCTTGAAAAATCGAAGTTGCTGTTGGATTGTAGGCTCCATAGGTTGCTCCTCCTATGTCGCTATGATGCGCCCGGTTTATAGTCCAAAACACTAATTTTTTACCGGCAAATACCGGGACGAAAGCAGTTACATCAGGCAGATGACTGCCCCCAAAATATGGATCGTTTAGTAGATATACGTCGCCTGCTTTAACCGTATCACCAAAATACTTACTCACTGATTCTGCAGCGTAGGAAAGTGCCCCAACATGAATTGGTATATGTTCCGCCTGAGCAGCCAACCTACATCTAGCATCACAAATACCGGTTGAAAAATCTCTGCTGGAGTTTAAAATTTGAGAATAGGAAGTGCGCAGCATAGCCTCTCCCATTTCCGCTACTATTGCACTTAACCGATGCTGGACGACGGAAGTAGTAATTGGATCTACATAATCAGCCAAATGAACCTCCAATAGAAACTTTATTACATTTTAACTTTAATTAATTAGCTACACGCCAAATCTATAGTGTGATTATACCTGTACAATTATTCTATTCCAGAAAGTATAGGCGATTTTTTATGATAATCTGTATATTGTTGAAATGCGCCGGCTAAACGAAATAAAAGCGCCTCATCAAAAGGTTTACCTACAATTTGGAATCCTATTGGTAATACCTTTTTAGAAAACCCTGCGGGAATACTTATCGCTGGTAGACCATAATAGTTAATAGGTCTAGTGTATCCAGTCAGTCGCCTTAGCATGGAGGGTAAAGCCTCCGAGTCCCCCACATCTAATTCTTGTAAAGTTGGAGCTTCTTCCCCCACGGTCGGTAAAATCATCGCATCGCATTTAGAAAAAATGGCGTCATTGAAAACCTTCAAATGATGGGCCCGTAAACTCAAGGCTTCAAGATATCGGGTCGCCGATATTCCTAACCCAATTTCTATGCGACGTCGAACCTGCGGCGAATACAAATTCCTTTTTGTTTTTAACCATTTCTTATGAATCGTAGCGGCTTCTGACCGGGTTATTATATTTGATAGAGCATTTAGTTCATCTTGATTGGGCGTTTTTACCTCTACTACTTGGACCCCTAAATCCTTGTACAACTCGACAGCAGCCATTATCGCTCGAACTACATCAGAACTTGGTTTAATACCACCATACTTTGAGTCATATCCAATTCTAATACCCTTTACGCCCTCGGCACACGCCTGTTCGTAATCGGATAACGGCTCCTGACTTGCCGTTGGATCTTCGCAATCCTCACCTGCTATCGTGTAAAATAGGCGGGCACAGTCTGACGCTGTTCGTGCCAACGGACCAAAGCAATCAAGGGAGAATGATAATGGCATGCCTCCTCTCCTACTAACTCTGCCTTGTGTTCCTTTCATACCTACCAACCCACATAATGCTGCGGGAATACGAACCGAGCCGCCAGTATCAGATCCAAGTGCCCCATAGACTAGCCTAGCTGCAACCGCCGAACCAGAACCAGAAGACGACCCACCTGGTGCTCGCTCTACATCCCAAGGATTTCGGCAGTCACCAAAATGTTGGTTCTGTCCTACAGGACCACTAGCAAATTCCGACATATTCAAGCCACCTAAACAGATAGCACCAGCAGCCTCCAACTTTTTTATTACCGTGGCCGTATAATTCGGAGTGAATTTTCCTTGAATGGCAGATCCCCCCGTTGACACAAAGCCCTCACGATAAAACATATCCTTGTGGGCTAATGGAACACCATGGAGAAGTCCAATATCAGCTCCAGCCGCGATGGCATTATCCGCTGCCTTGGCGGCAGTAAGCGCATGATCGGCGTTAATTGATATAAAGCAATTTAAGCTAGGCTGTAATTTGTCAACTCTTTCTAGACATACTCTTGTCACTTCCTCGGACGAAATTTGCTTTGATCGAATACAATTTGCCACTTCTATCAAATTCAATTCGGCTATTGCAGTATTCATATCCAGTCAACCTATTTTCTTTAACCTTATAAAATCCATCAATCTTTCAAAATCAGCGGGTTCATCGTCAAAATTTAATCCCTCGGCCGCTGTATCCGCTAATTCGTCTATAGGTTTTAGCATATTAGAGAGTCCAACTGTATCTTCTTTCGAAATCGAATGGCCATGCAATCGCTTAAAAATTTGGTCTATGAAGTATGCATCGTACCCAGTCTGATATTTATCTGTCATCTCCATTTTCCCCCGAATTCAGCGATTATGAATTAAATTCAAAACTAAGGAAGATAAGTTCCGCCATTTACATGATAAACTTGACCTGTCACCATAGCCGCTTTTTCGGAACACAAAAATACAGCCATATCTGCAATTTCACTAGGCCTAGTCATCCTACCCAATGGACTTTGCTCTGCCCTAATTTTTAACTCCTCTTCCGTAAAACCATACCGAGGTTGAGCGGTATCTGTTAATCCCGGAGCCACAGCGTTTACCCGGATATTAAGGGGAGCTAACTCCAACGCTGCGGCTCTAGTTAAGCCAACGATGCCAGACTTACTCGCACAGTAATGCGCTCCCATTGGAGAATTACCGCTTATGGCCTGTGAAGCAAGATTCACAATTGCACCCGATATTTTCTGGCGGGACATCACTCTTGCCGCTGCCTGCGTACAGAAAAAGGCACCCTTTAAATTTATATCTAGAACGAAATCCCAGTCAGATTCTTCCATATCCAAAAGTGGAATACGTGGAAACATTCCAGCATTATTAACCAACACATCAATTTCACCAAATGCATTGACCGTTTCATCAACAAGCTTCCTAGCTTCTTCTACGATAGACACATCACCCTCAACTAAAATTACACGATTGCCCCAAGTTTTCGCTTCTTCGGCAACGTCAGTCGCCTTCTCTAGATTGTCATGCCAATTAATAGCTACGTCCGCCCCAGCTTTAGCAAACGCCAAAGCCATAGATTTTCCAATACCCTGCTGTGCCCCAGTGACTAGGACCGCTCTATCCTTATATTCCATTGAATTCTCCATACTCTCCACACCATATAGATCTATTTCATTCAACTATTTTAGGTTTTTCGATTGGCCTTATCGGCCAGAATCAGTTCCTCAGCTCTTTCATCTGGATTTCCATAACCACCACCCCCGGCCGTCTCGACCAAAACTCTATCACCTGTCATTAATCTTTCCACTGTTTTTGACTTTATAAATTGCTGAGAACCATCGGTTCGACAGATAATAGACCTTGCTTTCGCTCCTGCTTTTCCACCATTTATGCCTTGAGCAGGATAAACGTATCGCTCTCCACGATGAGTGAAGACTACTTCACCAGCCAATACTTCATACTCCCTGGTTATACCAAGGCCCCCTCGGTATTTTCCTGCTCCACCAGAACCCAATCTCAACTCAGTCTTATTTATTCTTATTGGTACGTCCAGCTCAAAAGCTTCGACTGGTAAGTTCATACAATTTGTACCATCAGTTTCTATAACGTCGACCCCATCCATACCATGACTTGCGCCACTACCAGAGGCTATCAATTCACCGACTACATAGCGAGACCCGTTTATTCTGTTACCGCCAAACGCAAGTAACAACAGCTCGCCCGCCGCATCAGCGACGGCCCGATCTGGAACTGCCTTTCCAAGCGCACTCGTAATACATCCTGCGACTCTTTTCATAGTAGATGTACGTGCGTTTACAGCTGCAGGCTCTTCAGGGTTAACGATACTTTTTTTAGGAAGATGAAGTCGAACAGGCCGAAAACAACCCCCATTGGTAGGAATGTCAGGATCTGTCATCGCATTCACAGCAAAATAAGCAGCGGCATAAGCACCCGAAGGCATTAGATTGAAGGGGCCTTTAACTTGATCATCTGAACCCGTGAAATCTACTTGTATCTGGTCGTCCTGAATAGCTACGGCAACTTCTATGCGAATCGGCGTTTCAAGATCAATACCGTCGTTATCTAAATAATCGTGATGCGAATAAGTTCCATTAGGCAGGTCTCTTATAGCCTTTCGCATCATGATTTCCGATCTCTGTAATAGATCAGAGAAGATTTCTCGAACCTCTCGTATTCCATACCGAGCAGCCAATTCAGACAGCCTCCTTCTTCCAGTTTCACAGGCGGCAACCTGGGCATTGAGGTCTCCCTCAAAACTGTCCGGCAAACGCACATTTAGACGCAATATCTTTACTAACGTTTCATTTTTTCGACCTGCATCCCAATACTTTAGAGGTGGTATACGCACTCCTTCCTGAAAAATTTCAGTGGCATTCGTCGGAACCGATCCAGGTGACATACCCCCAACATCCTGATGGTGTGTCATCGCCGCACTGAATGCTATCGGCTCACCATCATAGAAAATAGGCATTATAAGGGCGATATCCGGAAGATGTGTACCACCCATATATGGGTCATTCATAATATATATATCACCATCATTCATATTTTCCAGGCGGAAATCCTCTAAAATTTTTCCCACCATGGGAATGAGCGTTGCAAGATGAAAGGGTAACGCAATGGCCTGTGCGAGTGTCTCGCCCGCCACAGTAAATAAACTAGCCGAAGCGTCCAGTCCTTCTTTCACAATCGGTGAAAATGAACTTCTAAAAAGTGTAGACTGCATTTCATTAGCTATACCATCTAGCTTATTTCTAACAACTTCAACGGTGATAGGATCAGTGATAGTATCTGTTGAAAAATTCAAAACTTTTTCCCCATCATTTCTAACAACAATGTAGATGTATTCAAAACGGTCCCACACCATTCCTTTGGAATCCATGTAGTTGTGTCATTCTGCTCTACAATAGCCGGGCCCTCGAAATAAAATTCGACAGGCATTTTTGCTCTTTGCAATACAGGTACTTTTTCAAATTTGCCATCATTCTCTATAAGGATATCCCTATGTACTTTTAATGGTTCGCCACGAGTTATTTCTGGTTGTGTAATTTCACTCCTGGTGGGAACTTTATGTACAGTTCGAAGATTTACAATCCTCACTGGACCATCAACTGAGTGACCGTATATTCTATCATGAATTTTTAGAAAATTCTGGTATGCTAATTCGAGGGGAGAAGATTTCTCTATTTCTAATGGCACTTCTAGATAATATCCTTGCCCCAAGTAACAGATGTCGGCTGCATAAGAAACTTCGACATCCGTCATTTCAACCGCTTCTTTAAGCATAAGCTTTTGTGCTTGTGCATCCAGTAGAGATAATGCAGAAGACACTTCGGCTAGTGACGTTTCACCTAATATTCGATTGAATGAGGATGAAATTTCATGTTCAACCGATGAATTTAATAACCCCGTCGCTGATAACACACCCGGATTTCTTGGCACCAGAACTCTGCCAATATTAAGTTCTTCCGCCAAGGCACACGCATATAACGGACCAGCCCCTCCCAATGCTAATAAGACAAATTCTCTAGGATCAAATCCCTGCTTTATGGAAACAAAACGAACGCCCTCAGACATTTGAGAAATCAGTACCTTTTGGATACCCAAAGCAGCGTGTTCAACCGATATCCCTAGGGGCTTGGCAATATATCTGTCTATAACTGCGCATGATTTTTCCTGGTTAAGTCGAAACCTACCCCCAGCAAAATAGTTCTTGTCAAGGAGTCCCGATACCAAGGACGCATCTGTAACAGTAGGGTGAACGCCGCCGCGGTCATAACATGCTGGACCTGGTTCCGAACCCGCAGAATGTGGCCCGACTCTTAATCCCCCTGATTCGTCAATCCAGGCTATGCTGCCACCTCCTGCTCCTATCGCATTTACGTCTACCATTGGAACGCGGATCGAAAATTTGTCGATAACCCCCTCTTGACGGAGCAAAGGTTTTGATTCACTGATGAGTGCTATATCACAACTTGTTCCTCCAATATCCACAGTTATAAGATTTCCAAACGTATTAGCTTTACCTTCCCCGAGCCCACCTATTACTCCCCCCGCTGGCCCAGAAAGAAATAAACGTACGGGACGCATTCGAGCAGTTTCAGCACCTGCCAATCCTCCCCTAGATTGCATAACCTGTAGCGGTGCAGTAACACCTTCTTGTAAAAGTGCCGTTTTCAATTTTGATAGGTAAGAGTCTACTGTGGGTTTTATATATGCATCAAATGCAGTTACAACAGTTCGTTCATATTCTCGAAATACAGGGTCCACCTCACTCGAAAGTGAAATCAACATGTCGGGCCAGTGGTCAATGACTATCTCTTTTATGCGACGCTCATGTATTGGATTCATAAATGAAAAGAGAAGCGTGATAGCCAATGAATTAACATCCTCAGCACGTAATCTCTCCACCGCAGCAAGAACATTATTTTCGTCCAGTGACTTTATAATTGCCCCGTCGGCCCCAATTCTTTCGTTGACAGAAACTCTGCGTCGACCGGGTGCAAGAAACACAGGCGTCTCGGGTTCAAGCCTAATACTATACATCTTTTGACGCATCTGCCGGCCAATTTCCAGCACGTCCCTAAACCCTTCAGTTGTTATCAATCCAACAGTGGCACCCTTTCTCTCTAACACTGCGTTGGTCGCAACTGTAGTACCATGAGCAAACATGGATATATCTCGCGGGCTAATATCAAACTTATCTCTCAATTCCCGAAGTCCCAAAATCACTGCTTCACTAGGATCATCTGGTGTACTTGGTAGCTTAAACGCAACTTGGCGGCCAGAAGGACTGATGCACGAGAAATCTGTAAAAGTACCTCCCACGTCTACTCCTATCCTCATCGATCTATCTCACTTCATCTTGCATTGCCTCGCGTAACTGAGAGTACTCTTCGAGTAGCTGTGCGTAGCAAGCCATTATTTTTTCGCCGTTATCGTTCGTCACTTGTTTCCCAATAATTTCGAAAATACGATGTTTTATAAAAAATCGCCAATGAATGGGTAGTCCTGCCAAAATCTTCGTCAGCACATCGTAGTTTTCTCTAGTCCAGGTTTCTTCGAACGTTCTCCTTCCTTCCCCATAATCAAACAATTGGTCGCGCTGTTTTTTTTGCTTAGCTAACTTCGATCTCTCTAGTCGCGTAGCCTCCACATCGTAGCCCTCGTCGGCAACAATTACTCCATAATCTCTCCGTGCCGCTTCAACTGAAACAAAGCCACGCCGCACGTCCTGCAGCACCATGCCTGCGTCTCTTTCCAAGGGATCACCCCACCCCCCTGCTCCGCCAGAGGCCACATGCACAATGTCGCCGGGATCGATTGTTAAAAAATCCAAGTTTCCTAAATCTCGTCGTTGATTGGTATCGGGATTAAGAAGAAAGTATGACGGACTTCCTGCCCTACCTCCCAGAAACCCCCAGGAGGAAAAACGTGTGCGATCCATATTGCGGGCCGTCACCCTTGTGTTAGGAGCCAAAGCCTCGAACCACATTTCTATGGCCGTCCCTCCTCGATATTTTCCTGCACCCCCCGAACCCGAGGATAGTCCATATCGGTGCATTTTGATTGGGACTTCCACCTCATTTATTTCCACTGGTGTATTCTTTAGAAAGGACGAGTTTGCTCCCGAACCTTCGGTACCATCGCCTAACGGGCTCCCGCCTGCCCCACCAGTAATGGGTCCAATGGCGGCTACTACTCGACGCCCAGTTCTATTGTCAATAGTATTGACATTCATTATTGGGCCTCCACTCGCTGGACTTGCCGGTAGCTGTTCTGGTGCGGCTTGCACAAAGGCTCCAAATATCAGTCCCATCAGGCGTTGAACAGATAGTGTCCTCAGCCCTACCGCTGCAGGAAACTTTGGATTGATGACTGTTCCCTCTGGTAAAACGGAATTGGCCACTCTGCAAACTCCAGCATTTAAGAAAAGACGTGAGTCCAGTGAGTAAAGTACATAGATCACACCAACCATAAGCAAGGCATGCCTTTCTTGACCTCCAGTCGGGATATTGATCGAAGATTCGATTTGGGGATCAGTTCCCGTAAAATCCAGTGTCAAGTGTTCACCTTTAATTATCAGATTTAGAGCCAGACGGCAGGGGAACCCATTTTCAGAGTCCTCATCCATATAATCAGCGAAAAAATATTCTCCATCAGGAAGTTTTGATACGATAGCGCGGCTTTGAGCCTCCGCATAATCGAGCAAGTCATATATCCCAGAGCGAAAAGTATCAATTCCAAACTTTTTTATCATTTCATGGACACGTCTTTCGCCCGTATTCATAGCAGCGATCTGCGCTTTTAAATCTCCCCAATTCTGTTCTGGCATACGGACATTAGTGAGCATTATGTCAAGTAATTCTTTATTTAAATTGCCTCTTTTGACAATTTTAGCGGGTGGAATTCTAATCCCTTCTTGATGTATTTCCGACAAAGTCCGGGATATACTCGCCGGCACTGCTCCCCCAACATCCGTATTGTGTATATGGCCAACTACAAAGCAGACTACCTCGCCTCCAAAAAAAACTGGTTTCCAACAATGCATGTCAGGTGAATGGGTCGCGACGTGGCCACTATAAGGGTCATTCGTTATGCAGATGTCGCCTTCTTCATAATCCGCGATCATATCAATAACTGTTTTATAATTAAGACCAACAAACCAGGTAACGCCAAGCTCAACAGGCGCTGCAAACGTCTCCCCATCGGGTGTGGCAAGGCCAGTAGTAAAATCTTCAGTTTCTTTTACGAAAGTCGAGTGGGCAGTTCTATAGAGTGTATATGCCATACTTTCTGCCGCAGCACGACAATGGTTTTTTAAAATTTCTAAAGTAACCTTGTCTATCTTCATTTTATATCCGTCCGAAAAACCAGCAGATTACCAAAATCATCTACGCTAACTGTATAATTCTCCAGCACACAAGTAGTACAGTCATCTTGTATTATTATTGCTGGCCCTTCTATGCAGTGGCCTGGCGCCATATCTATTCTTTGGTACACCCCGGCTGATCTCACCTCACCTTGGCCATAAACCTGTACAAACTCTCTAGCAACTATCGCGGAAGATGCCTCTGACAATTTCCTAACGGCCGGTTTAGCCGGCTGACCTGAAATGACCATACGCAGGTTTATCACTTGAACTTCCGCTTCATTATCGGCATGGTCAAAAATCTTCTCATGCAATTCGTGAAATGCCTTCACAATGCTCCCAATATCACCATTTTCGATCCATACAGCCTCGAGCGGAGTATCTATTTCATAAGACTGCCCGCGATACCTCATTTCCGCTGATGGCATCATCGCTACATCACCGTCAAATCCCTGATCTTCTCTAATCCAGTTCATGGCCTCTCGGGCAAGAGCTCCAAACCCGTCTTTCAACTCGTCTATACAACTGGGGTTCAAGTCAAGATAAACTGTGCGAATAAAATCATTCTTTATGTCTGCTATCAGTCCGCCATAAGCGCTTAAAACACCAGGAACCCGGGGAACTATTATATTTTTCATGCCAAGTTCGTCAGCAATCCAACACGCTAACATTGGGCCTGCTCCCCCAAACGCTATCATAGATAATTCTCTTGGATCGACACCTTGGCGGGCGACTAACTTACTAATCTCTAAATACATTCCCGAGATCGCGATTTGTACGATCGCCTCAGCGACCTCCGCAACTTCCAAAGATAGCCCCTTTGACAAAGAGGAAAGAGATTTGAAAGCTAAGTCAACGTCAAGTTCTACTGCGTTATATCCGAGCTGAGAACGCCCAAGATAACCCAGAACAACCAGGGCATCAGTAATAGTCGGTCGCGTGCCCCCTTTTCCATAGCAAGCGGGTCCAGGATTTGACCCAGCACTTTCCGGCCCTACTTTTAGGACACCTTGCTCATCAAGCCAGGCAATTGATCCTCCACCTTCTCCAATAGAAGAAACTGAAACACTTGGAATAAAAACTGGAAATTCCCCAATTAACTCTCCTGTTCCAAATTGTGGCTTTCCAGAAATAATTATTGAGACGTCAGCGCTTGTTCCACCAATATCCAAACTCATTGACATGGGAACTCCTATTTGCATAGCGACACTAGCTGCTCCCATTACACCCGATGCCGTCCCAGAAAGAAGCATTTGAGCACAGTCTGTTTTACCGTGCTCTGCGGTCATCACTCCCCCATTAGATTTCGTAATCATTGGTTGTGATTCTACTGCAGCTTCACTCAAAACTCTTTGAAGCGAAGTCAAGTAATATGAAACCTGAGGTTGAACATATCCAGCAACTGTAGCGGTTATTGTTCTTTCGTATTCTCTTATAACCGGCCAAATATCGCTTGCTAATATGACGTTAATTTCTGGAGCCTCCGATTTTATTATTTGGGCAACGTACCGTTCGTGTTCGGGGTTTCTATATGCATGTAGTAATGAAACAACTATTGCCTCTCCACCAACTTTTTGGACGCCTTTTATGGCGTTTTTTACACTCACCTCTGCCAATGGAAGGTCAACCTCCCCATTCGACAGAATGCGTTCCCTAATTCCAAATACTTTATCTCTTGTAACCAGTGGGGTAGCCCTAGCACTATACAAATCGTATGGATCGGGCATCTTAAGACGAGCAACTTCTAGGACATCCTCGAAGTTTTCTGTCGTGAACAAACAAAGATTTACACCCTTTCTTTGTATGATTGTGTTAACCCCAACCGTAGTTCCATGAGTAAAGTAAACGATGTGTGAAGACTGCAAACCATAATCATGCTCCATTTTGGCAAGTCCGGATTTTATCTCCGCCCCCGGCTCGTCTGGCCTAGATAATACTTTTAGGGTCGTTAAAGAACCACTATCCTCATCAAACACGCAAAAATCCGTGAACGTGCCCCCAATATCGACTCCTACTCGATAACCCACTGCCAGCTCCTTTTTGCCTCTTCAGCAACCCCTATTTTATCTTCCGCATTCGCCTAATTAAAGTGTTGCTTTGCAGAAATCTGCTATTTCTGCGTGAGTGGCAAACCAAATATCTGGGTATGATTTTATATATTCTATTAGCTCTTCCAAAAGCACAATACGGGAACGGTGCCCCGATATATGGGGATGAAGCGTCAACAAAAAAAGTCCTCCTTCCTTCATCGCACCTTCAAATTCAGATTTAAATATTTCCAACACGGAGCGGGGACTTGTATAGGGTCGTAGGCTAGAAGACCTATCCATATTAAAATATGGTGCATCATCACGAATCCACTCAACCGGCAATTCTATAATCCCTGTCGGCTCGCCATCCTGCAATAACTCGTATGGATCATCATCTGCCATCAAAGATGAGTCATAGAGTAATTCCATTTCACGACATATCGACAAGGTATGCTGAGTAAAATCCCAGCTCGGTGTTCTAATACCCACCGGTCGGCACCCTGATATATCCTCTAAAAGATCAGCTGCCCGAAACATCATGTCCCGCTCTTCTCGGGCGGATAAATCGCTATTAAATTCATGTATCCACCCGTGGATGCCTATCTCATGACCTTCGTCAATTAAAGTGCGTTGTTCATCAGGATAGAGCTTAGCTACCACGGCCGGGACAAAAAAAGATGCAGGTATATTGTTTTTCTTCAAAAGTTTTCGAATTCTAGGAATTGCCGCTCGAGCGCCGTACTGACCTTGAGATAGTTTACCTGGGGAATCATCGCCCCAACGGAGCGTCGTCGTTTCATGATCGGAGTCAAAAGACAGGGCAACAGCGACGCTCGCATTATTTTTCCATCTTTTTGGCTTTAACGATTTTCCTGCTCGAACCCTATTGACTATAGTACTCCAGCGGGCATCTTCCCAGTTCCAAGGTTCTACACTGTTTCCTGAGGATAGATTTTTGTTTGATGACATTGTTATCCTATATAAAATTTATAGTTTTGATATTGTAAACCTCAACGTGGTCATGTTGGGATGCGTATAGCTCCTATCCAACCAAGAATGAAGAGACTAACGCGAGGATTTAATATAATCATTTTGCACACATCCTACACAACACTTCAATCCACAAACTTATTGCATATCGAGAACTAAATATTTCTTTTAATGGTTTCTTTAAACTTCTCAAAAAAAATAGATTAAGGCAAAATAACTGGAAATAGTAGGGAGGACAGGAAATGCCAAAACTGAGACATATAGCACTTGCAACTGACGATCCAAATAAAACGGCGGATTTTTATATAAAAGCATTTGATTTTAAAGAAGTTGGTCGGGTTGGTAATCCGGACGATCCTGACAATGGCCTTGCCTGGGGTATTTATTTGAGTGACGGCACTTTGAATATGGCGGTACTAAAATTCAAAAACGTGGACCAATTGGGCAAAGGTTTGGACTACACTGGAATCCATCATTTTGGCGTGCTGGTGGAGAACTTGGGCGAAACCCTCGACAAGCTGGACGAAATGGGAGCGCCCTGTATTCTCAAACAAGACCCGAATTCAACAGAGCAATTTTATGAAACAAAATTTAAGGGCCCGGACGGCGTTGTTTTCGATGTTTCGGAACACGCTTGGATCGGCGCCGCAACCGCTGAAGAGAAAGAAATAGATCTGGAAGCCCTCTTGGCAGCAGAATAAACTCAATATGATAATAAAATAATAGTTTATAACAACGGGTCCCATTCTACCATATTAGGAGTTAATACTTTGCCCACCCTGTCCAGCGATGCACAGTAGGCTTACCTGCCCACCGCGGACTAATGATCATTCATTAATTAAATTCGAGAACCTTTTTTAAAACATCATTGCGTTACTAAGAAGCCTAGGAGCCCTTGCTATGACTGAAACACGAAAAAAGCTGACTGTTCCAGATTTACTCGAAAGAAAACGTGCCAAGGAACGAGTGGTTATGATAGCGGCACCCGATTTTCTCATGGCACAATGGGCAGAACGGGCTGGTGTTGATTTTATTGGCATAGGCGACTCACTTGGCATGACACTTTATGGACATCCGACTACTCTGCCGATGACTGTAGATATGATGATCGAACATACTAAAGCCGTTCGACGTGGGGCCCCCAACACCCTTACAATAACGGCGATGCCTTTTGGATCATACGCAACACCAGATGTAGCGGTTCATAACGCACTGAGGTTAATGAAAGAAGGGGAAGCTGAGATTGTAAAGATGCAAGGTGGTAGTGAGAAATTCGAAATTATTAAAGCCATTGCAGATGCAGGTGTACCGGTGATGAGCCATGTGGGAATGTGTCCGCATTTTGTAAATTCATATGGCGGTTTTAAACTTCAAGGGAAAACAGCAGAAGATGCATTAAAAATTGTTGAAAACGCGAAGGCCATACAAGAAGCTGGTGCAATTGGGATGGAGGTTGAGGCCGTGCCCCCAGAAGTGGGGCTAGCGGTTGAAGAAGCTGTGGATATATTTACTTTTTCAATTGGCGCTGGTGGGGCAAGTTGTGGCCAACTTCTAAATGGCGCCGATCTAATAGGCTCTTTCGACAGTTTTAAGCCTAAGTTTGCAAAACGTTATGGAAACGTTGGAGAAATCGCGATGAAAGCGATGGCCGACTACGCTGAAGAGGTTCGATCTGGCATTTTTCCTGACGAAGATCATGTTTATAAGATGAATTCAGCAGAAGCCACGAAATTTAAGAATATACTGACCAAATTAAAATAAGTAGGGCAAAAACAAAATGCAACAAAGTGACAACCCGGCAGGTTGGGAAGTGGAGACGCTTAAAAATGATACCAGCTGGATTTTTACTATAAGTGAAAAACACAAAAAATATTTGAGTGAAGTTATTAAAAAGCAGTATGAAGTAGGCCGGCCTCTATTTGATTATGCCGCGGCAGAGTTTTATCTGGATGATCTGTGGTCAACTCTTGGCGAAGCCTTCAAAGAAGCTCTTCACGGGAAAGGGCTCGCTTTAGTTCGCGGACTGCCACGTGAATATTTAAGTGAGGGAGAGTTCAGGTTGCTAAGTTGGGTAATTGGCCTCCACGCGGGAGTCGCACGGCCTCAAGGTCTGGCCAGCCAGTATATAGCGGCTGTCCGAGATGTTGGCACGGACTACAGGGCTTCAAATGGAAGGGGTTATTCCTCAAACGCTAGGCTTGATTTTCACGTAGACGGAGCCGATCTAACCGCTCTTGTTTGTTATAATAAGGCGAAAGCTGGGGGCGAAAGCATGATCTCAAGCGGTATAACCGCTAATAGAATCTTATCAGTAGAAAACCCTGAATTAAGGGAAACGGCCCAACAATCTTTCTATTTCAGTCGACAAAATGAAGAAGCCGAAGATGAAGCGCCGTATTATGGTCAACCACTTTTTGATACTGAAGGGAGTCAGCTATTTTGTAAATGGAATCGCAACCGAGTGCAGTCAGCTCAAAAACTTGAAGGTGTTCCATCGCTTACAGACAAACAAATTAAAACCATGGATGCATTAGATAAAATAATCATGCGACCGACATTGATGTATAGAATGTATTTAGAACCCGGCGACATGCAGATTTTGAACAACTACACCATGTTTCATTCCCGTACTCACTATGAAGACTTTCAAAATGAGCAACAGAAACGCTGCCTCTTTAGATTATGGCTTACGCCCCCGGATGCTATACGAATGCCAAGCAGCTGGCGAGTCTTATACCGTTCCATAGAGCCGGCAACTGTGAGAGGAGGAATCAGAGGTCAGCAATACGATGCCGCTTGCAAAAGTTTTGAAGAGAAGCAGGCTCTATTTTTGAATATGAAAATAGATAACCGAGCACATTTAGAATAGGATATATAACTATGCGACTAAAAAATAAAACAGCGCTAGTAACAGGAGGCAGCCAGGGGATTGGGGCCGCAGTGGTCAAACGATTTGTGAAAGAGGGTGCCTCTGTGTGGTTTGGTGATGTTAACAAAAAAAGCGGAAATAGCTTAGTTGAAGAACTTTCTAATACCGGTATTCCGGTGAATTTCGAACCTTTAGACGTTACTTCACGTGATCAGTGGGATTTTGTCGTAAGCAAGATCACAGCCGATAATGGTAAGCTAGATATCCTCGTTAACAACGCTGGTATTTATCAGCGAAAGCCGCTTGAAGAGACAACAGAAGAAGAATGGGACAGAATGCTTGCTGTCAACACCAAAGGGCCTTTCATCGGAGTGCAAGCCTCTCTGAATGCACTTAGAAAGTCCGGTAATGCATCAATTATCAACCTGTCTTCAGTTGCAGGATTGCGTTCCTCATTTGTTGTTCACTACGGCGCATCTAAAGGAGCCTTGCGCTTGATGACTAAGTCTATAGCTAACCGCTTTGCTAAAGATGGAATACGTTGTAATTCGGTTCACCCAGGACCGATTGATACCGACATGGGTCATAATGCAGTGCCTGCGGACCAGTTAGAAGAAAGGCTTTACAAACGTATCCCACTGGGTCGCTTTGGGACGGCCGATGAAGTCGCCAATGTTATTCTATTTCTGGCATCGGATGAGTCGTCTTTTGTCACTGGATCAGAGTTTGTTGTAGATGGAGGAGCTACATCTAAGTGATGGGCGTCGGTTTTCTACAAAACCGAGTTTACCTGTTAAACTTCCGCCGCAATGATTAGCAAAAACTTTTTGAGGAAACACTAGCACTTGCGGCAATCACTAAAGGTCTATTACGAGACTAATAGACAATTATCGTGCAACGGTACAAGAGGTGCGAATTCCTGCAGTGCAAGAAAGTCTGGCCGCGTCGGTTTTCGAATATAATTTCCCAATTTATTTAAGCTAGAGAAAACCATAGCCCTACTCCAAGGAGACATATTTGGGGCAGAGCCATGTATGGTACAACCATGAAAAAATATTGTTGAGCCTGCCGGCCCCTTGGGAGCAACAATACCATTTTGTTCTATAAGTGCGTTTATCGTCTCTATTTTGTACGGGCTTCCTACCGCATCAGCCGACAAACGCCCATATTCCGGAACCCGCTCAAACTCTTGATCGGCGTCGAGGCGACCATCCTTATGAGACCCAGGTATAAACATCATCGGTCCATTAAATTCGTTTACATCATTCAAAAATACGGTAGCATTTATCACTTTGGGTTCTGGCATACCATCGTCTTCATACCATGTCCGATAATCTTGATGCCAATGCCATATTTCACCATTGTGAGCCTCTTTTGCGTTTATCTTGAACTGGTGAAGGTATACATCACCGTCAAGTAACTGCCTCGCAGGCATAACCAATCGAGGATGTAAACTAAGCCGTTTAAAAAGATCATCATTCAAGTGAGGCGCGATAGCCGAACGAACCGAATCACTATTGCGTTCCCTCAACACCTTAGCGCCGCGTTCATTTAAAATATCTGGAAGTCGAGAGTTTAATGCTCTTATCTCATCAGGATTAAATAGGCTTTCAACAAATAACAAACCTCGATTGTTGAATTCGTCGACTTGATCCAAATTTAATTTCATGAACTTTGATCCATTTCTATCCTAGCTACCCAATTTTCCATAAGCCCGTATATTTGAGCGTGAATTACCCCCTAGACTGGTTAATACCGCCTTTCTTTGGGACAGATTTTGTTAGACCATCGCCTCACATTCACGTCTAAGGGCGACAGCCGATAACCCCTCATCAATTTCTACATCGTCATAAGTCAGGATTGCATCGACGGGCACATCGCGTATCATGCGAGCCTCACCGGTAAGTCCCAATGGTAAAGCCTTCATTGGGACAGAGATGTGGCTTGGCCTTAACTGGCCTGCGACACAGTAGCCCCCTTCACCGTCTAATATTTCTCCAGTCTTTAAGCCTTTCTTAGCCACAGCCACAACGTCAGCACGAATTGGTCGGCCTTCAGCCTTCCTGGCGTTTAACTGGTCAATCATGCTCATAAAGGTTTCTCCTTTTTCCCCAGTAATGAACGCTCGAAACTATATAAACTTTATCCCCATAATCCGTATTCTAATTGCCCTCAGCGAGTATCGTAGAAAATCGCTCTTCCGAGCTCTACCAGGGTGACTACTCAATATAACGGCTCCCTATATACTTCAAGAAAAAAACTTTGGATGTTTGTTACATATGCTTGTTCTTGATATGTTTAGTTTATATAATAAAGTTCGCAGATTTATATAGGAAACAATCAATTTCCCCGAGACGAATATCGGGCAACTAACGTCCCTTAAAAACAGGCCTTCGTTTTTCGGCGAAAGCGGTTATTGCCTCCTGGCTATCTTCAGTCGCCGAAAGTTCAACCGTTTTATTCTGTTCGTAACGATACCCGTCACGCAAAGTCATCTCTTCAATAGCGTTTAATGTCCCCTTTGCTAGCGTCATGGCCAAAGGGCTCTTAGAAGCAAGTTCAGTAGCCAGTTGGAGCGTTACCTCCATTAATTTCTCCGGTGCAACGCAATCCTCCACCACCCCAAGGCGGTACAGGTCGGCACCACTCAAACGCTGGCCAGTAAGCATAAGACGTCTAGTTTTAGAATGCCCAAATAAGCGCATGGCATGCCGTGCACCTCCTAACAAACCAACGTTAATTTCAGGTAAGCCAATACTTGCATTGTCAGAAGCCAAAAGTATATCGGCAGATGCGGCAACGGCTAACCCCGCGCCTAGGGCCGGTCCATTAATGGCCGCTATTACTGGTTTATTACATTCCATAATAGAGTGGAAACATTCTCTTACCCGACGGCTGTGGCTCCAATGCCCCCCCAATTCTGACTTTCTATTGGCACGGTCTTTTATATCCGCCCCAGCAGAAAAACATTTTCCAGCTCCTGTCAAAACCACCGCCCTGACGTCTTCGCGGTCACTTAATACATCAAAAACAAGGGTAAGTTCCTCGTGAAATTGTTTATTTTGGGCATTGACTGGGGGATTATTCATCGTGACAACCGCAATATGCTCGCTAATTGATACATCTACCGTCTCTAGATTTGAAATATCTGGCATTCTTAAACCTCTTTCGGTTGCAGTAGCAGAAAAGCACTCCTTTGATCACACCAACGCTGCTACCGACAACCTACCAACCACATTATGCCGCTCTATTAATTCACCAACAAAGCCGGAAGCTTTCATTTCCTCAACGAATTTTTTCAAGTAACCGGCGCCGATAGATTTTCCTCGAGTACACCCCATCGCTTGCTGGACAGCTGTAAACTGGCCGTCCAGTATCTTTGCTCCAGGAATACGCTCTACATCTGTTATTAACCGTGGACGTAATCCCGCCAATGCTTCTAATTTCTCCTCAACAAATATTTCGAAGGATGCGTCTATTCCCTCAACCCGAATAAGTTCTGCCTTTTTAATATTCCGTTCCAGCCAAAGATCATAGGCGCTTCTTGCCGAAACGGCTATTCTGACACCTGGACTGTCAACCTGCTCCAATTTTACCAAACCTGACTCTGGAGGAACCATATACGTTGCCTGGATTTCGCAATACGCGGCTGTAAACTCTATTTTTTCGGCTCTTTGAGGTTCGGCACCGATGTTACCAATATCCCACACACCCTTTCCGGCATCATCTGCTACTTCACCCGGTGTCTTATATTGCAATAATTCAATCCCCACACCAAGTCGATTAGCAAGTTCTTTAGCCATATCGGGAGATACACCATCTGGGTCCCCGTTATCAGTTCGACCTGTTACTAATAAAAAGTTGGACATATTGATAGCAGCTCGCAAAACTCCAGTGGGAGCAAGTTCTTTAATAGCTTCAGAAGACATTTTTAATTCCCAAAAAAAAGGATTAGACAAATAGTAGTTTGAAGCAACATTCCACTCCATGCACCTTGTTTTTGTGTTTTTAATAAAAAAAGCGGGAATGGGATAAATCTAAAAGCTATGATAAGAACCTAGCTGGGGGACCAGGATTGCTTCGGAATTCTCCCGCCCGCTCAAACGCGTATGCTAAGTCAATGACATGCTTGTCCTGCCAGGCCTTCGCCGTAAACGATATCCCAACCGGTAAACCTGCGACGTAGCCCATCGGTACTGTTACGCTGGGATAGCCCGAAACCGCTGCTAAACAAGAGCTACCACCGATACGATTATCACCATTTATTAAGTCGATTGCCCATGGCGCGGAGCTAGTAGGCGCAACTAAGGCTGAGCATTTGTAACTAGTTAAGACTTTATCTATCCCTTCATCGCGGGTGAGTTTTTGGCTAACCACCAATGCAGTCTTGTATTTGCAATCATCTAATCCGCAAGTCATCTCAGCTGCTAGAAGCTGTTCCTGCTCAAAATATGGCATCACTTTATCACGGTGCTTCTCATTAAAAGCAATGAGTTCGGCTAGGGAGTGGATTTTCGCTGAACTTGGTAGTTTGGACAAATATCTGTTTAGTCCAACTTTAAACTCTGTTCGCATAACTATTATTTCGTGTTTCCTTATAGTTGTCGGGTCAGCCAACGAAATATCGTCAACAATTTCAGCACCCTCTGCTC
This sequence comes from uncultured Nisaea sp., assembly GCA_964342575.1. Taxonomy (GTDB): domain Bacteria; phylum Pseudomonadota; class Alphaproteobacteria; order Thalassobaculales; family Thalassobaculaceae. The sequence goes on along the minus strand of CAYFGZ010000012.1, from coordinate 15,844 downwards.
TAATCAAGGCCAGCGCATTCTCAAATTGGGCGTCGACCCCTTCGTGAAATCCCGCGAAGTTTCGGACAACACCAATTCTCTGTCCCTTCAGCGCATTTTTCGACATCAAACTCAAATTTCCCCCATTTCTCTCGGATCCCTGAGCAGCCGTTGCAATATCATTGCGATCAGGGCCAGCTATCGCCGCAAGAATAATGGCCGCATCCGCAACCGTTCTAGCCATTGGACCGGCCGTATCCTGACTATGCGAAATAGGTATAATTCCCGAACGACTAACAAGCCCTACGGTTGGCTTTATTCCAACGATAGAATTCATTGCCGAAGGACCAACGATCGAACCGTCCGTTTCTGTTCCTATCGCACCGGCACAAAAACCCCGGGCAACTGCAACACCGGAACCGGAACTGGAACCTCCGGGCGTGCGGTCCGTGGCATATGCATTTCGGACCTGTCCGCCCCGGCTAGACCATCCGCTCGAGGACCGTGTTGACCTAAAATTAGCCCATTCACTAAGATTTGTTTTTCCTAGGATGACTGCGCCAGCCTGCCTTAGGAGAGAAACTAAATGTGCATCCTTAACAGCCATCGATCCGTCTAAGGCTAATGAACCTGCCGACGTCATCATGCCGTCCGCCGTATCGATATTATCCTTAATCAATAACGGAATACCATGCAGCGGCCCTCTCACATAACCCTTGCGTCGCTCATGATCTAGCTGCGAGGCTATGTCTGCTGCATTCGGATTTCGAAAGGCAATCGCATTAAAACACTCATCCTCCCCTGCAATTTTTTTCAAGAAATGCTCTACGAGCTCGACGGAACTGACGGCACCACTTCCCAGACCGAACCCTAGCTCCTGGATCGTTGAGTATTCAATATCCATCACAAATTTTGAATTCACGTCTACTCCACACTAGTCTGGGACGAAAATATTTACTCCATCGGAGTTTTTCACCTTCCCTGCAGCGCCTAGATAGTCTTGCATAGTCATCTGAGACATGAGGTCAGAATCTACCGGGGTATTAGCTATAAACCGGCTGCCATCCATTAAGCGTCCAAAAAGAATGCCAAAGGAAGGTCCTTTGCGATCATGCATTATTGTATACGTCTCGATTGTTGCCGAGCCGCTGGCAAGTTCCGCAACGGGGGGGCCTTTATCAGAGTCGATTTCCTCTTGATAGGTGCTTGGGTCCTTTGGCACAAAAGGTTGTTCGGGCCGATCCGTTGAATAGATACCAGCGGACTGCTTTGTTACATAATTACCGTTGGCAGTAACTAACCCTCTAGATCCCGGCTGACTTCGAACCCTATTCATCATTTCTGCAATCGAATGTGTAACATAATTGTTCCCTGGTCCCCCAAAATATGGCAAACCACCTGTTACCGTTAAACCTCGGGGATCCTCCGGACTTATTCCCATTTCATCACAAGCTATCTGGACCGCTGACGGAAAACAGCTGTACAAATCAAGAAATCCTATATCTTCCAGTGCACACCCTGCCATTTCAAAGGTTTCTCGAGCCACTATCGACATGGCAGGGGACGAGTAGAAATTTTTCCGATCGCTCAAATACCAATGATCATAGGCGTCTGCACAAGCATGTAAATAAACCCATTTATCTTCTCGAATACCAAGTTCTTTGGCCTTGGCCACAGACGTCATAATTATTGCCGCAGATTGATCAATAAAGGCATTAGAGTTCATTAATTTTGTATAGGGAAAACCGATATAGGGGTTGTCCTTAGTAACGGAGGCTATTTCTTTTGATGTAAATCCGCGACGTCGATCAGCAAGCGGATTATCAACAGCCACAGACGCAAATCTCGAAAATAGTTTTCCCATTTCCATACTATGTTCTTCGATTGATCGTCCTCTGTTTCCTCTAATAGCATTTTCTATCATTGGGTAAGCAAAAATTGCTCCAGCCATTCCATGTCGATCCTCCATATCGGACCACCCACGAGTTTCTACACCCCATAGTTCAAAGTTACCCCCAACATTTTCACTCCAATCCAGTTCCAGATCAGCCCGCTGGGCATTTTTTTGTGTTGCCAAGGCCTCGCCACCTGCGATCATTGCAGCACCCAATTCTCCTCTTGTGATCATCTCGAACATACGATTAACGCACCATTGAGGCATATTCCCGCCAGGGTGTGTGTAGACAAGACGTTTTGCATTCTCAGCGCCAAGGCGATTTGCTAGGGAAAGAGGGGGATTATCATAACTTCCAAATGGGCACGTAAACCTCCAGCTTGTATCTGAAAACGAACGCAGTACAACCATCGTATCAAGAACTTCCAGTATCGCTGAACCTACTCCGCTATCGTCCGCTGCTTTAAAACCGGCAGCTGCGGTCAAATCGATAGGTGAGAGAGCAGCTACTGGATCAGCCTCCCGCTGAGTTATTTGTCCACTACCAACTAGAATTGGTATTCTAGCCTCATCCATATTCTTTCTCCCATCAAGCCAGCCGCAGCAATCTCATATCAGAGTTGCACCAATGCGCTTGTTATTTAACTAATTCTTTTTTGCGTTTTCCTATACCTACGTCCTCTAAGCACATAGTCCCAAGTGTCCCGTTGCATTATCTTTAGCTGTTCATCAGTAACCTGACGAACAACCTTACCTGGTGAACCAAGGATTAGAGAGTTGTCCGGAAAAATTTTTCCTTCTGTAACCAGTGAACCCGCCCCAACCAGGCAATTTTTCCCAATAACAGCACCATTTAAAACGACTGCTTGTATACCAATCAGCGCTCCATCTTCGATCGTACAACCATGCAGCATCGCCTGATGGCCTACCGTGACTTTTTCGCCCACTTTGAGCGGAAACTCGGGATCCGCATGTAACACAGCACCTTCCTGAATATTAGTGCCTGAACCTATATAAACAGAGTCATTATCGGCCCGAACCACCGCCCCCGACCAAACACTAACATCCTGGCAAAGAGTAGCATTTCCAATAACAGTCGCAGCGTCAGCAATATAGACGTTATCATGTATTTTAGGCCTCATACTATCAACTTCATAAATAGGCATTGACGTTTTCCCCTACATCCCGATTTTTAAAATCATTGTTATCGACTTTTACCATATCTCTCCAAACGGCCTAAGTTCTACTGCAAATGACCAAGTTGACTTATCCTGGTGCGCCACCCTGAACATTTCCTCAGCTATTGCAATCGGCTTTGCAAAAAAGTCGTCCGGTTTTCCTGGCGCCAGGACGGGTCTAGTTCTGGGCGTATCGATAGAAGCGTCTATTACGAAATATGCTGTATGAATACCTTTTGGTCCAAATTCCCGCGCTATTGATTCCGCTAAGATTCTCTGTGCCGCCTTTGTAGAGGCAAAAAACCCCCAATTCGTTTTACCGCGTGTCGCTGATGTATTGCCAGTTACTAGGATAGCTCCTCTACCTATATCTAACATAGCGGGTATGGTTTCTCGAGCTAAATAAAGAAGAGCGGTCGTATTAACCCTAAAATTGCGCTCTAAATCATCGGGATCTAATTCTAATATACTTCCGCGAACGCTTCTCAAGGCATTATGGATTACTACTTCAGGATTTCCCAAAACACTCCTCACCCGTTCAATTGTAGTTACTAATGCATCCAAGTCTCCAACATCACATGGAAAAGCCGTCGCCCCCGCTATATTTCTTTCAAGTTCTCCTAGGTTTTCCGCATTTCTCGCAAGCATCGCCACATTGTAGCCGCCCTTCGCAAACCGGCGAGCTATTTCGCCGCCTGTTCCCTTAGACGGACCAACACCGGTTACCAAACAAACTGGTTTTCCCATATAATGCTCTCCTGTTACTCATTTACTTAGCTTTCTCTATTGTTGCCCGAGTAGGTTCACTATGTCTATTCCACGTTATCCTCACGACGTATCGGATCGCCAAGGACATGCATCAGTCGATTTGCCCATCCAAACAAAGACACGGATAGGATAAGATCTAATATTTCCTCTTTAGTCAGCCCAACCTCGTGAAGGATACTCAGATCGTCCTCGTCAACCTGAGGTGGACATTTAGAAAGTTTAACTGCGAAATCAAAAATCGCCTTATTTCGGGGATTAAGTTTAGCCTCCAGCCCGTCCTCTAGAATGGAATCTGCAATTTCATGACTCTTTTGTAACTGCGTGTAACGCGAAGCATGCACAGCCGTGCAGTAAATGCATCGATTGACTATTGACGCCGTCATCGCTCCCAGCTCGCGCTCTGCCCTACTCAATCCACCTTTGTCATACATGATGGCATTAAAAAGTGGTGAACGTACCTTCAAAGACTCCACGTCATGCGCGAGTGTCAGCACATAGTCAGAAACTTTCGTATCGGACGGAGTAACCTCCAATGCTTCTAGCTGCGCCTTAGTAGCAGTCTTCAAGTCAATAGGCTTCACCCGTGGCTTCCATTCAGGCACAACTCGCGTGAAACTATGTATAACATCAGTCATTTAGATTGGCTCTCAAGAAGTCGAAGGCCAACCACAAGGCGGATTTGATAGGAAAGGAAGCTATTTAATTCGGAAAGACGAACTATATCGGCATCCTTTATTCCTTGTTCCTGGAGAACCGATATATCCTCCGCGGTGACAGATCTAGTGCTAGCTGCTACCTTATCCATAAAATTGACGACTGCACTTAACTTGTGCGAACTACCGTCATTTGCGAGATCGGCAATAGTTCCAAATGTCCCAGCACTCTTCAAATATCGGTTCGCAAGGGCCTCCTCACTATTAAGACGTGCTATGCGGGCTGCTAGAGCGGCACGAAGCGTATGACTATAGGCCCCACTTTCTGTCGGACGAAGCACAGCGTCTTCAGCTGCCTGGGTCAGTTTTAAAATATTTGCCCTCTTTTCAACTGCCTTTGTTATGCATGAGTCAGATTTTATGTCGGCTAACTTCAGCGCGGTGGTAACAAAAATATCCAAATAATTTATCTCCCTACCTCTGGATCCGAATGGAATTTTCTTATCATCGAACGAAGCGCCGGCTTGAGGTCAGTCGAAAGAACATTTCGTGCTCTCAACCGAATTAACGTGATAATGGCCAAGCTTCGCCCCCTTGCCGCTAGCAACTGACTACTACCTATCTCTATTTTTTCCAGAGCCACAATCAAACCTTTTTGTCTAAGGGGCAGTGGCAGTATAACTAGGGCGCTCACTATGCGTATCAAAATATTTTTTCAAATTTTCTGAATTCTTTATGGCTTCCTTTCCTTCGGGATAGCGCTGTGCTGAATTTAACATGGGTAACAAAAAACAATCTGCTATGGTGAAGGCATCGCTACCATAACACCCCGAGCTGACTGCATTATTAAGTATTCCAAAAACTTTCGGAAACCCTCTGATAGCTTTTTCTATTTCGTCGCGTATCACATTTCCTTTTTCGTCTTTGTTAAACATATGTTGCACGACATACTGCCTGATAACAAGACGATCCACTGTCGTTTGAGCGAATGAAGCCCACTGGATAATCTTCCCAGCCTCAGCTGGATCAGAAGGTACCATTTTTGGCCCCTCGTATACAGTATCTATATAGCGGGCTATAGCCATAGACTCAAAAAGCTCCAGGCCGTTGTGCCTCATGGCAGGAATTTGACCCATAGGATGAAGAGATTTTATTACATCCGAGTGCGGCATTTCGGGAATATGCTCATACGCCACGCCTTTTTCGTGCGCAACCATTCTAACCGTTCGAACGAAATTTGATCTTGGATGTCCAATAATTTCTAGGGGCATAGTGATGATTCCTTTATATCTTTTTAATGCCGAACGCTTTTGCAACATATCTATTGATAAAAGGCAGTTATTTTTAGTCATATTACTCTTATAATCACGTAGAAGATGTTGCATCCAAGTTCGCATAAATGCCCCGGTATCAGCCCTCTACTTAAACATGAAATTATAAAGATTTAGCACATTACAGATACCCCGTTAACTTAGATTGGTGCATAAGTGGTGAAAGAAAAATAGTCAATGAACCTGTAGTCGGGAAAACAAATTAGATGAATAACGAGCTCACTCTCTGGGGAATAGGGACGTCCCGCACCATGCGTGCCCATTGGGCGTTACTAGAACTCAACCTAGGCTATAGACGTGAAGTTATTAGAACGAGAACACCCGACACAGATACAGAAAGTTTTAAAAAAATAAATCCGAGACAAAAAATTCCAGTGCTCCAAGACGGAGCCTTAACCATTGCCGAGAGCGCCGCAATCGTTACATATTTAGCTGAAAATTATAGCAATGAAGAAATCATCTTAATTCCGAAGCAAGCAGCCGATAGAGCAAAATATTTTGAATGGATGTCTTTTATCTCTATGGAGCTCGACGCAACCAGTCTTTACGTTTTGCGAAGGCACTGGTCACTGCCCGAAATCTATGGTGACTCTCCCGTCGCGAACAAAGCCTCGGGGGAATACTTTGAACGGATGATTTTGGCCGCCGAAAAACTGCATGCCCCGGAGCGATCGTTCATCCTAGAAGGCGGCTTCAGTGGAATAGACATTCTTATGACTACAACTCTCCGATGGGCCGTTGATTACGAGCAAAATATCCCTGACGTTTTTAGAAATTATTTAGCAGCCATGGAAGAACGCCCAAAATATTTAGCAGCGTTGGAAGCGAACCAAATATTATGACCGGACCATTGTCAGGAATACGGGTAATTGAAATCACCAATGTTGTTGCCGGACCTTCAACTGGCGTACAATTAGCGGACCAGGGAGCTGACGTCATAAAAGTCGAACCCCCCAATGGGGATATAATAAGAAGCTCCTCTATAAATGGTCTGCCGCCCATGTTTATATCATGCAATAGAGGAAAGCGCTCGTTGAGTTTAAATTTAAAAAAACCAGGCTCCAAAGAAATCTTGTGGCGACTCATTGAAAAAGCGGACGTTCTTGTTGAAAATATGCGCCCTGGGGCAATGGAGAGACTCGGGTTTGGAAAAAAATTGGTAAAACAACGTAAACCACAGTTAATATACCTATCCATAACCGGGTTCGGCGCAACTGGCCCCTATTCGAACAAACGGGTTTATGACCCTCTCATCCAGGCTGTGTCTGGCCTCGCTGATCTGCAGGGCGAAAGCATTCAGCCAAAAATGATACGAACTGTAATCGCCGATAAAACAACCGCTATTTATGCCACCCAAGCTATCACTGCCGCTCTGTATCATCGGGAAAAAACTGGGGAAGGCCAGCATATTAGTATAGCAATGCTCGACGCAATGATTTCTTTTTTATGGCCTGAGGGAATGTCTCCGTACACTATCGTCAAAGAAGATGGAACCCTACCACCGCCGTCACACGATAGAATTTTCGAAACCTCGGACGGACACATAACCGCCGGGGCCATATCGGACTCGGAATGGCGAGGCATGTGTGTTGCTATGGACCGACAAGATTTGATATCAGACGAACGTTTTGTGACACAGCAACTAAGAAATGAGAACAAGGATCAGCGATATAGTGTGATGGCCAAAATCTTTAAGACACGCTCTAGCGCTGAATGGCTCGAAGCGTTGGACAAAAATGATGTGCCATCCGCACCAGTTTTGAGAAGGTCTGAAATGTTTCTAAACCCTCAAATTATGAATAACGAGATAATTTGCGAAATAGAACAACAGGGCATCGGTCAAGTCAGGCAAGCCAGACCTGCCGCCCATTTCTCAAAAACACCAGCTGTCCAACCACGGTCTGCTCCCCGCCTGGGGGAGCACAGCATTGAAGTTTTGACAGAGATCGAATTTACGAAGGATGAAATTAATGCTTACGTTGATTCAAATATCGTATTTCAATTTCCACTTTAATTAACGAAAAAACATGGTGTAGGACATGACTTTACCGATAGAAAAAAAGTTAAAAATAGGAATTCAAACGATTCACCGAGAACCAGATGACCAATCTGGTTCATGGCAACCGAGAATCGATGAATTGACAAATTTTGTCGAATTCGTTGACAAATCTGGATTCGACTCCTTGTGGGTTGGCGATCATCTATCTATGCCTCTTCCTTTTTTTGACCCCTTTCTGCAACTGGCTCAAGCTGCTGTGGTCAGTCGCAGGTTACTGTTGGGAACTAGTGTTTATTTACTGCCACTCCGTCATCCCGGACCCGTGGCCAAGCAGGTTGTCACCCTGGACCATTTATCAGAGGGAAGGTTTTTATTCGGAGTTGGTATAGGAGGCGAGTTTCCAAAAGAATATGAAGTTGCAGGTGTACCCATCAACGAAAGAGGACCTCGCCTGTCGGAAAGCATCGAAGTGATGCGAAAATTATGGACCGCAAAACCTGCTACATATGACGGCAGGTTTTTCCAGTTCTCTGATATTTTAATGACCCCTCCCCCCAGGCAAAAAGGCGGGCCACCAATTTGGTGTGGTGGGCGACAAGATCCTGCTTTCAGGAGAATGGGGCGTCTAGCAGATGGCTACGTCTCGTACGTAGTAACGCCAGAAATGTATAAGGATGCACTGCAAAAAATAGAGGCCTCCGCGGTATCCTCCAAACGTGAGATTGAGGTGTTCGGGACGGGACATTTAATTTTCACGCGCGTGGACGATAACTATGAGATAGCTTTGGATGAAGCCACAGCATCTCTTTCAAAACGATATGCCATGGATTTTCGACGAGCAGCAGAGCGTTATGCCGCCCTGGGATCACCTGGAGATGTGGCAGAGAGGATCAACGAGTTTTATAATGTGGGAGTACGACATATCATCATAGACTTAGTTGGCCCCTACGAAAAGCGACTAGAGCAAGTGGAGAGATTTGCAACTCAAGTAATGCCTCTTCTGAAAACGCTCAGATAGACAACACTCACTTTACTTTCTCTAATTTTTGTAAGGTTCTCAGATAATCAGGACGAGGCACGTCGCCCTGGCTATTAGACCAGTTGGTGTAGGCTACTTCTCCAACGTAGATATCACCTTGCGAGTCGACAGCCAAACCGTGGGGCGCCATGAATTTACCAATCTCTAGGCCCGGGCCATCGTCTCCACCTAAGCGGGCAAGTAATTTTCCTTCATTAGAAACGATGCTTAGTCTCGGGCCCAGATTTTTGTACTGGCGATTGACAGCCATTCCAGGTCCAAGCTCTCCAATAAAACAATGGGGGCATTTTCCACGCGGCATATACAGACCACATGGTCTGTGCAAATTATTCCATTGTGTTTCATATTTTCCATTGGTGTCAAACACCTGAACTCTATGATTTTCGCGATCTGCAACGTAGATCCAGCCATCATCATCGGCGACAATGTTGTGAACGAGATTAAACTGGCCCGGCTCGGTTCCCGACTCACCCCAAGTTTTTACAAGTTTTCCATCTGGTGAATATTTGTGTACGCAGGCATTTCCATAGCCATCGGAAACAAATATATGATTGTCAGGTGATAACGCCGTGTGCGTGCAACGATGAAACGGCTCGCCGCTCATAAATGGAGCTGGCTCTCCGGGAATTCCTATCTCTAAGATCACCTTTCCATCCGGTGTAATTTTTCGTACCGTATGATCGCCGTCATCAGTGCAATAGAGCATATCATCCGGACCAATATGCAACCCATGGGCTCGAGTGAATAATCCTTTCCCCCACTCCCTAAGGAAATTTCCTTCTCTATCAAATACGATCATCGGGTGCTCACCACGGTTGAAAACAAAAACCTGGTCTTTGCTATCAACTGCAACTGCAGCTACATCCATAAAAGTCCAGTTGTCTGGTAGTTTTGCCCAGTCTTCAACGACACGATACCGGTATTCACCACTCCCAAGAATCACTGACATTTCAGCCTCCGTCCGATAGTTATCCAAGAAAGACTATCTCTCATTGGATGGAGAACCGAAAGATATTTTATTCTTCTATTCGTTACGTGATGAACATCAAACATTCTATAAATTTTAGTTGAAGCCCGCCTCTAACCCGCTAAAAATTTTGAACTTCTCGATCCATTTCCAAATAAGGAGTTCACGTGGTCGCAAGCACAATGCACATTTTGGGCTTTATGATGTATACACCTATAAATCATATGACGATGAGTTGGGCCGACCCACTAGACTGTCAGGTACGAGGTTTCGGGTCTATAAGCCATTGGCAAACCCTGGCGAAAACTCTCGAACGAGGCAAACTGGATGGTCTTTTTTTCGCCGATGTTCCGAGCGTATATGATATGTACAAAAATACGACCGATGTGGCGATAAAATATGGAGTAAGCTGGCCAGCCCATGACCCAGTGTCTCTTATCGGCATAATGGCCGCCGCAACAAAAAACATTGGGATTGCGTCAACCGTCTCGGCCTCAAGCCTCCACCCATTTTTAGCCGTCAGATCTCTTTCAAGTCTCGATTTTTTAACTGAAGGTCGCGTTGGTTGGAATATTGTAACGGGAAATGCCCGTTCAGAACATCGGGCCATGGGCCTTGATATACTAGACCATGATGAACGCTATGATAGAGCTGATGAATATATGGAGGTATGTAATACACTATGGGATGGCATAAATAAAAATGCTATTAAAGCAGACGCTAAAGCGGGTATTTATGCTGATCCTAACGGTATCCGAAAGATCAACCATCAGGGAAAATATTTCCGTTGTATGGCTACGCCATCAGTTTTGCCGTCAAAACAGGGACGTCCTGTTCTATTCCAAGCCGGGTCTTCTGGACGTGGTCAGAAATTTGCTGTGAAACACGCGGATGTAATTTTTTCTATCCAACCCGACCTTGAGAGGATGAAGAGTTTTATCCACCAAATTAGGGAAACAGCGAATTTAGAGGGTCAATCAAAAAATCCACGCGTAACATTCGCTGTACAGCCGTTTATTGCACGATCAAAAAAGGAAGCGATGCTGAAAAAAAATGAAATGCTAAACAGAATCCCGATAGAAGCCGCTCTCACTCGTATATCTGGAACATTTGGGATTGATCTCGATAAGGTTGATATCGATAAACCCCTTGAAAACATAACAACGCAGGCTTCACAGGGATTAGTACAAGCAATGTCTAGCATGTTTAAAGACAAACAAATAACGTTGCGGGAGGCCGTTAGGTTATCCGGGTTATCTGGGCTTATACCTCAAATCCTAGGTACTCCAGAAATGATAGCAGATCAATTAGAAACTATTTGGCGAGAAACTGGTTGTCACGGTTTCAACATCACGCCAGCAGTTGTACCGGGAGGTTACGAAGACTTTGTAGACCTCGTAGTTCCAATTCTTCAAAAGCGGAAGATTTTCAGAATGGATTATGAAGCAAGCACCTTTAGAGAAAATCTTCTCAGTTAATAACCTTTCTCCACTTATAGTCCCAACCTGTATACCCGGTTTGCATTTTCGAAGAATAATTTTCGCTTTTCACTTGCTGAGTAGTCCTTGGTAAGAAACTTCAACGCATTCCACAGGCTAACAAAATTGGTTGTGGCTGCATCCACTGGATAGTTACTTTCAAAGATACATCTATCAACACCAAATGTTTCTATACCAACCTCAACAATAGGACGCCACTCAGCTGCTAGACTCTGGTATGATGGTTTAGATTCATGAAATTTAAATCCCCATATTTTCATTCCTAGGCCACCGATCTTCACCATCACATTAGGACATTCAGCCACTACCTCTAACCCCTTTCTCCATTCTGAAAATACTTGGTCGGGGTTACTGCAAAAATCTCCTACTCCAAGTTTGAAACCAATATGGTTAAGGATCATCACAGTATCGGGAAACGCCTTTGCAAGTGCAGCTAATTCGGGTAACTGAGGGTGAAATAAGACCGCATCAAAACTCAAATTCCTTGGTGCTAGGTGAGAAAAACCCAATCGAAAATTTTTGGAAAGCATAAGTTGAGGAGGAGGTCGAATACTCACGTGATCGTATATAGCAGAATCCGAAGACCAGTATACTCCCCTTCGAATGCCACGAAATCTTCCGTCACCAGCTTCTATATGTGCATCCAATACATCGGACACTTTATCACCTAATTCTAGCTCCGCAAAACCAACAATCCCTGCGCAGAGGCTATTTTTTGAAGTCAGATTCCTAATATTTTCCGGTTGAGATAAAGCGGCTACATGTTCAGTTTCACCAATAGGCCTCATATAATCAGGCCCTGATATCCGGTAATTCTGCCGAACTTCGATGTAAACCGACCCCTTTATTAGATGGCCAGAAGAACAATCGAGCGAGTAGTCTTCAATATCATAAGAATGGTCTGAGACATCAATCAAATGATGGTGAGCGTCAATTATAGGAAGTTCTGGCTCTAGTATGTCTTGAACGCTGTTATTCACTTGTCCTTCCCTTTTATCATTGCTGCTGCCTTTTCACCAATCATCAAAGTAGGTGCGTGAAGCGCGGCATTAGGAATGCGAGGCATAACAGATGCATCAGCCACGCGCAGTCCTAAGATACCTCTAACCCGCAATTTAGTGTCTACAACGGAATCGTCGTTCGCACCCATCGCACAACTCGCACACTGGTGATATGCTGTGGCCCCATTTTGACGAATCTCAGCCTCCAATAAATCGTCACTCTCAATATTTTTTCCAGGTATTACCTCTCGCTTGATATATCGTCGTATAGCAGGTTGCTGCATTAGTTTCTGCATTCTCTTTACCGCTTTTTTTAACACTTCAATATCTTCTCGATCTGAAAAATATCCTGAGTGTATAACTGGCGGATCCAGAGGGTTAGATGATCTCAGCGAAACAGACCCCCTACTGCTCGGGGATCCTTGATAAATAGTTAACCCAAATCCGTGCTCTTTAGGAAGGAGATCCCGTATCCTAAAGTCTGCTCCACCTGTTTTTGTCGGACCTAATGCCGAGAGTAATACCACCTGAGCGTCGGATATTTCTAGTTCAGCACTTGTTTTAAAAAATCCTCCAGCAACCGCGTAGCTCTCTGCTAAAGGACCAGTCCTCCAAATAGAATATTGGATTCCTGCTTTTATAGCATTCCATGGTTTGAGGTGCCGACTAGCCGAAACCGGCTCTGAACAAATATACTGTGGTCGATAACAAGCGTGATTTTGGAGTGTCTTACCTACGTTTGGCGATTCTATTTTGACCTGTATACCAAGATTTCTTAACTCATCCTCTGGACCAATACCAGAAAGCATTAATAATTGAGGCGTCTTGATCGCCCCAGAGCTGATAATGACTTCTTTCTCGACAGTAATTTTTTTTTCAATCCCCTTGTGTAAAACCTCAACTCCATAGGCTCTATCACCTTTTATTAATATTCTTAAAACTTGGGTGTTAGTGATTACGGTCAAATTCTCGCGATTCATCACGGGTTCAAGATAAGCAGTTGCCGAACTCATCCTCAAACCATTGCCAGCATTTATATCGTAGAACCCAAACCCCTCAGATGGATCTGAGTTCATATCGTCGATAAGCGAATATCCTTCATCCTGGGCGGCCCTCAGAAAAGCATCACAAATTTCTATATTTGGCTTTGCTTTTCGGACTTGAATAGGCCCTTCTCCTTCATATCTTCGGCCTTCTTCTCGCTGTTTACTTTCCAATTTTTTAAAATAGGGCAAGACATCTTCAGAACCCCAACCATTGCAACCCATCTGCTGCCAAATATCGTATTCTCTTGAATGGCCTCGAGTGTATATCATACCATTGATACTACTAGAGCCACCTAAGACGCGCCCTTGCAACCAAACTAAGCTTCTATCATTTAATTCGCTGGACGGTTCAGTGGAAAAGCCCCAATTAAACTTTGGGTGATTTGCTACAGCGAAACCCAATCCGGGAATTCTCAACAGGGGACTCCGATTCCCCCCCCCTGCCTCTAATATAAGAACATTATTTTGCGGATCTTCCGAGAGTCGAGCGGCTACTATAGAACCAGCTGCCCCAGATCCTACTACCAGATAATCACAACCATTAGGTAAATTATTCATAATCATTAATGTATTACAAAAAAATCTACTATCCAACTTCGCAGACGATAGACACAAGGCCTATTGTCGTGGCAAAGTGTTATAAGTTTATATGGCGAATCTACTAAAATATAGTCTGATCGGGAGCATCGTTTTGTACAATATTAAAATTCAACCAGCCTCAGATACACGCTCGGAGACAGTTATAGCCGCGATCCTTGGGATTCTTTTTGGGACGTTCCTAATCCTGGGTGTTGGCTTTACCAATTCTGACACAATTCATAATGCAGCCCACGACACCAGGCACTCAACCGCTTTTCCCTGTCATTAAGACTTGCAATGATCATCCGCCTATTTTTTGCTGCTATACTAGCAGGAGTAATATCAGGCGTAGTCATTTCGTTGGTTTATCAGTTTTCCACTGTCCCACTAATATTGCGGGCCGAAGTATTCGAAGCGAATAGAGCCCATAGTGGAGAAAGTTCACCAAAACTCCAAAGTACCAGCTTTAATATTAGTCATACAAATAATGGCAAAACCGCCACAATTTATATCCATGATAATAAAAATGATAAGAACCTATCCAAGGACAAATCCAAAAATAATATAGAAAGAATTATTTATACATCTATTACAACCATTTTGACGGGAATAGGCTTTGCACTTTTATTAGTTTCCGGTATGGCAATCCGAGGAGATCCCGTAAATTTTCGTGTAGGTATATTGTGGGGTGTAGCTGGATTTAGTGCCTTTACACTGGCCCCAGCGTTGGGACTTCCGCCCGAGTTACCGGGAATGGCGGCCGGTGATTTACCTGTTCGCCAAACATGGTGGATAACAACAATTTTGTTAACAATTTTAGCTCTATGGACTTTGATTTTTTCCCAAAAAATCAGTTTCCGAATAATTGCAATAATACTGTTAGTAGCACCGCATGTGGTTGGGGCACCGGAGCCGGAAATCCTTTCAGCTAATACACTTCCCCCCGAACTTGCTGCGAAATTTGCTTCCGTTTCCATAGGTGTAAGTGCTTTATTCTGGGCGCTGCTTGGTGGATTATCAGCGTATTTCTTCGATAGATTTAATAAAAAAGCTATTTGATTAACAAAATACTTAAAATTATCTGTTTGGGCCTTGTACTGAAATGATAGATTCAGTTAGCTATTTAAAAAAAGCGAATATATTGCGAAAACTCGAGGCGGGGAGAGTAGAAAATGTATACAAGAATCGCGGTTATCGGGGCGGGATTTATTGGAAGATCTTGGTCCATGGTATTTGCCCGAGCCGGCTGCGATGTAGCTCTTTACGATTCAGTCCCAGAAGCACTTCAAAAGTCGATGACATTACTCAAAGAAAACTTGGCAGACCTTGAATCAAATCAATTAATCGAGACAGCAGAGAAAGTCTATGCCCGTATCAGGCCATTTAACTCTCTTGAAGAATCGATTGACGGTGCGGAATGGGTGCAAGAAAATGCGGTGGAGAAACTAGAAGTAAAACGTGAATTATTTAGTCGTATCGACACATTGGTCCCAGGTAATTCAATTATCGCCAGCTCTACTTCCGCCATCCCATGCAGCGAGATCACTAGGGATATGAATGGCGCCAACCGCATGTTAGTTGCCCATCCGGCAAACCCACCGTATCTACTACCTATTGTTGAGCTGTCTGGAGCACCTGAAACGACGCGAGACACACTCGTTAAATCAAGAAGTTTTCTGGAAAAAGTAGGGATGGAAGTCATAACAATAAACTGTGAAATCAAAGGGTTCGTACTCAATCGACTTCAAGTAGCACTTTTGAATGAAGCATTTAAACTAGTTGAGGATGGGATCGTTTCTGGCGCAGACCTTGACAAAACACTCAAGCATGGACTTGGACTTCGGTGGTCAATAATGGGACCAATGGAAACAATAGATTTAAATGCTCCTGGCGGAATTCGGGACTATTTAG
>CAYFGZ010000011.1:0-51526 GCA_964342575.1 uncultured Nisaea sp. | reverse complement strand
GCCAGAGCTTTTGCCACAACCTCCATCGATGCTTTTGCCGCGGCTGTCGCAGCAAAAGGAGTAATTTGTGGTCGCCAAACATGAGGACCGAATGCACTTATGCCAATAATTCGACCTGCCTCAGAATTTTCTAGTGCAGGAATAGCAGAGGTAGCTAATTCAAAAAAACTCTTCGAGATACTTGCGTGCGCAGCCCCAAAATCAGCATCAGACAATTCGGTAACCGGAGTACTCAATGCATAACCAGCATTAGCCACCAAAATATCAAGCCCCCCCATATGCTTTACTGCCCGGCCAATCAACCGCCGCGAGGCACCAGGTTTTGAAAAATCAGCTAACTCAGAGTAGGCAACTCCTCCCGCCTGTTCTATGTCCGCAACGGTCTTATTCAACCCTTCTCGATTTCTACGAGTATGCACTACAAAACAGGTGCGCCTACTTGCCATTCTGCGGCAAATCGCTGCTCCTATACCACTAGCTCCTCCGGTAACAAGAATCTTTTTAAGCGTATCCATCACAAACAAGTATCCACATAGCACCTCCAAACAATTCCATGCACAAGTACCCATTCAACATGGTGAAAGCTATTGTTCCAGGCGAAACTAAACCACCAAGGCACTTGCACCTGCCTGTTCAAATATGAAGCATGGAAGTATGGAGCTACAAATATACTCAACTATCCCATATTATCCATCTAAGCCGGCAGTTTTTCGTAAGTTAACTCTGTTTAGCCTTTTGCATAGCAAGCAATATTACTTCCTGCTCAGCAATACTAGCATTTAATTTATCGGCATCGCTGCCAGCGGCAGCACTTGCTTCTTCCCGCAAACGGGCAATCTTGTTTTCTAAGTGCTCCGGATCAAGTTCGTCCAGCGGAATCACTTCTTCAGCAAGAACCGTGCAACGCTCTTCAGTAACTTCAGCAAATCCATTTACGACGAACCATTTTTCGGAAACAACATCCTCTTCATAAACATCAATCACTCCTGGCACTAATGTAGACAACATAGCTGTATGCCTTGGTAACACCCCAAATAGACCTTCTACGCCCGGCACAACTACCATTCTAACATCTTTCGATATTACAAGTCGTTCAGGAGAAACCAATTCAAAAAGTGTCGTATCAGCCATTGAGTTACCTTCTAGTTACCTGAATCGCACTATGCGGCGTCCTGTTCCATTTGTTTAGCCTTTTCAATCGCCTCGTCAATTGTTCCGACCATATAAAACGCCGCCTCAGGGAGATCGTCGTGTTTTCCATCAACTATCTCTTTGAAGCCACGAATTGTCTCCTCCAGAGGGACCAAAACACCAGGGGTTCCGGTGAATATTTCCGCGACAAAAAACGGCTGTGATAGGAAACGTTGTATTTTTCTAGCCCGATCAACCGTCAAACGATCTTCTTCTGACAGCTCGTCCATGCCTAAAATAGCTATTATGTCCTGCAGCGATTTATATGTCTGCAACACTTCCTGAACTTGCCGGGCAACTGCATAATGCTCTTCCCCCAGAACTCTGGGATCGAGCATGCGAGAGGTGGAATCCAACGGATCAACGGCCGGATATATGCCGAGTTCCGCAATTTGCCTACTTAACACCGTTGTGGCATCTAAGTGGGAAAACGACGTGGCGGGAGCAGGGTCTGTCAAATCATCCGCCGGAACGTAAATGGCCTGGACGGATGTAATGGACCCCTTGTTAGTAGAAGTGATCCGCTCTTGCAATGTTCCCATGTCAGTCGCCAATGTCGGCTGATAACCTACGGCAGATGGGATTCGACCAAGTAAAGCAGAAACTTCAGATCCTGCCTGTGTAAATCTAAAAATATTATCAACAAAAAAGAGCACGTCTTGACCCTCTTCATCCCGGAAATATTCAGCCAACGTGAGCCCAGTGAGAGCTACTCGAGCTCGAGCTCCAGGGGGTTCATTCATCTGGCCATATACTAGCGCAGCCTTTGAACCCTCTTCGCCATTCTCCTTAATAACGCCTGATTCAACCATCTCGTGATATAGGTCGTTACCTTCTCGCGTGCGCTCTCCAACTCCCGCAAATACCGAGTAACCGCCATGCGCCTTTGCAATGTTATTGATTAACTCCATTATGATGACAGTTTTACCCACACCCGCACCACCGAATAATCCTATCTTACCTCCCTTGGCATAAGGCGCCAGCAGATCGACTACTTTGATACCTGTAACCAAAATTTCAGCTTCAGTCGACTGATCTACATACGCCGGCGCAGATCTATGAATCGGGTATGTCATCTTCGATTTTATGGGTTTCCCTTCGTCGATGGTCTCTCCTATAACGTTAATTAGGCGTCCCAACGTCTCTGGACCAACAGGTACCTTGATAGCGTCGCCAGTATCGATCACTTCACTTCCACGAACAAGACCCTCAGTGCTATCCATGGCGATTGTCCTAACCATACTTTCGCCCAAATGCTGAGCAACTTCTAATACCAACCGAGTTTCACCATTTTGTGTGTGCAGTGCGTTTAATATAGGGGGTAAATCACCATCAAATTGCACATCCACCACTGCGCCAATCACCTGAGTAATCTTACCTGTCGCATTAGTAGTCATCTGTCGCTCCCATTTCATATGATTCCCATGAATCAATCGCATTTAAGGGTTAGTTTTATTGTTACAAAGCTTCCGCCCCGGATATTATCTCTATCAACTCCTTAGTGATAAACGCCTGACGTGTTCTATTGTAGGTAAGTGTGAGTTTATCGATCATTTCGCCCGCATTCCTCGTCGCACTATCCATTGCAGTCATGCGAGCACCGTGTTCACTTGCTATGTTCTCTAATAAGGCGGAAAATATCTGAGTAGAAACGTTGCGGGGTAATAATTCTGCCAGTATTCCTTCTTCATCCGGCTCGTACTCATAGGTACCCAATCCCTGTCCCACTTCTTCTTCCTCTGAGACACTGGCAGGAATAATTTGGTGTTCTGTCACTACCTGTGTCATGGCGGACTGAAATTTGTTAAAAATTAATGAACATACATCAAACTCGCCCGCCTCAAACATTTGAATTAACCTCGAACCTATATCAGACGCTGCAGAAAACTCGATTGAGCTCCTCCCTGGTCCTTCGAAGGAATCGGCTATTAAACTTGCCGCATCACGTTGTAATTGATCCGCTCCTTTTTTACCCACGCATATTACTTTTACTGATTTTCCGTTTGTTTGCAGTTCCAATATACGTTTTCGCGCTGCACGCACTATACTTGAATTGAAGCCGCCACATAAACCTCTATCAGCTGTCATAACTACCAACAGATATGTTTCTTCTAGCCCCGTTCCAGCCAGAAGTTTTGGTCCACCTACTCCACTCAATTTTCCTGCTAATGTTGCTATCATTCTATCCATTCGAGCAGAATACGGCCGTGCCGCTTCGGCTTGTTCTTGGGCCCGACGCAATTTGGCAGCGGCCACCATTTTCATAGCAGATGTAATTTTCTGCGTGGACTTGACGCTATTTATTCTAACTTTTAGGTCTTTGAGATTTGGCATATTGTTTAATATCCCAGCATAGCATTATGAGCCTTCCGCGCCGATTCACGCGAATTTTTTCGCATACGCGTCTACAAAATCCGTGAGTGCCTTATCTGTTTCGTCACTCAGCTCCTCCTCATCCCTGATAGCCTTCAATAAATTTGAGGCATTGGTCCTAATTTCAGATAAAAGCCCTTGCTCGAAACGAGTGACTTTGTTTACCTCTATTTCATCGAGGTAACCACGCACGCCCGCAAAAATAGACACTACCTGTTCTTCCACCGGAAGAGGCTCATACTGTCCTTGCTTAAGCAATTCTGTAAGTCGTACACCTCTTGCAAGTAGCCGCTGGGTTACTGGATCCAAGTCAGATGCAAATTGAGCAAAAGCGGCCATTTCTCTGTATTGAGCCAATTCTAATTTTATTCTACCCGCAACTTGTTTCATGGCTTTTATCTGAGCCGCCGATCCAACTCGACTCACCGAAAGTCCAACATTTACAGCTGGCCGAATTCCTCGATAAAAAAGTTCTGTTTCAAGAAATATCTGACCATCAGTAATAGATATTACGTTGGTGGGAATATATGCAGAGACGTCTCCAGCCTGAGTTTCGATAACTGGTAGAGCCGTCAAAGATCCACTACCATTCTCATCATTCATTTTAGCGGCGCGCTCCAATAACCGCGAATGAATATAAAAAACATCGCCAGGATAGGCCTCCCGTCCAGGAGGACGACGTAATAGTAGCGACATTTGCCTATAAGCAACGGCCTGTTTAGATAGATCATCATATACAATAAGGGCATGCATACCATTATCTCTGAAAAACTCGCCCATGGTACACCCGGCGTACGGCGCCAAGAACTGCATAGGGGCCGGCTCCGAAGCTGTAGAAGCTATGACAATCGAGTATTCCATGGCCCCATAATCTTCCAGTGTCTTCACTATTTGTGCGACCGTGGATCGCTTCTGGCCAACAGCAACGTATATGCAAAAAAGCTTTTTAGAATCGTCATCTCCAGCTGCGTCATTAACCGACTTTTGGTTAATGAAAGCGTCAATAGCTATTGCAGTCTTACCTGTTTGCCTATCGCCAATTATTAATTCTCGTTGTCCACGGCCAACTGGAATCAGACTATCAATCGCCTTCAATCCCGTCTGCATCGGCTCGTGAACACCCTTTCGTGGCATAATACCAGGAGCCTTGACCTCAACCCGTCCTCTCTCCGCCGTTTCTATTGGCCCTTTCCCATCGATTGGGTTCCCTAGCGGGTCTACAACTCTTCCTAGTAGTTCTTTACCCACCGGCACATCAACTATGCTGCCGGTTCTTTTAACAGTGTCGCCTTCCTTGATTTCACGATCATCACCAAAAATCACAATGCCCACGTTATCAGTTTCCAGATTTAGCGCCATTCCCTGAACCCCATTCGGGAATTCAAGCATTTCACCTGCCTGAACATCATCCAAACCATAAACTCGAGCGATCCCATCCCCAACAGACAAAACTTGTCCTACCTCCGCCACCTCAGCTTCTGTACCGAAATTGGCTATTTGATCTTTTAGTATCGACGAAATTTCTGCTGCTCTGATATCCATCAGTCCACACCCTTCATGGCAAATTGTAACCTCTGCAACTTAGTACGAATTGAACTATCTATCATTCGTGAACCAACACGTACTATTAAACCTCCTATTAGAGAATCGTCCACAGTGACATCAACTGATACCTTTTGACCGAGAGTTTTGTTAAGCGCTTTGGCCACCATGTCAACTTGTTTGGTATCAAGAGTAACCGCCGATGTAATTGATGCCTTAACCTCTCCACGGCGGTCCGCTAATTCTGACTTAAAGGCATCAATTATCTCTTCTATAAAAAATATTCGGCGGTTCATTATCACTGCACCAATAAATTTCTTGGTAAGTTCATTAGCATTCGCTTTTTCCAAGATAATCATCAAGCTACTTTTTTGATCTTCTCGACTTATCACCGGAGATTTTATAAGACGCCACAGATCTTTACTGTCCGTCATCAACTGGCCAAAATCTGTAAGGTCTCCGGCAACATTATCAAGAGATTTTTCTTGCTCTGCCAGCTCATATAAAGCCGCAGCATATCTGCCTGCCAAACTTTGCGAATTTGAAACCACTAAGGATTGCCCCTTTAAAGCCAGAGCCCAACACGGATCAGAACCAATTCCCAATCAAATTTAGAAATTGGCTCCTTTTTTTTACGCTAGATCTGCAACACCCAGCGCGGCGTTTCCTAGCATAGAGATTAAACACGTGCAAGCCGTTGAGTATTATGAAATTAGTAAGTTTAGTCCATCATGGGTTTTATACATTCTTTTTATGAAAATATTTTCGCTGCTACACAACATAAAGCTTCCCGCTATCCGACTTCGCTCCCAGCTATTCTCTTATAAAAAACTATACGGATCTACATCTATTTCCACCCTAGATTTACGAGGTATTTTCACGGCAGACAACCAAGCTGCTACAAGCTTTTGCACGTTAAGGTTTTTGTCCGCCTTGATCAAAAATCGTCTTCGATGGCGACCCCGTAATATCGCAATAGGAGCGGGAGCGGGTCCCAGAATTTCGGCTCTGTCAGTGAGGGGAGAAGATGCAGCAACCAGTCGAGCTGTGTCATCGGCTTGATTAGAACTCACTGCACTCACCACTATAGAGACCAACCTTCCATACGGCGGCATTCCAGCCTCCCTCCGCGCACGCTTCTCTATATCTAAGAAACCTTTGCGATCCCAATTAACCAACGCTTTTATTAAAGGATTCTCTGGCTGCCTGGTTTGCAACCACACTTTCCCTTTTCTATACTCTCGTCCTGCCCTGCCCGCTACCTGATGCAACAATTGATATGTTCTTTCTCCCGCTCGCAAGTCCCCACCTGATAGACCCAAATCAGCATCCAACACTCCCACACAAGTGATCTTGGGAAAGTGATATCCTTTAGCTATGACTTGAGTCCCTATTACTATATCTACTTCGCCACTCCTTATAGTGTCTATTAGCTCGTTGGCTGCCATCGTACTATTAAAGGTATCGCTGGATGCTATTCTTGAACGAGCTTTCGGAAATAGGGAAAATACTTCTTCTGCTATTCGTTCTACGCCAGGCCCAGCCGCGGTAAGGGCATCAATTGCATCACACGCTGGGCAGCCACTGGGAATTGATATAGTGAACCCACAATGATGGCATTGAAGTTGAGCCGCCCCCTTATGTTGAACCAACCAGGATGAACAACTTGAACACTCGTGGCGATAACCACAAACGTTGCAGACGTTCAGTGGCGCATATCCACGGCGATTCAAGAAAAGTAATATTTGTTCTTTTCTGTCAAGAGTTTCCGCGATCGCCTGCTGTAACTTTGGGGATATCCATCCCCCTCCAGATGCCGACGACCGGCGCAAATCTATCGCTTCAACTACCGGCAATTCAGCGCCTCCAAACCGATCTAGAAGTGAGACCCGCGTATAGCGGCCCAACTCAACATTATGCAATGTTTCAAGGGATGGCGTAGCCGAAACCAATATAGTTGGAATTCCGATTATTCGAGCTCTTACTACAGCCATATCCCGACAATGATAACGAGTCCCCTCGAGTTGCTTAAATGAAGCCTCATGTTCTTCATCAACAACTATTAGGCCCAAGTTTCGAAAAGGTAGGAAGAGAGCTGACCGAGCCCCTATAACAACTTTGGCTCGACCCTCAGCAACTGTTCTCCATGTGGTTCTTCTTATTTTTTTGGATAGATCCGAATGCCATTCGGCGGGTCTAATGCCGAAACGTTTTTGAAAGCGCTTGAGAAAAGATTGCGATAACGCAATTTCTGGAACCAAAATTAACACTTGGCTCCCAGATCGCATAGCCTCGGCCACCGCTTCAAAATAAACTTCCGTTTTGCCTGAACCTGTGACCCCATCGATTAACCAGACAGAAAACTGTTTTTTATCAACCGCTGCACATAGTGACTTTGCCGCGGCCGTTTGCTCAGCATTTAATATAACCGCGTCCGCCACAGGCAAGTCAGGTAGTGGGTCCACTGGATCAGAATTTATTAGGATTTGTTCAATACTACCAGTCTTAATTAACCCTTTAATTACTGAGTTACTAACGTTAGTGCCATTTCTAATTTCGGACAGTGTTCTCGGGGCTTTATCTGTTAGAAACTCCAGAACCTTCTCGCGACCGGAGGTCATTTTCATGTTTTCCGAAGGGGCGAGATCTGACTTCGAAAATGCTACAACTTGATTCGAACGGTTGAAAACGTCAGGGATAGACAGAACCATCTTTAACACCAACCCCACCGGAATCATATTATAAGAGGCCACCCAATAGATAAAATCCATCGTTTCTTTCGTCAGACTTATGGCACTAATATGTCTTGAAATTGGCCTTAACTTAATTTCTGCTATTTGCCCCTCCCCCGGTCCTATGACAACCCCCACGAGTAGTCGCGCTCCAAAGGGAACTTCAACGATATCGCCCGGGCACAAACAATTGCCCCCACACCTGTAATCGTAGTTGGAATTAATAGGGACGGGCAGCATAACGCTTACTCGATCTACTATTGAGTGACCGTTCATTCGATCTCGCATAGTTGGACAAATCATTTAACACCGATGCTGCTATAAATGCGCTCGACATAAATGTGTGCCGTTTATACTGTTTCTGCAACACCCGATTCTATAAAATCCGAAATCAAACCCCAATTATCTGGTCAGGTCAGACAGCTTGCGCTAGAATCAGGCAACAAAAGTGTCAGTGGAGAGATCACCAATGAAATTTTTTCTAGATACGGCCAACGTTGAAGAAATAAGTGAGATGATTTCAACCGGACTGATAGATGGCGTTACGACCAACCCTTCGCTAATCGCCTCGTCGGGGAGAAATATAATAGAAGTCATTTCTGAAATTTGTAACATCGTTGATGGCCCTGTCAGCGCTGAGGTCACAGCAACCGATTATAGTACTATGCTTGCGGAAGGTCGGCGACTTAGAGATATAGCCGAAAATATAGCAGTAAAGGTGCCCCTCACCGTCGATGGTTTAAAAACCTGTAAAACTTTGTCAGACGAAGGAACGCCAGTTAACGTGACTTTATGTTTTTCTCCCGCGCAGGCATTATTGGCTGCCAAAGCCGGTGCAGCGTTCATATCACCATTTGCAGGACGGTTGGACGACATCGGAGGAGTGGGGATGGGGTTAATTGCCGAAATAGTAGAGATTTATTCCAACTATGACTTCACAACAGAAATATTGGTAGCTTCCGTTAGGGGACCCTTGCATATAGTCCAAGCCGCAAAACTCGGGGCAGATATAGCGACACTGCCATCGAACGTTATAAAGGCGCTATACAAGCATCCGCTCACCGATAAAGGTTTAGATGCGTTTATTGCTGATTGGGAAAAAACAGGGCAGTCCATACTCGACGCGTAGCAATTTAGACGAAATCTATATGTTGGGCGCATAACATAACTTTGAGAGGCAGAATACGGACAATCAAAAAATGAACGACTTTCCGCAAGTTCTCGAAAATCGTATTATGGATGATTTAGGGGCAAACTACAGGGCTTGGCAGCGTTGGGTTACTTTTGAAAGAAAACTGTCCATTCATACTCAAAGAGCCTACGAGCGCGATTTGAAAATGTTCTTGATATTTATTTCGGAACACATCGGCTCAACCGTAAATTTAACCACTTTACAGAAACTATCCATAAGCGATTTCAGAGCATATCTAGCTGACTGCCACCGTAACGGCTTATCCAACGGATCAATAGCTAGAAACCTTTCGAGCCTCCGCAGTTTTTTTCGTTATATATCTGTGAATAATAATGTCCAAAATATTGCGATAAATATGATAACATCGCCCAAAATCCCACACTCACTGCCTAAGGCATTGACTCAGGAAGAAGCTAACTCAGTCCTCACAGACACTTCCAATACTTCGAATTTACAGTGGGTGAAGGCAAGGGATATTGCAATATTTTACCTGTTATATGGGTGTGGGCTTCGTATTGGGGAAGTAATTTCGCTAAACGGTGCGGACATGCCTCTTTCCAAGACGATAGTGGTGGATGGCAAAGGGGGTAAGCAACGACTAATTCCTATCCTTCCAGCTGTCCAAACTGCTGTCGAACTCTACTTAAACCTGTGCCCCTACAATTTAGCGGACGATGGACCGGCTTTTTTAGGCGTAAGGGGTAAAAGATTGAACCCTGGCGTAATACAAAGAACGATGAGGGAAGTAAGAGCGACGCTACAGTTGTCAGACTCAGCAACACCCCATGCCCTTCGCCACTCCTTTGGCACACACTTATTAATAAATGGAGGAGATCTCCGCTCTATCCAAGAATTACTGGGTCACGCATCTCTATCCACGACACAGAGGTACACGGAACTAAATTCTACCCATCTGCAACAAGTTCACAAAAACGCCCATCCCAGAACACCCAAATAGAAACACTATTGCTGGGTATTAACTCAAGAATTTAGTGCGGCTAGCATGGCATTACCCAATACCGCGGGGGACGTAGCAACATGTATCCCAGCAGACGCCATAGCCTCCATTTTTTCCTCAGCGCCACCTTTACCCCCCGCAATTATCGCGCCTGCATGCCCCATCCTTCTACCCGGTGGGGCAGTTATGCCTGCTATGAAGCCCACTATTGGCTTCTTCGTTTTGCATCGGCTTACGAATTCGGCGGCTTCCTCTTCCGCCGATCCACCGATCTCGCCTATCATTACAATTGCTTTTGTATTATCGTCTTTTAAAAACATTTCCAGACAATCTATAAAATTTGTCCCATTCACAGGGTCTCCACCTATCCCTATACAGGTAGATTGGCCTAGACCAGCGGCAGTAGTTTGAGCAACTGCTTCATACGTTAACGTTCCAGATCTCGATACTATTCCGGTCACGCCGGACTTATGTATATGGCCCGGCATTATCCCAATTTTGCATTGCCCGGGCGTTATAACACCGGGGCAATTGGGCCCTATCAACCGAGAGCCAGAACCCCTTAGGCATCTTTTTACTCTCACCATATCTTGTACCGGGATCCCCTCGGTAATGCAAATCACGAGTGGAACTTCTGCCTCTATTGCTTCCAAAATTGAATCCGCCGCAAATTTGGGAGGAACATAAATAACCGAAGCATCGGGTTTTGTCTCTTTTACTGCCTGATCCACTGTATCAAAGACCGGCAATCCTAAATGCGTCTCACCTCCCCGACCAGGAGTTACTCCTCCCACCATCTTAGTCCCATATGCAATCGCTTGTTCTGAATGGAATGTACCTTGATTTCCTGTAAACCCCTGACAAATCACCCTAGTATTCTTGTCTATTAGTACAGACATCAATTACCACCATTTACGACACGAACAATCTTTTGAGCTGCGTCGGCGAGATTGTCTGCCGATATAATCTCTAATCCACTTTTTGTGAGTATTTCTTTCCCTCTTTCAACATTAGTTCCTTCGAGTCGAACAACTAACGGCACACTAAGATCAATTTCCTGAGCTGCCGAAACTACACCTTCAGCTATAATATTACACCGCATAATACCACCAAATATGTTGACCAAAATCCCCCGTACACTAGTGTCAGACATGATTATTTTAAACGCTGCTGCTACCCTTTCTTTTGTGGCACCACCCCCTACATCTAAAAAGTTGGCGGGATCACCTCCGTGAAGCTTGATTATATCCATAGTGGCCATTGCCAAACCGGCCCCATTAACCATGCAACCTATATTCCCACTCAGTTTTACATAATTTAAGTCAAATTTAGCTGCTTCAATTTCAGTCGGATCTTCTTCATTTGTATCGCGAAGCTCTAGCACACCCTGTTGCCTAAACAGCGCGTTTTCGTCAAAATTCATCTTCGCGTCTACTGCCAAAAGTCTCCCCTGTCTGGTGACTACTAGCGGATTTATTTCAATCATTTCCGCATCTAATTCGGTGAAAGCTCTATAAATTCCAGCGAGCAATGCTGATGCCTCCACACCCTGTTCTTTTGACAATCCCAGCTTATGCGATATTTTCTGAGCATGAAACGAGCGCAATCCTGTCAAGTTATCAATCGCCGTGTTATCGATTTTACCTGGTGTTTTTTCAGCAACTTCCTCAATATCGATGCCACCTTCGGTAGAACTAATAACAGTCACACAGCCGGTTTTACGATCTACCAACAGAGATAAATAGAGTTCTCTTTCAATTTCACATGCTTCTTCAATATATATGCTTTTTACTTCCCTACCTAATGGACCGGTCTGCTTTGTCACTAAAACACCGTTTAGCATCTCTCGCACAGCTGTCCGCATTTCATCCATCGATGATACCACTCGCACGCCCCCAGCAGCATTCTCGTTATCTCTAAAACGACCTGCGCCTCTCCCGCCAGCATGAATCTGAGATTTTACTACAAAAACAGAGCCTGAAAGCTCAGCGTCGACCCGTTCAACGTCGCTCAGCGACTGGATATGCATGCCCTCGGGAACAGCCACCCCAAAACGCTTCAAGAGCTCCTTGGCTTGATATTCATGGATATTCATTAAAGTCCACTAGAAGTATGCATTTAATTGCTATCAATTCTTTCCCCCAACTCGACGCAACACTGCCAGCCATCCCTTTTCCTTCAGATTCCCTTACAAGCTCATAAAGCCTTTAGTCAACATAAGATTTAAAGTCGTTGCTAGATAGCAGTAATTATTTTTTAAAATACAAATTTACATTAGTTATCTATATTCAAGGCAACTTTTTTTAGTTCCCGAACCGCTTGCACAGAATGATCAAACATCGCACGCTCAGCCGTATTCATTTCTATCTCTACGATCCGCTCTACGCCACCGGCGCCAAGAACGACCGGGACCCCCACATAGAGCCCATCGAGACCATAGGGGCCATCGCAATACGCCGCACAGGGGAGCACACGCTTTTTGTCCCTAATATATGCTTCAGCCATTTCAATGGCTGAAGAAGCTGGAGCATAAAAAGCCGAACCTGTTTTTAATAATTTCACAATCTCAGCACCCCCGTCTCTGGTCCGCTGGACAATGTCTGCCAACCGCTCCGATGTGGTCCAACCCATTTTAACAAGATCTGGTACGGGAATGCCTGCAACAGTGGAGTATCTCTCGAGGGGTACCATGGTATCACCGTGTCCTCCCAACACGAAAGCCGTTACATCCTCCACTGAAACATTAAATTCCTCTGCTAAAAAATAACGAAAGCGAGCACTATCTAATACACCTGCCATTCCGACTACTTTGTTAGTCGGTAGCTGGCATGCCTCCTGCAGAATACCAACCATGACGTCAAGTGGATTAGTTATGCAAATAACAAATGCATCGGGACAATTTTTTTGAATTCCTTCGCCAACAGCATGCATAACTTTCGTATTAGTCCCTATGAGGTCATCGCGGCTCATACCTGGCTTTCTGGCAATTCCCGCTGTTACAATCACTACATCAGCCCCGGCAATATCGCTATAATCATTAGCTCCCTTGATAACAGCATCAAATCCTTCAACTGGAGACGCTTCAGCTATATCCAGTGCTTTGCCCTGTGGAATTCCATCTAAGATATCAAACAGTATGACGTCGCCGAGCTCTTTCAAGCCCGAGAGCAATGCTAATGTCCCCCCTATATTCCCCGCGCCAATAAGGGCTATCTTATTTCGGGCCATACTTTTCTCCAGAGATTTTTTTGTTACTATCAGTCTCCAATATAATAAAAAAACAGCTGGGGCGTCTATGTGTTTCTTGGAACTCTCTGTTTTTTGACCGCAGGTGGATATATTATGTTCTCTGACGCGCCCCTTCTATGTATTCCAGAGACTGCATTTCCATCAGCCTTGAAACGGTCCGTTCAAACTCGAACTTCCAATTTTCCCCCATATAAAGGTCACCAGGGTCCGCTGCAGCCGAAAAAATTACATGGATTCCATTATCATAAAACGAATCGATCATGACCATAAAACGCCTTGCAGCATCACGTTGTGTGTCTGTCAAAATCGGCACATCCGAAATAATTATAGTCCGATACCGCTCCGCAATCGCCAAAAAATCTCCAGCCCCCAAAGGTTGGTTGCATAAATCACTGAAGCTAAATATTGCTACACTATCACTAGCTCTGGGTATGTGAATTTTTCGACCTTTATACTTAATAAATTCCGCACCACTCGGATGCCCGTCCGTAAGCTCACCAAACATCTTGTTCAACGCCTCTCGAGTTTCCGAAGTCGCAGGAGCCAGATAAGCCTCCATTGCTTTTAAACGATCCAAACGATAGTCAACACCGTCTGTAAGATGTAGTACCTCCATCCTACCCTTTATTAACTCGATAAAAGGAACGAAACGATCACGTTGCAATCCATCTTTGTAAAGATCATTTGGATGCCGATTGGAAGTTGCTACCACGACTACTCCGAGTTCGAGCATTGCAGTAAATAATCGAGCTACTATCATTGCATCCGCAATGTCTCTTATTTCGAATTCGTCGAAACATAAAAGAGCGTTTTTTTTTGCAAGAAGTTGAGCCGTAGCAGCGATAGGATCCCCACTTTTATCATTCCTATTGACTTGTCTCCACTCATAGATTGCTTCATGGGCTTCTTGCATGAATTTATGAAAATGTATTCGCCGTTTCTTGCTTACATTGGCTCCGTCAAAAAAAAGATCCATAAGCATCGACTTTCCACGGCCAACTGCACCATGGATATAAAGCCCCTTCGGAAATCCTCTGGATACTCTTGATTTAAATGAAAATAATGTTTTCCAGTCTGAGGAAAGTTTCTTAAGCTGGTATCCTGAGAGTTTTGTATGAAGTTCTTGTAGGTGTTTTGCAGCTGCTTGTTGTCCAGGATCTAGCGTTAACTTACCTGAGGAAACAAGCCTTTCGTATTCAGTCCACGGTCCGTTTTCGGATGACATGCTTATTCTCTTAACGGCCCCCTGTAACCGGTAAAATCGCGCCCGCGCAATAACTCGCGCCAGGCCCCAGTAACCATACTATCGCCTCAGCAACTTCTTCCGGCTGGCCCACTCGACGAATTGGGATTCCCGGTACAGCCTCAACAGCCCTATTGGGCAATCCCGCAGAAGCATGAATTTCCGTATCAATCATACCTGGCGATACAGCATTTACTATGACGCCCTCTTGCGCCACCTCCCTGGAAAAACCTAATGTAAATGAATCTACAGCTCCTTTTGATGCGGCATAATGAACGAACTCATTTGGCCCCCCCAACCGGGAGGCAGCAGAAGCCACATTAACTATGTTACCGCCTTTACCGCCGTTCTTTGTGGACATGCGTTTTACCGCTTCGCGACAACACAACATCAATCCTATCACGTTGAGTTCCATGACCCCGCGAATTTCTGACGCCGTCATCTGTTCAACCCTAGCCGTTTTTCCGGTGGTTCCAGCACTGTTTACCAACCCAGTTATGTCCCCTAATTTTTTTTCCACTTCCTCAAACATTCGAAGTATGTCCCGCTCTTCAGACATGTCAGCCTGCACTACAACCGACCGCCTCCCAAGTTCTTCTACCTGATTGGCCACTCGTTCGGCAGACTTTCTATCACGGGCATAGTTAACTGCGACATCCCAACCATTACGTGCGGCACAAATCGCTGTCGCTGCCCCAATTCCCCGGCTGCCACCGGTTATAAGTAATACACCCGCCATTTCCGTCCACCCCTATTCTATCCAGTGTTTATATTTACTTAAATAAATTATTAAGTCACAAGTAGACAATACCTAAAAGTAAATTCAAGCTTGATACAAAGTTCAATTAGAATTGGGTGAATGAAGGATTAAATTAGATTTCTATACACAATTAGCGCTACGCCTGATGCCGAAATAGACCACCCCAAAATAATAATAAATAACTGCCTAGGTTGAACCATCCACAGAAAACCAGCTAATATTCTAGCTATCCACGAACCATTGAAAGCTGGACTATAAAATACGATAGCGCAAAAAAGAGCAGGAATAGCGGCTAAACCGAAACCCAGCCCATATGAATCTGTAGCCGCTAGCAAGCCACCATAAATCGCCGGATAAACCATCATCGCGATGGATGTGAATGCTAGAACACCTCCTGTGATACCACCGACATTACCCTCGGGTGAAAGCCGGGCGATTTCAGCTAGAAGTATACCGTGCCAACTTAACGATGTAATATTGTACAAAATAGCTGCAGTTAAAATCGCGTTATAGCTCCAGTCAGTGTCAAATAGCCCAACCAATACTCCACCAACAGCAGCAAAAAAGCTGATCCCAAACATCACTGACCGAGCGGACATATAGGTGCTACCTAACCAACCCCATAAGATTCTCGCTCCTATAGCTGTAAAACTGGAAATAGCAAAAGCAGAGCCTGCTTCTAACTCGGTGTAATTTAAGCCATCAATCATGAAAAGAATGAAAAAACCCGCGAAAATTGCTTGGAGGCCACCCAGCGAAAATGCGCAGAGGGCAAGATCTCTTAGCTCGGCATGGGATACCACTATTCTCATAGTATGTAGAGCGCCTGAAAACGAAAAATTCACGTCCGATCTCCGGTCGGAATCAAAATGCTCTCGCAGAGGTTGAAGCATAAACGCGATAACGTACACTATAACCCCAAGCACGAGACACGTACCGTATGCGTCAAGATGTATCGAAACATCCAAACTGCCAATATAGATTCCTGCACCAAGCAGCACAGGAATCAGGATCCCAGCTATCAAGCTCCCGACGGGAACGCCTGTCTGCTTTATAGAAAATATCACTGGCGCTAAACGTTTGGGACTGTACTTGGCCAATATGTGTGAACTAGCCGGTGTTGAAACGGAAGCAGCGCCGAGCAAAATTGCCGCTATTGGATAAAGCCAGAGAATTCCTGTGGCGCAGACGAATAGACTACCACCCATAAAATACAGGCACCATTGACTTATGCGAAGAGCCCCTACACGGATGATTATTGCTCCACATCCCATTGCCGCAGCTATTGAAGCAACATTTTGAATAAATAAATAGAGTCCAAGCCAAGCTCTAGATATTCCAAAATCTTCCGCTATCCGATCTGCTAAAAACGGCAGTACTATCTGACAAACGTATGAAAATGCCTGCTGTATAAGCATCGAAGACGTAGCTAGTGCTAGAATGACACGCCAATCGAACCGCGCTAAGTTCACTTCGAAATATTCCTATCCTGGATTTGGATATTAACCTCTACTAGCATCCCTGGCGCCGTTATTTTAGGCTTATCCAGGAACTTAATTTGTACAGGTATTCTTTGAGCGACTTTGCGCGCCCTAGTATCAACAGATCCAGCCTTTGAAGCTAATAAATTAGTTAAAGTAACTCTGCCAATCCCTGTAACCTGGCCTCTAAACATTTCGAATGGATAAGCATTAAGATGAAGTTTGACCGGCTGACCTATCTGTAAATGCCTAATTTGATCTTCTACAATGTTTGCTTCTATCCATATGTTATCAGGGTCGTGTAGGATTAAAAGTTCATCTGCATCTTCCACATACTCACCAGGGTTCTTAAAAATTCTATCTATAACGCCATCCGTTGGACTATAAATTAGCCGCTCGGCAAGCTCTACTTCAAGTTCACCCCGTCGAGCTCTTAATCTTTTTATGGTTATAGAAGATATCCGTACGTCTTCATCGACTATGGCTAGATCCGCCTTCCCCGCCTCTATCTCTTTAGTTTCAAATTCCGAAACTTTAATTTGCGCCTTGGCTGCCCTTATTTGTCCTTTAAGTTCTATTACTATATCCTGAACATTCTCTAGATTTTTTTGGGAGGTAAGGTTTTTTGAAACGAGAAACTTGCTCCTCTTTAATTTTTTGGTCGCTAGTCTGTGACGATCAATGAGTGTCTCTAGCTCGACCATTAATGCTGTAATCTGCTCAGTTTTTGTGGCGATTCTGGAGTTCAAATTAAGCTCTAGCGCCAATTTCTCTGCTGCCAGCTTATCTTTCCTGGCCTTGGCACCTTCCAGCTCGGCCTCTATCCCTATTATTCGTTGGCGTATTTGACGGGCATCCATCGAAACTAACAAATCTCCTCGTTTTACCTTTTCTCCTTCGTTTACAAGTATTTCGTCAATTGTTCCATTCACTCGACTAGATACACGAGTCAAGTCAGACCGGATACGGGCATCGAACTCATAAACGTGAGTCCACCAATGAAACACCTCGTACGACGCGAAAGTAAGGCCGGCGATAACGCCAATCACGGATAACCACTTCAAGTAAAAATGTCTTGTGCGCATTTAAGGGATGCTCTTCGCGAGGGATTAATCGTCTCTACCTAAGTAATAGTTGCCCAAATCACAACTCAATCTTGGAAAACAAAGCCTAACAGGTGGCATTATGGCAATAAAACCAAGATGGTGATGAGTCCACTCATACCTTCATAACTTTCTTTTGCTCAATCTTACCAAGTATTTATAATTGGGTTTCAATGACGGCCCAATTCATTATATTCTTGAAGATAAGCGTTACAAGCATTCAGACTTCAAAATATCCAATGGGATTAAATGCTAGCGACCGGCCTTTGTTTCGAAACAACAATACTGGAAATACGGTTCAACTGTAGCATAAGATGGCGCCAAGTATAGGGAACCGAGAGACTTACCGATTTGGTTTTAATGTGTGTCATCAATAGTATTTTTGTCGCCGATAAGAGTGCAGACGAAATTTTGCGCTAGCATTTTTTTTTCTTAAAGTTCAAGAACTGGTAATTTTTATAAAAAACTAAGTTGACTCTCGAGCATAGAATCTTAATTGTTTCGATTTTATAATGTCACTAGTTGTTTTTTGTTGGGAAAAATTCAAGCGCCGTGCGGTTAATTCTTTTAAGAGTCCATCACGCCGATTAAAAAAGTTCCCTCTATAACGTTTAAGCAAGACAAGATTAGAGCCTTTAGACATGAACGATTTTGATACTTCGTTAGAAAAATATGATACTTTTCCAAAGCTGTTGTTGCGAAATTCTAGAGTTCGCGGACAACACCCAGCATACCGGCAAAAAAATCTCGGCATATGGCAAACTATAGACTGGGAGCAATCTGCCCGTAGAACCGAAGAATTATCCCTAGGCTTTTTGTCTCTGGGAGTAAAAAGAGGAACTAATGTAGCGATTATCGGTCAAAACACCACACAGCTATATATTTCCATTTTAGCTATCCAAGCGATTGGTGGTGTTCCTGTTCCAATCTACGGTGAGGCTGGCGTCGACGAAATAGCAGTACTCCTGCAACATGCCGATATACACTGCGCTGTATGCCAAGACCAGGAACAAATCGACAAAATGGAAAGCCTTAGAAACAAAATTCCAACAATAGAGTTCCTTGTATATGAGGAACCAAGAGGGATGCGGTCGTACACACAGAACCATATTCATTCCATCGAGTCTGTCATCGAGATGGGACGGCAGTTAAAATCCCCGGACAACCAAAGTTTCCAGAAAGAAATTTCGCTCGGGAGTGGAAGCGATGTATCTATTATTTTGTATACGCCAGGCACTACTGGAAGCCCGAAAGGTGTTATGCTCACATTCGATGCTCTTATATCAGCAGCAAGTCTCCTAGCAAATCAAGACGACATCGATTCCAAGGAAAACACCTTGGCATATTTGCCGACCGCATGGATCGGCGATCATATAATATCGTTTGCACAGCATCACGTTTTAGGATTCACAGTGAACTGCCCTGAAAGCCCAGATACCTTGCTAACGGATATGAGGGATATCGGACCGAGTTATTTCCTTGCACCACCCCGGATTTTTGAACAATTATTTTCTGAGATAAATGCTCGAATCAGCGGGGCCGCAAAAATAAAGAAATCACTTTTTACATATTACATTAAAATAGCGAAACAGGTTGGCCCGCGACTGTTGAACAACGAAAGCGTAGGGCTCGTCGAACGGATTGTGTATTACTTTGGAGAACTGGTAATTTATGGCCCGATTAGAAACACTCTCGGCTTCAGCCATTTAAAAGTTGCCTATAACGCAGGCGCAGCAATTGGAGAAGAAGTCTTCTCTTTTTATCGCGCCATCGGTGTAAATTTAAAACAGCTGTATGCGCAAACTGAATCTTCGGCCTATGTTTGCGTACCTCAAAAAGGAATGATCACAGCCGACACTGTCGGTCAGGCTGCCCCACAAGTAGAACTTCAGATTAATGATGAAGGAGAAATTCTGTACAGAAGCCCAGGAAATTTTGCCGGTTATTATAAGGACGAAAAAGCTACTAAAGCGGCTCTGGACTCTGAGGGATGGTTTAAAAGTGGGGATGTTGGTGAATTCACAGACTCGGGAGCATTAAGAATTTTAGGGCGGGCCAAAGAAATAGGAACGACATCAACTGGCACCAAGTTTAGTCCTCAATATATCGAAAACAAGTTGCGGCTTCATCCGTTCATTCGAGAAGCTGTGGCTTACGGACAAGATCGTCCATTTGTAAGCGCTATAATAGTGATAGACGCAGAAAGAGTTGGGAACTTTCTTGAGCAGACCAGTGAGACTTCGGGAGGATACTTGGAACTATCGCAACAGGACAAGGTCTACGATTTAATTCAAAGCAATATCGAAACAGTTAACCAAACGATATCCAAAGACGACGAGTTACCTGACCTAAGGATCCAAAGCTTTTTGATTCTCAACAGGCAAATCAGTTCAATCCGCGGAGAGTACACTCAAATGGGCAAATTGCGCCGCCACACAATAGATAGTAATTATAAACAACTAGTAGACGCCATCTATCAAGGCCAGAACCAGGTTGAAATCGCTAATTTTAACGACCCAGAAAACGGATCAAAAACTAACACGAACTCAAGTATAAAGATACGAAAAGTACAGGACTAATACTATAGGTGATGGATACGACTACTATGGAAACAACGAGACTTTTTTCTAGGAAATACAATGGCCCTTGCTGAAACGAACACACTGGAAACCGTTCTTACAGTTGAGAACATATCGTTATCGTTTGGAGCCGTGCGAGCAATCCGCGATGTTAGTTTCGATATACGGAAGAGCGAAATTAGAGCAATTATAGGGCCTAATGGCGCCGGCAAAACTTCAATGCTTAACGTCATAAACGGATTCTATCACCCTCAGGAAGGACAGATTACGTACCGCGGAGCTATCCGAAAACAAATGCGTCCGCATGAAGCGGCTGCCGGAGGCATAGCCCGCACTTTTCAAAATGTGGCCCTGTTTAAAGGCATGAGCACCCTGGACAATATAATGACAGGACGAAATCTCCGGATGAACAAGTGGAGAGTCAACTTACTTCCAGCTATGCTCTATTATGGGCCGACCCAACAGGAAGAAATAAAACATCGTCAATATGTCGAAGAGATTATTTCTTTCCTAGAAATCGAAGCTATAAGGAAAACCCCTGTGGGCAGGTTACCCTATGGACTGCAGAAGCGAGTCGAATTGGGAAGGGCCCTTGCCGCTGAACCAGACTTACTTCTCCTAGATGAACCGATGGCAGGCATGAACGTCGAGGAAAAAGAAGATATGTGCCGGTTTGTTCTGGACGTAAATGATGAATTTGGGACAACCATAGCGCTCATTGAGCATGACATGGGAGTTGTCATGGATTTGTCTGATAGAGTTGTCGTATTGGATCATGGAGAGAAAATTGCCGATGGGACCCCTGATGAGGTTAAGAAAGATCAAACGGTAATCGATGCCTATCTAGGAGTTTCAAATTAATTGCAGGTTAACTTGTTTTAATAGTGATCGAGAGAAAGACTACTGAATGGAATTTATAAATCTAGTTGTGGTTGGTCCATTTTTAGATATGGCCGAATATCCAGCCTTCTTGATTGAGGTCATTTTTGGTGGATTGATGTCTGGGGTAATGTATTCCCTGGTAGCACTTGGGTTCGTGCTGATTTTTAAAGCTTCTGGTGTTTTCAATTTTGCACAGGGAGTGTTTGCACTGTTCGCCGCCCTTACGCTAGTAGGTCTCATGACCGGTACCATGCCATTTTCGTTAGAGAAAGTCCTCCCAGAGCTCCCTGCCTGGTTAGCCATAATAGCTACTTTTGTCGTTATGATTGGATTAGCCATAGCCGTCGAACGAATTATGCTAAGACCCCTGGTCAATCAGGACCATATTATTATGTTTATGTCGACTATTGGGCTTGCTTTCGTGCTCGAAGGTCTCGGCGACACGATCTGGGGCAGTGAGGTCAAGGCTCTAGATGTGGGTATTCCCTCAGGTAACTTTATGGTGGGCGAAATCCAAATTCAAGTATTTGATCTATGGGCGGCCGGGATTGCCGCGTTCCTGGTCATTGTGCTGGCCGTTTTTTTCCAGTGGACAAGAACGGGCAGGGCCCTTCGGGCCGTTGCAGATGATCACCAGGCTGCGTTATCGGTAGGAATACCTTTAAAGAATATTTGGATCATCGTCTGGTCAGTCGCGGGGCTGGTAGCTCTGGTTGCTGGAATCATGTGGGGATCCAAGTCGGGCGTTCAATTTAGCCTTTCACTAATCGCGTTAAAAGCGTTGCCAGTCCTTATTCTTGGCGGGTTCACCTCGGTTCCTGGGGCCATTGTCGGCGGCCTTATAATCGGAGTTGGCGAAAAAGTAGCTGAAGTTTATTGGGGCCCCTTGGTCAACGGGGCTATCGAAAATTGGTTCGCTTACGTTGTAGCATTAATCTTTCTCTTATTCAGGCCGCAAGGCTTGTTTGGTGACAAGATTATCGAGAGGGTTTAAAGGCCATGTTCTACAGAGAATCAGGTCAGTTCAAAACAAGTTATCAATCGGATCAAGCCGTTTTTCCAATCCGACAAGACTTATGGTGCGTGCTCGCGTTTTTTCTTTTTGCACTTGTCGCAATTCCCTATTTTGGAACTGAGTATTTTTTCCAAGCCATTATGATCCCTGTACTTATCTTTTCCCTAGCAGCGATCGGCTTAAATATCTTAACAGGCTATTGTGGACAATTATCTCTTGGAACAGGAGGTTTTATGGCCGTAGGAGCAGTTGCCTGCTACAAACTAACGACAGGATTTCCTGAACTGCCTTTCATTATCACTTTGTTGCTATCAGGACTTATTACCGCGGGCGTGGGGTTGATTTTTGGAATACCCTCCTTGCGAATCAAGGGTTTTTATTTAGCAGTAACAACTTTAGCCGCTCAATTTTTTCTGAGTTGGCTGTTTAATAAAGTCGCATGGTTTCAGAATTATACACCCTCGGGTACAATAACGATGCCGCCCAGAGAAGCGTTTGGCTTTGCGGTTACAGGGCCAAATGCTGACGCTATGCATAGATATATATTCTGCCTCTTATTTGTTTTAATTCTAGCACTAGCCGCTAAAAATCTGGTCAGAGGACCGATTGGTCGATCCTGGATGGCCATCCGAGATATGGACATCGCGGCGGAACTTATTGGATTTCGGCCTTTTCAAACTAAATTATTGGCGTTTTCTGTTAGCTCTTTCTATATTGGAGTAGCTGGAGCCATGGCGCTCTCACTCTGGCTAGGGAGCGTAGAAACCGCAGAGGCTTTTGATATCAATGTATCCTTCCAGGTTCTGTTTATGATCATAATTGGGGGGCTAGGGAGTATGTTGGGATCCTTTGTTGGAGCAGCTTTTATAATTTTAGCGCCGATAGCCTTGACTAACGTAATGGTGAGCGGACTGGGAATGCAAGCTGTAACAGCAAAACACTTTGAATTTATGTTTTTTGGCGGCATGATAATCTTCTTTTTGATTGTCGAGCCGCACGGCATTGCGAGACTTTGGCAGATAATAAAGGAGAAAATAAGGATATGGCCATTCCCATATTAGGCGGGATTTAGAGTAAGTGAAGTAATAAATTATAATTTTGAAATTAAAATAAAGATTTAGTTTACGTAACTTTACAGGGAGACGAAGTATGAATATCAAGCGACTTGCGCTTGGGATCGTTACAGGTGTCGGTCTAGCCAACATGGTGGCCACCGAAGTAGCGATCGCAGCAAACGAAATATTTATGCCCGGGTTGGTTTACAGAACTGGGCCCTACGCACCCAATGGAATCCCTTTTGCGAACGGATTCAAGGATTATATGACGCTTATCAACGAGCGTGATGGTGGTGTGAATGGTGTAAAAATAAACTATGAAGAATGCGAAACTGGCTACAACACGAAAGTTGGTGTTGAGTGCTATGAAAAGATGAAGTCAAGAAACCCGGTTACTATAATTCCTAATTCTACCGGTATAACTTATCAGCTTATCCCAAAGACTTACGCTGACAAAATTCCGCTGCTGACCATGGGCTATGGCAGAACATCTGCCGCAGTTGGATCAGTTTTTCCCTGGGTGTTTAACTTCCCAGCAACCTACTGGTCGCAAGCCACAGCAGTTGTAAGTTATATAGCTGGCAAAGAAGGAGGTTGGAACAATCTAAAAGGTAAAAAGATTGTTCATATTTACCATAACTCAGCCTATGGAAAAGAAGCTAATCCCACACTTAAAGTTATGGCCGAGAAATACGGCTTTGATCTAACGCTGTTAGCGGTTGATCATCCTGGACAGGAGCAGAAATCAACTTGGCTTCAGATTCGACGCAAAAAACCCGACTGGATCTTCATGTCAGGCTGGGGTGTAATGAACCAAGTAGCTCTCAAAGAAGCATCTGCACAAGGATTTCCTATGGATCATTTCATCGGAAACTGGTGGTCTGGTTCTGAAAACGACGTTATCCCCTCTGGGAAAGGCGGAAATGGCTATATAGCCGCTACTTTCCATAATCCTGGAGATGGAACCAAACTCCACGCGGATATGAAAAAATATGTCTACGACAAAGGGCTTGGGGCCGGCGATGTTGGTCGTATTGGCGAAGTTCTATACATTCGTGGCATGTTCAACCATGTGATGGTGGTAGAGGCCATAGGTAGGGCTCAAAAGAAATTTGGTGTTAAAATTCCAAATGGGGAACAAATGCAGTGGGCGTACGAAAACATGACGATGACCGCTGCAGATTGGAAAAGAATTGGCTTGGAAGGTTTTCCCGAGATGAAGGTTTCCTGCAACGACCATGAAGGTGGCCATCCAGTTCTATTCCAACAATGGAATGCCAACACGAAGTCCTGGAAAGTGATCAGCGATTGGATCCCCGTTATGAAGGATCTCGTTAGGCCATTAATGGAAGCCGACGCAGCTAAATTCGCTAAGGAAAATAATATCACACCAAGGTCGTGTAACTAATGAGAATAAGTGCACTGAATCGGGAAATTTCGGTTCCAAGAAATAAGTGGAGTGTGAGGTGAACGATAAAGTGAACTTGTTATCGGTAAATAACATTGAGGTCATCTATAACCATGTGATCTTAGTGTTAAAGGGAGTATCTCTTGAGGTATCCGAGGGGGGCATTGTTGCCCTTCTCGGTGCCAATGGAGCAGGAAAGACAACGACGTTAAAAGCAATCTCGAACTTGCTTGGGACCGAACGAGGGGAAGTAACAAAAGGTTCTATTCAATACGAGAGCAGTGAAATTCAAGACCTTAATCCAAGTACTCTAGTAAAAAGAGGTGTTATCCAGGTTATGGAAGGGCGTCATTGTTTCGAACACTTAACGGTCGAAGAAAACCTCCTTACTGGTGCCTATACAAGAGGCAGAGATCGGGCAGGTATCGCCGAGGATCTCGAAATGGTTTATGGCTATTTCCCCAGGTTGAAAGAGCGTTACAAATCGCTAGCTGGGTATATATCAGGTGGAGAACAGCAAATGGTAGCTATAGGTCGGGCATTGATGGCCCGCCCGAAACTGATGCTGTTGGATGAACCTTCGATGGGCCTGGCGCCTCAATTAGTCGAAGAGATTTTTGGAATAGTCGAACTTTTAAACCGAGAAAAACAAGTCTCGATACTGCTAGCTGAGCAGAATGCTTCCATGGCCCTGCGCTACGCAAAAACGGGGTATATACTTGAAAATGGCCGTATTGTAATGGAGGGAGAAGCAAAAACTCTAGCGGAGAACGACGATGTTAAGGAATTCTATCTCGGTATTTCACAGGGCGATAAAAAAAGTTTCAAAGATGTGAAACACTATCGGCGACGCAAGCAGTGGCTCAGCTAGACCAGATGAATATCTATACTAATCACTATTAGTACCAGTAGGTGCTATTCCTTTTGCTAATGGGAGTTCAGCGGTGAGAATTGCGCTAGCTCAAATAATTCAAGAGTCGAATACTTTTGTACCGTTTAGTACAACGCTTGATCACTTCTCAGCGCAGTATATAAGGCGCGGATATGAAGTTTTTGATCATCTTGGCGATGCGAAAATTGAATTAACCGGAATGTTATCGGTTATAAATGCTGCTGGCGCTGACCCCATACCATTACTTTCCACTCATGGTTCCTGCGGTGGACCCCTAACTCGTAAATGCTTCGACACTTTACTCGATTATCTAAAGAAAGAGTTGAGCGAGGTTCTGCCTGTCGACGGCATGCTTTTAGCCCTGCACGGCAGCATGGCCGCAGAAGATGAAGAAGATTGCGAAAGCGAAATACTCGAGAACGTTAGAGAACTTTTGCCCGAAAACACTCCAATAGGTGTTTCCCTGGACTTGCACGCCCACATAACACCAAGAATGCTTCAACCAGATGTTTTTTTTGTTGGCTATAGTGCGTATCCACACACGGATATGCATGAGACAGGGCAGCGAACAGCTCAAATCTTACTTGATACTTTAGCCGGTAAAGTTAAACCCACTATGTCGCTGTCCAAAAAACCTATGATTATTAGTCCGGTTAATGGTCGAACAACAGAAGGGCCTATGACAAAGGTAGTCAGCAAAGCAAGAAATCTAGAAAATAGTGGCGTAGTATTAGCAGCCTCTTACTTTATGGTTCAACCATGGCTTGATTTTGAAGACCTGGGTTTTGCAGCTTTAGTTTGCACTAATGCAGAGATTAAAAAAGGTAAAGAAATAGCTGATACTATCAGTGAGATGGTCTGGTCACTAAGGGAAGACTTACTGCCCTCTCTCTGCAGTTTGACTGAGGCTATATCAGACGGCCTAATAGGCCCCGGGACGACCATTGTGGGTGATTGCGGCGATGCTACCAGTGGTGGCGCAGGAGGGGATAATATAACAGTTCTCAAAACTCTTCTAGAAATGGATGCCGATAAACATCAAAGCCTAACCTACCTCACCTTGGTTGACGCGCCAGCCGCCAAAATAGCCGCAGAGTCAGGAGTGGGGTCGACCCTAACAATGCATCTCGGTCACTCTCTTTCAAAAAACGACGGGTCACCTATGGAAGTAACAGCCACAGTAAAAGCCATCACCGATGGTAAGTTCACTATGAGTGCAGGACTAGAAGGTGCTGAAACCAACTTCGGGCTCACTGCGGTTCTAGCCATTGGTTCAATAAGAATAGCAGTTCGGTCGGTGGGGGGATTAGAGTGGGATACTGGTCAATATACATCAGTGGGGCTCGATCTTAAATTGGCGCAGCTTATCTTCGTAAAATCACCTTCACATTTTAGGGCCACCTTCAGCCCGTTTGCAGATAGAATTCTAACGGCAGACACCCCAGGCCCTACTCGCGTAAACATTAGAAAAGTTCATTATAAGAAACTCCGCCGGCCAGTCCATCCACTAGATCATTTCAGCTAGCTTATTATACCATCGATCATGCTGCCCCATGAGCACTAGCCAACTGACGAGAAACTAATTTTGAATACAAACCATCTAATTGCAACAACTCTTCATGGGTACCTTCTTCCACCAGACCTCCCTCCTCCAGAACAACAATTTTATCAGCATCCTTAATCGTAGATAAGCGATGTGCTATAATAATGGTCGTCCTATTGGCTTTGAGTTTTTCCAATTGCCGCCGAATTGCCGCCTCATTAACAGAATCCAAATGGCTTGTTGCCTCATCCAGAATAAGAATGGGGGCATCCTTTAAAAATGCTCGAGCTATCGCAACACGTTGGCGTTGTCCCCCGGACAGATTGGTTCCTCGCTCGCCGACGAGCGTATCCAAACCCTCTGGCAACGTTCCAATCAACGAGCCAAGCGAAGCATTTTCAAGCGCTTCAGCTAATTCATAATCGCTTGCTTCTGGGCGAGCAATCATGACATTCGCCCGCAACGTATCATTGAAAAGATACGTATCCTGAGCTACTAATGCGATCTGCTTTCGCAAATTATCCAAAGTGTAATCTCGCAAGTCACGGCCATTAAATTTTATTTTACCAACATTTGGATCCCAAAACCGCATGAGCAGCTGAGCCGTAGTTGTTTTTCCAGCTC
Source organism: uncultured Nisaea sp. (assembly GCA_964342575.1). Classification (GTDB taxonomy): domain Bacteria; phylum Pseudomonadota; class Alphaproteobacteria; order Thalassobaculales; family Thalassobaculaceae. Next base: position 23,704 of record CAYFGZ010000011.1, on the reverse strand, counting down.
CCGATGTCCCCACTAAAGCCACCGTTTGTCCCGACGGTATTGAAAAACTAAGATCAAATAATGCACTACGTGTTTGTCCTGGATAAGAAAACTCAACACTATATATTTCAAGCCCCGCATAGGTATTGGTGAGGGTATCAGCCTTTTTACCATCCGTAACAGTAATTGGTTCGTTCTCTAGGGCGTAGTAACGACGTGTGGCCCCTAGTGTATCTGCAAGCTGTCTTCCAATTTGGGCTATCTCCGAAACGGGCAAAAAAGCGGACATCGCTAATATTGCCAATAAGGGCAAAATTCCTGGGTCTATCTGACCATCCCTTACCAGGAGGGCCCCCGTGACAACAACAGCCAACCCTCCCAATCCCGTGAGCACCTCGAGCAAGCTCTGTTGCGCCGTTAATTCATTAAAGAAAGGCAGGCGTAGCGCTATGTGTGAATCAGCTAACTTATCAAAACCTTCCGCTCTTCTTTTTTCATCCTGAAAAGTCACTATTTCATTCAAGCCTTGAATAGAGTCTATTGCATAAGCTCCTAGTTCACCGGCAGCTTCACGTGCTCTGGACCCCAATTTATCTATCTTTTTACGCTTTAGGAATGGGCTAACACCAACAAAAAGTAGAAATGGGATTAACGACAGGGCTATCCAATAGCTCTCTATGCCCAATACAAAAATCACGATAGCAGGTATTAGAATTGCTACGAAGGCGGGAGCAACAGTGTGGGCAAAAAAATACTCAATCAGCTCAATATCGTGCGTCGCGAGATTCATTAAGTCGCCAGTCCTCCTGCGAACCAAATAAGCTGGAGCAAGGGCATCAAGTTTACGGAAGGCCTTAATTCGCATTTCGGCTAGAAGCCGAAATGCCATATCATGGGCTATCCATGATTCCAACCAATGTGCGATACCAGCAGTAGGAGCCAGAATTATCAGCCAAACCAAATAATCTTCGTACCCCACCCCATTCTTTAGGCTTAAGACAATTAAGGCGCTAGATACCCCTACCCCTATATATGCAAAGACTCTGAGAACCCCAAACACGAATGTTGCCGCCAGTCGACCCTTCCAAGGCATAATAATGCCCAAGAGTGACGTCACTACTTGAAACCAATTTAATCCCTCGGCCTTTATTATCCCCTCTGTAGCTATCGTTTTTGCTCCGCCGGAAGTGTTCTCTATTTTATCTATTTTATGATTCAAATCGCCTTGTTCAGTTAGCGATTCCCTAACTAACTTTTTTGATTCGCTAGCTTGTTCCGTCATCAAACCTGAGTAAACGCCGTCTTTTTTGATTAATATCTCGTGGCGACCCACTTCAACAACTTTTCCCTGATCCAGCACGATGATTCTGTCACAGTCAATTATGCTAGATAAACGATGTGCGAGAATTATAGTAGTTCGACCTACCATCAACCTATTCAATGCTTCTTGAATTATTGCTTCATTTTCAGCGTCGACAGCCGACAAGGCTTCATCAAGTACAAGGATTGGAGAGTCCCGTAATATCGCCCGTGCGATAGCAACGCGTTGCCGTTGCCCACCAGAAAGTTTGATCCCTTTCTCCCCGATTATAGTTTCATATTTTTGAGGTAAATTATTAATAAAAGAGTGGATATTGGCTGCTTGGGCAGCAGCCTCAATTTCCGCCATATCCGCATCTGGACGGCCCATCATTATATTCTCAGCAACCGTTCCATGGAATAGAAAAGTATCTTGATTCACTACAGCTATATTGGATCGAATTTGACCCAAGCTCATTTCCCGGACATCGACCCCCCCCAGTTTGATAACTCCTGATTCAGGGTCATAAAATCTGAGTAACAGTTTTACTAAAGACGATTTTCCACATCCACTTGGGCCAACAACACCAATTCGGTCGCCCACGTTCACTTCAAAATTTATTTCCTCATGCACAGGTTTTAATGTATTTGGGTACCTAAACTTGACACGTTCAAAAGCTATGGTCGGCAGCAACTTTTGCGCATTTGGATTTGTTTTTCCAGATTGAACTTTCGTTTCCGCGTCTAGAAGGCTGTATATACCTTGTGCCGCCGACATACCCACCATACCCTGATGCAGCACACTTCTGAGATCCCTCATTGGCCGAAATATTTCCACACCCATCATTAAGATGACCAACAGTCCTGACAACTCCATTTGACCCTCAGAAACACGATGAGCCCCAAGGATTAAAGCAGCGGCTGCTCCAATAGCGATCGAACAGTCCGTTATACCACGAGATAAGACATTGGTTCCCAGTACCCACATAGTTTTTTGAAAAAGTTCTGTCGCTTTGTTTTCAAGCATATCGGCACGTTTTTTACTCTGCCCAAATGCTTTTAAGGTAGCTAACCCTTGAATAGAGTCCAGAAATTCGGCTGCAAATGTGGCATATGCCCTTTGCCGGCTTTTTGAATTTTCTACGTCTCGACTATGCCAAAATGCAGGAAGGAATAATGCTAACAGTGCAAAGCTCACTAAAGTTGCTGCCACGGGTAAATCAATCCATGCTACAAAACCGAATATAAGCATCGGCGTTAGAAATGATATCAATAATTGCGGGATATATTGGCCAAAATACGTTTCTAGTTGCTCTACCCCTTCAACGAGTGACAGCGTCACGGCCCCCGAGCGTTGACTACCCACATATGCTGGTCCAAGACTGCAAATATGATCGAATAGATTTCGCCGAATATGCTTTTGAACGCGCGCAGCCGTTTTATGCGCCACCATTGTTCGCCAGTGCTCAAATATGCCTCTCAAAATCATTACCATTGAAATAATTACAACCAACCAGATCAACTTCGAAATTGGGACACCATTGAATAGTTGTCCAATCAACAAACCTAGCATTGCTAGACGCGCTACTCCAAAGCCAGAAGACAGCAGCCCAAGCAACGTTGAAAAGAAAATTCTTGACCGAACACCCTCTGTGAACGACCAGAGACGCCACTCTAAATGCATTAAGCCCTCTCTTAGGTTTTTTTAAATGCTGCTAAATAATTTTATGCTGTTTTAGTCTCGTGCAATCCTAATTTCTCGATCATACAATCCCGCATAGCAAACTTTTGAACTTTCCCAGTAATCGTCATTGGGTATTCATCGACGAAGCATATATATCTAGGGATTTTATAATGCGCGATTTGGCCTTTGCAGAAATCTCTTATATCCTCTTCCGACGCAGTCTCTTCTGGCTTTAATATTATCCAAGCACACAATTCTTCCACAAACTTCACATCTGGCACACCAAATACTTGGACATCGCTTATCTTAGGGTGCCTATATAAATACTCTTCTATTTCGCGAGGGTAAATATTTTCACCACCCCGGATTACCATGTCTTTAACTCGGCCAACAATATTGCAAAACCCTTCACTGTCCATAGTAGCTAAATCGCCCGTATGCATCCAACCCGCTGCATCTATGCTCTCCGCGGTCCTTTCTGGATCATCCCAATAACCTTGCATCACATTATAACCACGCGCCAACAGTTCGCCCGTTTCCCCAGGAGCCACTATCCGCCCTTCATCGTCCACGATTTTAGCTTCGACGTGAGGAAAAATTCGCCCAACCGTTGATACTTGTTTTTCAATAGGATCGTCAGTTTCACATATAGTGATTACAGGGCTCGTTTCAGTCATGCCATAGCCTATAATCATTTCTTTACAATGCATTTCACCTACAACTCGGCGCATTATTTCTATTGGGCACGGTGATCCAGCCATTATTCCAGTCCTCAGGGACGAGAGATCAAATTCTTGAAAGCGAGGATGCTCTAGCTCTGCTATAAACATTGTAGGGACCCCATGTAACCCTGTGCATCTTTCTTCTTCCACTGTTTCTAACACGGATAAAGGATCAAATGATTCATCAGGAAATACGAGCGCAGCGCCATGTGTTAGTGCTGCTATATTACTTAGGACCATCCCAAAACAGTGATAAAGTGGAACCGGCACACAAAGCCTATCCTGGGGCGTAAATTTCAAACTCTCTCCCGTAAAATATCCGTTATTCAGTACATTAAAATGCGTTAACGTCGCTCCCTTAGGAAACCCTGTTGTTCCGCTTGTAAACTGAATATTAATGGGATCGTCGAACTGGAGCAAATCTACCAAAGCAGTAATTTTTTCATGATGTTCGGCAGATGCAAGTCCGGCAATTTCTTTGAAATCGAAAAAACCTGCTGATGTCTCACCCCCAATTTGGATAAGACTCCTAAGGTTTGGTAATCGTTTGGATTTTAGTTTTCCAGGCTTACTTTTAGTAACTTCGGGTGCTAATTCTTTTATCATCGACAGATAGTCGCTAGACTTAAAACTAGCCGCCATTATCAGTGCTTTGCAGCCAACTTTATTGAGCGCATATTCCAGCTCAGCAACGCGGTACGCGGGATTTATATTTACAAGAATGAGTCCTGCCTTTGCCGTTGCGTACTGCGCCACTACCCATTCGCTATTATTTGGCGACCAAATTCCTATCCGATCACCGGGGTCCAGCCCAATACTTAGTAGCCCCGCAGCAAACTCGTCAGCTTCTTTTTTCAGTTCGTTGTACGTCCACCGAACGCCTTGCTTTCTTACGACCAAAGCCTCCCTATCTCCCCATCGCTTAGCCGCTAAGTCAAAGTTTACGCCTATAGTCTCCCCCAACAGGGTCTTGTTGCTGGCTCCATGAACATAACTTTGTTTAAGCATGATATTCCTCACTAAAAGATTTGATCTATTATGCCTGAATTATAGTATGGTCATTATCAACTTTAGTTTTTCATTTAAAAATAATTTCTAACTATCAAGTCGAATGTAATACATATCAAGCATTAGTTACTGCATTCACGTTCATTAAAGCTTCTATGCTAAAATGATGTTGTAGAAGTGATAGATAATTGTTAACGACTAAGTATCTGTTCTTGGAGTTTCCTTGAATGAAAATTATGCCTATCTCGGGCGCATTGGGCGCCAAAGTCTCAGATATTGATCTTTCACAAAAACTGTCCACAAATGATAGTGCTATCATCTACAGAGATTTTCTAAAGTACAAGGTACTTTTTTTTGAGAATCAACTACTTTCCCCCAAGCAATTTGTGTCTTTTGCTAAAGTTATTGGTTGTCCAAGTATTTATCCATTTATAAAAGGCCTCCAGGACGCGCCAGAGGTTATCGAAATAATAAAAACCAAGGAAGACAAAAAAAATTTTGGAGGATCGTGGCACTCGGATACCAGTTATATGGATAAACCTGATATGGCTACTCTCCTCTATGCTAAACACGTGCCCTATTATGGCGGCGACACTCTCTTTGCCAACACGGCTTTGGCCTACGATCAACTATCATCTGGAATGAAGGAACTTTTATCAGGTCTCTCGGGTATAAATTCGTCTGAAAAAAGCTATGTTGGCGGGCGCGCTGCGGGAATGAACCAACTAGATGCAATGAAACACACCTTTGATTCGAGTGTCCCAACATACATATCTGAGCACCCAATCGTAAGAAGACATCCTGAAACCGGATTAAAATCTCTCTACTTAAATCTATCACATACGATCAAATTCAAGGATATGAAGGTTGAGGAAAGCATTCCATTGATTAATTACCTGTGCGCGCACATGGTGAAACCTGAATTTACCTGCCGTTTCAGATGGTCGCGAGGAGCAATGGCCATTTGGGATAATAGAACAACACTGCATCATGCGGTAAATGATTATCCAAATCAAAAAAGACACATGCAACGGATTACTATCGCCGGCGATCGCCCGTGCTGATTAACGACTCAGTAAACACCAAACAAAAAGACTTTCCAAATTCACGTTTAGTTACTAGAACAAAAATGGTGCATGCTAGATTAAGTGATGCTTTATTGGGTCGAAAAATTGGCTGCGTCTTCTTGCGTGTTATCGGAATTGGTAGGTGAAAATGGCCCCAATAATTGTTCCTTTCAATAATGGTTTTGGTGCCGAGATAAAAGGGATTCTCATTAAAGATGGTGTCGATGCAAAAGAATATAATACTATCCATAAAGCATTTCTTGACCACAAGGTTCTCGTCTTTAGAAGCCAACCCCTCGATGACGGGGCGCACTTGAAGTTTGCCTCTTTATTCGGGGAACTAGATATACACATCAATAAATCTACGCGTCATAAAGCGCTCCCAAAGGTGCAAATTTTCTCGAACAAAGATGAGAATGGCCATCCTAGTGGTCGTCATCCCGAAAAAGGAACGTTAGTGTGGCATACTGATAAGTCCTACACATCCACACCATCACTCACAACAATTCTCCGATCCCCAGAAATTGCTAAAGAGGGTGGAAATACTCTTTTCTCGGATATGAGCAGAGCTTACGATAAGCTGCCAACTTCAATGAAAACACAAATTAGAAATTTAAATGCAATCCACGACTGGAAGAGGAGCCGAGAGAAATCGAAAGAACGCCCGGCAACAGTCGAAGAAATTCAGTCTGCACCTCCAGTGCAGCACCCTATCGTCCGAACTCACCCAGAAACTAAAAAGAAGTCCCTCTATATTGGAAATCATGCGAGCCACATTGTTGAATTACCGCACTCCGATGGTGAATTGTTGTTAGGAAAATTAGAAGAACACGCGACCCAGCCAGAATACATCTATCGTCACCGATGGCAAATTGACGACGTCTTGATGTGGGACAATCGCTGCACCATGCATTGCGTCGAACCCTACGACGCAAGTAAAGAAAAAAGAACTGTTCACAGAGTAGTTGTTAAAGGTGATAAGCCATTCTAATTATAAAAAATGTCGTTTCTATTTGCTAATAATTGCGTCACAATACCTTTTTTATTTCAACATTATAAACAAGGACTCTGAAATAATTATGGTGAGCCCTTCGGATCTTAACTCAAAACCGATAGATTGCGATATACACCCTTCCGTGCCAAATATCCATGCGTTGCTTCCTTACATGAGCGACCATTGGAGGGATACAATCATCCAGCGAGGCGTCCACGAGCTTCAAACGATTTCATATCCAAAAAATGCACCTATTACAGTGAGGCCCGATTGGCGACCAACATCTGGTATGCCAGCTACAACCGTTGATCTGATACGAGCCCAAGCTCTCGAACCTTTCGAGACACATATTGCGATCTGTAATTGCCTCTACGGTGTGCAATTATTGATGAGTGAAGACATGGCAGCTGCTTTCGCATCCGCGATTAACGACTGGATTATTGCTGAATTCTTGGATCTGGAGCCGAGACTTAGGGCTTCAATAGTTATACCGACGCAGAACCCCGAAATGGCTGTGAATGAAATTGAACGATTAGGGAGAGACAAAAGATTTGTATCTATTTTAATGCTAGTTATGGACGAAAATCCACTTGGTAGGCGTTTATATTGGCCTATTTACGCTGCAGCTGAGCGCCATGATCTGCCAATTTGTGTTCATGCTGGAAGTACCTACAAACATCCAGTAACTTCGGTTGGATGGCCATCATATTACACGGAAGACTATGCCTCCAACTCGGCTGCTTTTCACAATATGGTTTCCAGCTTTATATGCGAGGGTGTTTTTGCAAAATATCCTGATTTGAAAGTGGTTCTAGCAGAATCTGGATTTACATGGCTTCCAGCCCACCTGTGGCGACTTACCAAATTTTGGCGCGGCCTACGGGCAGAAATCCCGTGGGTAGATAGACCTCCAACCGAAATAGCCAGGGATCATTTCCGTCTGACTCTGCAACCTGTGGACGCCCCTCCCACTTCTGGGCAATTAAATCAACTCATGGATCATATGGGATCTGACGAAATGCTCTTATACTCAACGGACTATCCGCATTGGCAATTTGACGGCACTGATGTAATCCCTGAAGGCTTATCAAAGGATCTTGCAATAAAAATAATGGAATTAAACCCGAAAAATACGTATCCTAGGCTTAACGATGTTCCTAACGAGGGGAGCAAAATATGAGTATTGATATTTTAGAGCGGGATGATGAGACCCAAGAAACGCAGTCAACCCTAGCGATAGCAGACTGTGATATTCATCCGACCCCTAAGTCGGTGGAAGTCGAGATCTATCCATATCTTTCAAAACGATGGCGGAAATACATGGATACCTACGGCGTAATTTATCGCCAGGGATTTCCAACCGGACCGGCCTTCCCGAAAGGGCAACCAAATGCCGCTCGGCGGGATTCCTATCCTCCAAGGGGTGGAAGACCGGGAAGCGACCTCGATTTTATGCGAAGCCAACATCTTGACCCCAACAACATACAGCTCGGTGTATTAAATCCACTCCAATGTGCTCAGGGCGTGCAAAATCAAGATTTCTCCGCGGTATACTGCAATGCCGTAAACCATTGGCAAATACAAAATTGGACTTCCAAAGAACCTAGATTGAAAGCATCGTTAATGGTGCCATATGAGGACCCGTTGGCCTCGGTAAAAGAAATAGATTTATGGGCAGGAGACGAGAATTTTGTGCAGATTTTACTACTAAGTCGAACTGCTGAGCCACTCGGCCAGAGAAAATATTGGCCAATTTATGAGGCCGCCTGTAGGGCACACCTACCTGTAGCTGTCCATGCCTTTGGATATGGCGGGAGCCCGGTGACCGGAGGGGGATGGCCATCATTTTATATAGAAGAAATGGTGGGGCATGCCCAAAATACCCAATCTCTGTTAATAAGTATGGTAGTTGAGGGTGTCTTTGAGAGATTTCCAAGACTTAAACTTATTCTCGTGGAGGCTGGTTTTGCTTGGTTGCCGGCCCTATGTTGGCGCCTGGATAAGCTCTGGGGTCGAATGAGAGATGAGATTCCGCATGTTACTCGACCTCCATCAGAATTGATTCGAGAGCATGTCTGGTTAACCACCCAGCCAATGGAGGAACCGGAACCAAGGGTCCATCTGCTAGACACCATTGAATGGATTGGATGGGAAAACTTGTTGTTCGCTACAGATTACCCACATTGGGATTTTGATGATCCAAGTCGAGCAATACCCATAAAAATAGAGAAGGAACAAAAAGAAGCGTTCTTTTTGGGTAATGCTCTTGAAGTTTATGGCATAAAGTAGTTGCGGTTTTTCTATGCCAAAATATGTTGTTGCAGCGATAGACGAAATTTTACCCGGCGAACGTAAACTGGTGCAGATACGGGGCCGCCCAATAGTAATCTTCAATCTCGACGGTGAATATTTTGGGATATTAGATCGATGTCCTCACCAGGGTGCCAGCCTATGCCAAGGCAAACTGGTCGGTCTCGTCGAGGCTTTAAGTCCTGGAAGTTATACATTTTCTCGCAAAGGCGAGATAATTCGATGCCCTTGGCACGGGTGGGAATTTGATATTAGAACAGGTCAATCGCGCTGCGAACCTAATAGAATAAAGGCAACCAAATATGACATTCAAGTAAGCGATGGGAAACAAGCCAGAGAGGACTCCTACATAGCGGAAACATTTGATGTATCAGTTGACGATCAATACGTAGTTGTGAATGTGTAACAAGTCTATAGGATGCATACTTATAAGGCCGTTTGGGCGCCAATGCTTTAGGTATTGAACCTAAGTTCTGCTCTGTTAAGTTTGAAAACCAAAATTCAATAAGAAAAGGTTTTGCGATGAGTTGGTTTATCCATCACGTAAATTTAGAAGCTCACGACGTCCGGCAAACTGCAGAGTTTTTTCGCGATATCATAGGAATGACAGAAGGTACGTGGCAATACCCAGAAAAGATAGGACGGGTGGGCCACAATTCAGAAACCATAGCCTATTTTGGCACGGAGAATCAGGGTCTACATATAGTTAAGGCCATAACTAGTTTTGCCCGCGACAACGATTTCCTTCATAATCCAACAATCGGGGGCCATTTCGCAATTTGTGTACCGGATATCAAAGCTGTGAAAAAACGTATTGAAAAATCGGGAATTGTTGTATCCGATGCGGGCATATATGCGATGGCGGGGGTTCACCAGATTTATTGCTACGACCCATCCATGAACGTGGTGGAAATAAATGAAATCGTTAACCGCTCCGAAGGCAACGATTCAACAGGCTCAGATCACCCCATCCGACTTGAACCAGGTAATTGGTACATTCACCACGTGAATAGACAAGTTCATGATATGGCCAATACGGCGGTGTTTTATGAAAAACTGATAGGCATGAAACGTGACGTTTTTCACATTCCCGGTGAAAAACAGGTTGGCACGTTCGATAGATCAGAAGATTCTTTGGTGGTATTTGGACCTCAAAATCGTGGCCTACATCTTGTACGCGCCATGCCCACCTTCCACAAGGATAACAACTTGATGCATAATCCCACGTTCGGTGGACATGTGGCAATAACGGTTCCGAGTGTTGAGAAAGTTATGCAAAGAATGGATGAAGCCAAACATCTTTATTCAGATGCTGGTACCTATGCTATGGCAGGTATGCACCAAGTTTATACTTTTGACCCCTCCATGAATTTTATTGAGATAAATCAGCAAGTAGAAAATTCATAGATAGTACAGTTTTTTATATTCCTAATATAGCCGACTTAGCACTTTAATTTTGTATACAAAAGAACATTTGCAACGCCGACAATTTGATTTTAAGAACATTCCTTTCCAAGATGATTTTCTGTAATAATGGAGACTAATTTGACAAAAGATTCCACCGAGACATTCCAACCTTTCGCGACTCGCGGTTCAATAGAGGAAGTTGAGCAGGGAGTTATTTTCATGCCAAAGTTTAACGCCGATGGCCTAATTCCATGTATTGTGACTGATCATCAAACTCATTTGGTGCTTATGTTTGCCTATATGAATGCTTCAGCTCTATCTATGACTATACGAACCGGCGAAGCACATTATTGGAGTCGATCTCGGGAAGAAATTTGGAGAAAAGGTTCAACTAGCGGCCACGTCCAACACATAGTTGATATGCGTATAGACTGCGACCAGGATTCTATCTGGCTAATAGTAGAACAGAAAGGAGCTGCCTGCCATGTCGGGTATCACACTTGCTTTTATAGGTCAGTTGACAAAGGCGAATCATCTGACACCAAAAAGATGACGCTCGCCACAACCGAAAAAAATAAAAAATTCGACCCATCAAAGGTTTACGGGACTAGGAAATAAAAAATTGACCTACGAGGCGAAGCGGAAGTGTGCGGTCTTTGCTAGATTTCTTGGCAAATTTTCATATTCAAATTACTCAAATGGAGCGGCTAGCATTGAGTACTTCTTCAACGTGTCCTTTAACCTTGACCTTACGCCAAATCCCACGAATTACCCCCTGCTTATCAATTAAAAATGTAGCACGCTCTATCCCCATATACTTTTTTCCGTACATCGATTTTTCTACCCAAGTCCCATAAGCCTCACAAACCGATCCATCCAAGTCCGCTACAAGTTGAAACGGCAAGCCGTATTTCGCTTTAAATTTATCATGCTTGGCTACCGTATCTCTTGAAACACCCACTATTTTGGCGTCTAAAGATGAAAAATCAGGAAAAGCATCGCGAAATTCGCACGCCTCCTTGGTGCAACCAGGCGTATCATCTTTTGGATAGAAGTAGAGAATCACATTGGACCCTCTTGTTTTGGAAAGCGAAAATTTTCCTACACCGTCCGTCATTGCCTCGAAAAGAGGAGCCTCATCTCCATTACTTAGTGTCATTACGAATCTCTCCAATAAAAATTGAACTAGTCTCCAGAACATTGAAATATTAATAACATTAGTTTTGAATAATGAAACAATTACCTTATTAGATAAAAAGTCATTGTAGCCTTCTTTTTATTTAGTTATCACTCTAGGCCAACTTTGTGATAACTCCCATTATATAATTTAGTGGATAGATCAATTAATGGGCAGATTAGGTAAACTCTTTCTTGAGATTTTTGGTGCATTATTCTGTGGTGTTTTAATTCTCATCGCCATTGTGGCCTGGCGGCTTAGTGTCGGTCCCATTTCATTAGATTTCGCACGAAATTATCTGGAAAATGCTTTAGTTTCCAAAAATAGTTCACTTAAATTGAATTTAGGAGAACCGATTTTACGTTGGGAAGGCTGGAACCACGTCTTTGACATAACGTTCAACGGTGTAGATTTGTCGCTTCCTGATAAGAGCTTTAGCCTTAGAGCCCCCAAACTAGTTGTACGCCTATCCGGGCCAGCCCTTGTAGAGGGGATTCTAGCCCCAAGTCATTTAAAATTGGAGTCGACGACAGTAAAAATAGGACCAACTGTCAGTTTTGATTCCACACGCAAATATCATCCTCTAAAAAACCCAAGTGATTTTCTTGAGAATTTAATAAAAAGTCAAACGCCCGAAATCGAACTTTCGTATATCGAAAGTGTCGAGGCCATCCGGTCATCCATTATTCTTGCCGCTCCAGAAGCAAAGGACACCGTCGTTCTAGATGACATTGAAACTAACATCATAAAGTTAAATGGCGATTTGCACTTACGAAGCAGCGGCAGGGTAGTAATTGAAAATAGTGCCAGTACCATGCAACTAGATTTACAATTTCTCACTAAAACTGGTGAAATTACTGGAACCGGACAATTATTGGGTCTGCCTTCTAAAATAGTTTATGAGAATATTGCTAATTTCTCCCCAAAAGCCCTGATAGATGCTCTGCTTGATCTAAATGTGAGCTTCAAATTTAACCTAACGAATAATCATAAAATAATAAGCGGCTCACTAGAAGCCAAAGACGGACAAATCGAGATACCAGAGCTTTATACGGATCCCATGAGTTTCACACAACTGCGTGCTGAAGTGACTTTTGACGATATAGAGTCACCAGCTACATCGGCAATAATAAATATAAGAAACGGGGAACTTTCCGTAATAGCCGACTTGAAGTGGGATTCGGCAGCCAAAAAATATCAGATGGAATTGCATGCATCTTCAAAGAAGATACGGATATCAAATTTATACAAATATTGGCCAAAAAAATTGGACCATTATAAAGCCCCCAGGTTTTTAGAAAAGGTTAAAAGCGGAGTTCTTTATAAATCTAGCATGTATATTAAAGCCCTCTCGAACAATAGCGATCTGTCTGATTGGAACCTCGAAGATATAACTGCCCAAGTAAACTTCCAGGACCTTACTGTCAATATTCTACCGACCATACCACCCATAACGGGCCTTTCCGGAACGTCCATTCTAAAGAAAACAAACCTCATAGCGACTGCGACGGAGGGAGCCATAGATGACATTTCTCTCAAAGACAGCAATATCCGCATATCGTACGACAAGTCTCAACCCCGGTATGCTGAAATTGAATTATCAGCAGAGGGACGAGTAGAATCGATTTTGAGAAAACTAAAACAAGATGAACTTGGACTAATTCCAAATATCACCTCGATCCCAGATAATATAGGAGGGTATGCAAACTTAACTGTTAATCTAACAATTCCTAGGTCCGGGACATTAAAGCCTGGAAGAATAAGATATACAGCAGTCGCAGAAATTAAAGACGCAAACGTACCCAATTTTTTATTCGATAAACAACTATCAAAGGGAAAGTTAGATTTAACCATCACCCCCAGCAAAATGAGTGTTTCAGGGCACGGTTTCCTCGACAAACAACTTGTTTCATTTGACCAGATAAATTTTTTGTCGCCCAACGCGATTGTACGCTATCAACGTGCACTGAAATTAGTCGTGGACGGGCAAGAGTTGGAGCGCTTCTTGGATTATCCTCCACTGGAAATGCTTGGACCTGTTCCCACAGAAATTGAAACAACTCGATTTTCAAATGGTCTCTCGGAAGTTTCGGGACTACTTGATCTACAAGATACCAAGCTAACAATACCTCACTTAAACTGGAGAAAACCGGCAGGAGCCGCTGGAAGATTGCGGTTTTTAGCCGAATTTGACCAGGAAACACTGACAAGATTTAAAAGATTAAACTTAGTTGCTGCCGACCTGAGTATGGATGCGGATGCCGAGTTTTCTCTTTCAAATGGTCAGTTGGCTCGTGCCAATATTCACCAATTAAAAATAGCGAAAAGCCAAATGACAGGCGCTATAACTCTTAATCCAAATGGCCGGTACCAGGCCCAGCTAACCGGGCCTAAATTAAATGTCGATCAGCTTCTAAGCAGCGAATTGGCCTCGGATTCTATCACAGCTCCCTTTTCTCTTACTGCAGAATTTGACCAAGTTTTCGTATGGGATCTACCCCCAATAAAAAATGCTAAATTGAAAATCGAAAACCTCACCCCAAACTATTCCAAAATTCAACTTGTCGGCATAGTGGGAAGCGAACCCGTAGTCATCAATTCGTGGATTGAAGAAAACCAACGCCACTTCAAGCTCACTTCTAACCACGCCGGACGTGTTTTGCGTGGTTTTGATATTGTCGATTCCATAACGGGAGGTTGGCTGACTATAGAGGGCAAGATAATCGGTGCAGATAAAGACGAGAAAACGCTCGCCAATATATCAATTATTAAATTTGGATTACAAGACGCCCCACTATTTACCCAAATGCTGAATGCTGCGTCTTTGGTCGGCTTACTCGACACGTTGCGGGGTAAAGGTATACAATTTGAAAAATTAAACGCCGAAGCGATCTTTACAAAAAAAAGTATCGAAATAATAGATTCTTTTGCTTTTGGCGCTTCTCTCGGTGTGTCTGCTAAAGGCACAATCGCGCGCGATAGTGACAAAACGAGCGTAAAAGGAATGATTGTGCCGGCATACGGGCTGAACCGATTAATTGACCAAATACCTGTTTTGGGAAGGATATTGACCGGAGGTGAAAAAGAGGGACTGCTCGCAGCCCAGTATTTCATTACGGGAACGAGAGAAGAGCCTATAGTTACCGTCAACCCTTTAACGGCCTTCACTCCCGGTTTCTTGCGCGCATTTGTAAAAGCAACACGCGAGCCAATCAAATAACAATTTTCTTTTGTTATAAAATTTCTAAGTTATCTTAATTAGGGCGTGACGTTTTTTTCCAGCTGACAGCTTTATTACTTTATCCGGATTTATATGGCTAGTCACAAGCTGTAAATCAACCTCGCTAACCGCGACGTCGTTTACTCTAACACCGCCATTACGGACAAGCCGCCTACCCTCTCCATTAGACTCTATTAACGATAGTTTGCGCATTGCTTCTATTATCCAAATGCCTTTAGCAAGCTCTACCTGACTAATCGTAAAAGATGGAAGATCATCACTTATATTTCCTTCTTCAAACACTCTACGAGCCGCCTCGGCGGCAGAAGTAGCCGCTTTTATTCCATGACATAATTTCGTCACCTCATAGGCTAAAACTTTTTTTGCCTCATTGAGTTCACTACCTTCTAAAGCCTCTAGTTTGTTAATCTCTTCGAGGGGGATTTCAGTAAAGAGGCGTAGAAAATGTCCCACGTCGGCGTCTTCAGTATTCCTCCAAAATTGCCAAAATTCATAAGAACTAAGGCGATCCGAATTTAGCCAGATCGCCCCCTGAGCTGTTTTACCCATCTTGGCGCCCGACGATGTGGTTACTAAGGGCGTCGTCAGGCCAAAAATCATTGTTTTGTCAACTCTTCGCGCTAACTCAACACCGTTAACAATATTCCCCCACTGGTCGGAGCCTCCCATTTGCAGTACACAATCATATCGTCGGTTAAGTTCCAAAAAGTCATAAGCCTGTAATATCATGTAATTGAATTCAAGAAATGATAGAGGTTGCTGTCTATCTAAACGCAGTTTAACACTATCAAATGACATCATTCGGTTTACTGAGAAGTGCCGCCCATACTCGCGCAGAAATCTAATATATTCTAGGCCTGAGAGCCAGCTATCGTTATCACACATCACAGCGTCAGTTGGCCCATCACCGAAGGTTAAGTATTTCTCAAAAATTGCTTTTATGCCGATTTTGTTGTTTTCTATTTCTTCATCGCTCAATAATTTTCGCGTATCATCTTTTCCAGAAGGATCTCCAACTTTAGTCGTTCCTCCCCCCACTAAAACAACGGGTCTATGTCCACATTGCTGTAAATGTCTCAACATCATTATCTGTACTAAGCTGCCAATATGCAGGCTGCTCGCGGTGCAGTCAAAGCCAATATAAGCTGTCACAGGGTCCCCGCTCATTCGCGAATCCAGCTCACTTTCATCCGTAATTTGATGAATAAAGTTTCTCTCCTGCATTACTTTTAAAAACGAAGAACGGTAACTCGAAATGGCCAACTATCCTACCTTTAATCATATGGTAACTATCTAAATGGCTTTAGCACAACCATCCATTTGTCTCAACATTACTAGTACAATTATATTAACCTATGCATTTATTGACGAATTCATCGCTAAAGTCTATCAGGAGTTATGAGAAATAAAATCTGGAATGCAGTGGGGTTAATGAGCGGCACATCGATGGACGGAATCGATGCCGCCATAATTAAAACAGATGGTTTTTCAATATTGGAACAAGGGGTTTTTCAAACTGTACCCTATGATATTAATTTCCGAAGCCTTCTAGAAAACCTAGTGAATGGGCAAGGCCAATTAACGCATGTAGAACGAATGCTCACCCTACGGCATGTCGAGGCCATAGACGTTCTGCTAAGTAAGGCAGGTGCACTGCCGTCGGAAGTAGATATAATTGGATTTCACGGCCATACACTAAGCCATAATCCGGCGAAAAAACATACAATACAAATTGGCGACGGAAAATTACTCGCAACAAACACTCATATAGACGTGGTAAATGATTTTAGATCATCCGATGTAGCCAAAAATGGGCAGGGAGCCCCGCTTACTCCGATCTACCATAAGGCATTACTCAATCAAGAGCAGCTGCCCTCTCTGGTACTAAATATCGGCGGTGTTTCCAATATCACATGGATTGGTAAAGAAGATAGCGAGCTTATTGGCTTTGATACGGGACCGGGTAACGCTTTAATAGACGATTGGATATCGGCTCGCACTAATGAAAAATTTGATGTCGACGGGAAAATCGCTGCAATGGGAACAATCGATCGGGATATGTTAGCGAATTTGTTAAATCATCCATTCTTTTTGGAACCTCCCCCGAAATCTCTAGATCGCAACGAATTCAAGTCATTCAGCAATCAATTTCTGCACGGCCTTTCGACCGAAGTGGGGGCTGCCACGTTAACCGCATTCACGGTGAATGGAATACACAAAGCCATTCAAGGGTTATCCAAACCATATAAGGCCTGCATTGTCGTTGGAGGAGGTCGCCATAATCACAGCATTATGGCCGGGCTTAAACACCACATTACTGGCCGCGTTATTTCAGGCGATGATCTCGGCTGGCGCGGGGATGCTGTAGAAGCGCAAGCTTTCGCCTTCTTAGCGGTTAGGTCACGGCTCGGACTGCCAATAAGTTTTCCAGGAACTACCGGAGTGCCAAGACCGCTAACGGGTGGCGTATTTTGCTCAAAAACGTTGGATTGAGCCTCAAGCAACATTGCATAATCTGCACAATCTAGTTTACCTTAAATATAAAAGGCCCTGTCATGCCCAAAAGGAAACGAAAATGGAAAGCCATCCATTTGACACCGATCTAGATAAAAATAAAGCGAACTATGTCCCCTTATCGCCTTTATCTTTTTTAGCGCGGTGTGCCAACGCTTTTCCTAGCCGTACTTCTGTGATTTACGAAAAACAACAATTCACTTGGCGTGAAACGCAAGCTCGGTGTCATAGTCTTGCTTCGGCGCTCGCAAAACGGGGGGTAGGAAAAGGCGACACTGTCTCAGTGATGTTACCTAATGTTCCACCAGCATTAGAGGTTACTTTTGGTGTTCCTATGACGGGAGCAGTTTTAAATGCTTTAAATATACGCCTTGACGCACCAAGTATAGTATTCATTCTAGAGCACGCAGAAACGAAAGTACTAATTGTAGATACCGAATACGCAAAAGTTGTTAAAGAAGCACTCGCTCAGGTTAACCGTGAAATTCTCCTAGTTGAATACCAAGATCCAAATATTGCTTATGGCGAACCTCCTGGGCTAACAACTTATGAGAAATTGCTGCAAGAAGGTGATAGTAACTATACCCCCGTTTTACCGGCCGACGAGTGGGATGCACTCAGTCTTAACTACACATCAGGAACTACTGGCAATCCTAAGGGGGTCGTCTATCATCACCGCGGCGCCTACCTAAATGCTATCGCAAACGGTCTGGTTTGGGCTATGAAAAAACATCCTATTTATTTGTGGACACTCCCAATGTTCCATTGCAATGGCTGGTGTTTCCCCTGGACCATCACAATGCTTGGAGGCACTCATGTTTGTCTTCGCCGAGTGGAAGCGGAACCAATTTATCATGCCATAGATGAACACAAAGTAAGTCACTTGTGTGGTGCGCCTATAGTGATGAATATGCTCTTGAATTCAAAGGATAAACCGGCTCACCCATGGAAGCACGACTTATCTATGATGACCGCGGGTGCTGCCCCACCGGCTGCCATTATAGAGAATATGGAGGCCCTTAATATAAAAGTCACACATGTATATGGCTTAACCGAGGTTTATGGGCCGGTCACCGTGTGCGAGTGGCAAGATGAATGGAGTTTGCTACCCGCGTCTAAGCAAGCTGATCTTAAATCTAGGCAAGGTGTCCGCTATCCGGTGCTTGAGGGTCTAATGGTTGCTCATTCCCAGTCGATGAAACAAGTGCCTCGCGACGGCAAAACCATGGGTGAGGTTTTTATGCGTGGCAACGTTGTTATGAAAGGTTATCTAAAGAACCAGTCAGCTACCGAAGAAGCATTCACTGGTGGCTGGTTTCGCACGGGAGACCTCGGCGTAGTGCATCCATCTGGGTACATCGAACTAAAGGATCGATCGAAAGATATTATTATATCAGGAGGTGAAAATATTAGCACGATCGAGATTGAGAATATCTTGTTTAGACATCCTTCAATTCTAGAGGCAGCCGTAGTTGCCAAACCTAGCGAAAAATGGGGTGAAACTCCATGCGCCTTTGTTTGTTTAAAGCCCAGTGCCACCGCAACAGAGACCGATTTAATATCCTACTGCCGAGAAAATATGGCACATTTTAAAACGCCTACGAGTATCGTGTTTGGGGACCTACCAAAAACCTCTACCGGAAAAATACAAAAGCACATACTGCGAGAAAAAGCGAGGAACCTATAGACTTTTCTACGCCCTACAGTAAACCTCTATTAGCCAAATTCCTCATGAGGGCACCCGTACCAAATACCCATGGCGGCGCCTTCTCTGAAAAATTCACCTCATTTATCAATGCACCCAATTTCGGCGTAGATATACGTACCACATCCCCTAACTTGTGCGTGAAACCCTCTCCTGGTTTATCTCGATCTTCGCTTGGAGCGAATAAAGTTCCGGTCATTAAACAAAAACCATCGGGATATTGATGATGTCTACCCATCGTCTCTTCAACCAGATCTGCCACGTCTCGACTAATTTTGGACATAGAGCTTCGGCCATGAAGTACAAATTGATCGGGGCCTGACACGGTTAGAGAGAGTTCAAGTGTTCGAACATCCTCCAGGGAAAAATTGTTATCAAAAAGCCTAATGAACGGCCCAATCGCCGTAGAAGCATTATTATCTTTTGCTTTACCCAATAACAAAGCACTTCTTCCTTCAATATCTCTTAGATTTACGTCATTGCCTAGTGTCGCACCAACTGTGTTACCAAAAGCATTCACTATTAAGGTAATTTCAGGTTCAGGGTTATTCCATTCTGATTGGGCTAGGATTCCAATTTGGGCGCCAATTCCGACAGCTGAC
The DNA here is from genome assembly GCA_964342575.1 of uncultured Nisaea sp. GTDB lineage: Bacteria > Pseudomonadota > Alphaproteobacteria > Thalassobaculales > Thalassobaculaceae. Next base: position 3,995 of record CAYFGZ010000011.1, on the reverse strand, counting down.
ATTGGTTGTGCCTTGGTAAAAACTTCAGCATCTGGACCTATACCCACTTCCAGGTATTGCGACCACATCCCCTTCTTTATCAGCATAGACTTCAGCTTTCCAGCTTCAGCAGAGCCCGGGATTATGTCACTGAGATCCAATCCTATAGCATCTCGAATTTCTGCCCTGGTTCCCTCCGCCGCCGTTGGGTCCCCTTTTGCTCGCTCTTCAATAACGCGTTCCAGCATACTTTGAGCGAATGTAACCCCACAAGCCTTAACCGCCTGCAAGTCAATCGGTGCCAAGAGAAAAGGGTAATTGTCATTTTGAATATTATAGTCCGAATTTGCTAAAATATCTCCAACATCTCCCAGATCCCTGCCATTTGCTTCCCGTATAAACTTCAGTGCGTCGGCTCTGTTAAGGAGTTCAGAAACTGTCGCTACACTCTCTGAAATATCAAAAAGCCGACCTTCCCGAATAACTACAGGGGAAGGTCCTGCTTCGACGCCAGGAACCCACGCCCTACCTAAAAGAGTTGCATGCCCATGATCCGATGGAAGACAATCTTCTTTGGTTAATCCTAAAACTATGATTACCCCCTAATGCAAGACAATGTAGTTCAAATTTTTATCGCTTTTGGTTACACTTAATCGGTAATACATTTTTGGCGCTGCTCACCAAGACCCTCAATAGTGAGCTGCATTTCATCCCCCACTTTCAAAAACACAGGATTTGGCTTAACACCTAAACCTACCCCTGGGGGAGTACCAGTGGAGATTACATCACCGGGATAAAGAGTAAAGAATTGCGAGAGATAATGAACCAAAAATTTTACCCCAAATATCATCGTGTTAGTGTTTCCATCCTGATACCGTTTCCCATTCACATCTGTGGTCATTTTGAGGTTCTGTGGGTCAGGAATTTCATCCTTGGTTACTAGCCAAGGACCCATCGGCCCGAATGTATCGCAGCTTTTTCCTTTCGTCCATTGCCCCGAGCGTTCCGCTTGAAAAGAGCGCTCGGAAACGTCATTAACAATGCAGTATCCCGCTACATACTCCATGGCGTTCGCCTCTGAAACATATTTGGCAGTTTTTCCTATCACAAATCCCAACTCGACTTCCCAATCCGTTTTTTCAGAAGTTCGAGGGATTCTAATATCATCGTTGGGACCACATATCGCTGAATTTACTTTCATAAAAATAATGGGCTCGGGGGGTGGTGTAGCACCAGTTTCTGCCGCGTGATCTGAATAATTTAGTCCAATGCATACCATTTTGCCGATATTTCCGACACACGCTCCAATCCGCGGGCTTCCTGAAACCAACGGCAACTCAGATAAATTAAGTGCCCCTATCCTGTTCAGCGTCTGGTCATTAATTGTAGCTGGGTTTATATCTTCTACGATTGTGGAAAGGTCCCTGACCTTGCCATCCGCATCAAGTATTCCAGGTTTCTCGGCGCCTAAGTCCCCATAACGTAATAATTTCATATTCTGTTCCTCCCTTAATCCCAACCAAACAACTTTATAGTTATTTAATAATTATGTTATATTGCTAGTCTCACCAGGCTTAGCTTTACTGTCAAGCAAGGTTTGACTCTACAACACTATCCGGTACCGCTAATAATCCAGTAAAGTAATACGCGACGAGAACAAACGCGAACGGTGCAAAAATGAAAGATCAAACTTTCGGTATAAGTTGCGATTGGGGAACTAGCACCCTCCGAGCTTATTTGCTAGGTAAAAATGATCAAATTCTGGAAAAACGCGTGCACCCCTCCGGCATCATGATGGTAAAAGACAAGGCATTTGAGAGCGCGTTTGAGAGTGTCGTAGGAGATTGGATGGACAAATTGCCGCGTTTGCCCATTATTTTGTCAGGCATGATTGGAAGTCGGCAAGGATGGAAAGAAACTCCCTATATCGAATGCCCAACCGATGTTGGTAAACTGTATCAAAATTTGGTCGCCATCAAGTTGAAAAGGGGAAGAAAGGTGTGGATTACGCCAGGTTTATCCTGTCTGAGCACAGCCGGAATTCCTGATGTTATGAGAGGTGAAGAAGTACAAATTCTGGGCGCAAATACAACCATTAAAGCAAACAAAAGTATCATTTGCTTACCTGGAAGCCACAGCAAATGGGCTATCGTCTCTTCAGGTAAGGTATTGGAGTTTGTAACCTACATGACCGGCGAGCTATACGAAACCGTTACAAAAAATACGATACTAAGAACAACGATTAATTCTGAAACCTGGAACTCAACCGCCTTTTTAGATGGTGTGGACCATGCCAGGGCTCCTAACAACCTATTGAACCACCTTTTTAATGTTCGCAGTTTAAACTTATTTAATAAATTATCTCCCAATAATTCCGGTGCTTTCCTATCAGGTCTAATCATCGGCCATGAATTAAACGATGCAACTGTGCATTCCGGCAACACAACTATTCATTTAATTGGAGAAGGAAAACTAACGAACCTGTACTCTATAGCCCTTAATCACCTAGGTTTTGAAACCAAAACCGTGCCCCCCGAGATAGTAACAGCTGGGCATATGCAACTTTTAAAAATGCTGATGGGTGCGACTTCAGGATGACCACGATTGAAAACTATCTTAATAAAAAATGTTTAATAGCCATTTTGCGCGGTGTTCAGCCAGCAGAGGTGGTTGATATAACAACCGTGCTAATCGAAAAAGGCTTTAATATAGTAGAAATTCCGCTTAACTCACCGCAACCAATAGAAAGCATTCAATTAATAGCTCAACGTTTTGGAGACCATATTCTCGTTGGCGCTGGCACAGTTATTGAGCTCCCTTGGGTTCGAATCGTGGCAAAAGCGGGAGCAAAACTTATAGTAATGCCAAATGCAAATAAACAAATCGTCGCAGCTACTAAAAAATCCGGTTTGATTGCCATTCCCGGTGTGGCTACTCCTACCGAGGCTTTCTCCATGATTGAAGCTGGAGCAGATGGTTTAAAACTTTTTCCCGCTGAAGCAGCACCTCCACCTGTTTTGAGGGCTCTTAAGGCTATCATTCCAGCTAGGATACCCGTAATACCGGTCGGTGGAATAACGCCAGAAAAACTTCCTGGCTATATTGAGGCAGGTGCAACCGGTTTTGGGTTAGGCTCAGCTCTTTATCAGCCAGGTTTCTCGCCTGATGACGTAGCCCAAAAAGCCGATAATTTTAATAATGCCCTTGCGGGCCTATAGTAACCTATCACTGTATGAATAATTAGAACACACCCAATCAATTTTATTAATTTTGCCCTAGCCCCTACTTTTGTTTAAAAGCTATTATCCTGTGATGCTATAATAACACAACGATACGAAACCTCCTTAAATATGATAAAATGGCATACTCTTCACTCAGAGAATTTATAAATTTCTTAGAAACTAAATCCGAACTTAAAAGAGTTTCAGAGCCCGTCTCTCCTGTTCTTGAGTTGACCGAAATACAGACACGCCTTCTAGCAGAAGGTGGCCCCGCAGTCCTATTTGAAAATCTAGTACGGCCAGATGGGGAATTCTATAACGTCCCCGTATTAAGTAACATTTTTGGGACAATAGAACGAGTAGCTTGGGGCATGAACAGAACACCTTCAGAACTCCGGGAAATAGGTGAAACACTTGCTTTTTTGCGCCAACCCCAGCCGCCGGAAGGATGGCGTGATGCCATAAATATGCTGCCTTTAGTAAAAACTGTCATGGCAATGAAACCTAAAACGGTTTCTACTGCCTCATGTCACGAAGTGGTTCTCCAAGGCGATGATATTGATCTAACTTCACTTCCAATTCAAACCTGCTGGCCGGGGGAACCGTCTCCACTGATAACGTGGCCCCTAGTAGTGACGCAGGGTCCTACAGATCGGCGGGAGGATAATTTCAATCTTGGAATCTACCGAATGCAAGTGAGAGATTCCAATACAACCCTAATGCGTTGGCTTAAACACAGGGGTGGTGCCCAACAACATTCGCGATGGAAGCAGCAGAAAGCACAACCTTTTCCGG
>CAYFGZ010000010.1:0-52227 GCA_964342575.1 uncultured Nisaea sp. | reverse complement strand
TAGCGGCCATAGGGTTAGTCGCTATAATGGGTTGGTTGGTGCACGTGCTAATTATTTCACCCATTTTGGGAACTGCACCCATTAACCAGTTACTAGCTACAGGCGGTTTACTATTCTTTCTTCAGAGTGTGGCGACGCTGATGTGGAGCATAGAATTTCGTAATCTTGGTTTACGGTTACCAATCCTTGAGTTTAGCGAGATGTACTTTAGTTATGCTCGTTTGTTAGCTTTTGGGGTCGCCCTGGTAGGTATGATTGTTGTCTACCTATTTCTTACTCGAACTTATATAGGGGCGGCTATCAGAGCGATTAGCCAAGATCGAGAGATTATGGTTTTGATGGGGGTAGATGCCAAAAAAATTTATTGGGTTACAGCTACCGTAGGCGGAGGTCTTGCGGGGTTGGCCGCGTGTTTACTTGTTTTACAATATGACGTTCATCCCTTCGTTGGAATAAGTTTTGGACCAATTACCTTCATCATATGCGTTCTGGGTGGATTAGGTAATATGATTGGAGGATTTATCGCGGCATTCATCCTGTCAATTATCATTAGTATTGGGGGACTGTATAGTGAACTCGAATGGGGTTATGTCCTAGCCTTTGTCTTCTTTATAGTAATGATGTTCATACGTCCTCAAGGCTTATTGGGTAGGAAATAATGTCAAAATCTATTCCTTATGTTATTGCTGTTCTACTGATTGCAGCGCCGTTTGTGGCGCCCCAATACCCACTCCATCTTATTATTATGATTCTAATCTGGTCTTTAGTCTACACAGCCTGGTCGCTGATGGGGAGGTTCGGTCTTGTTTCTCTTGGTCATGGCGCATTTATGAGTATCGGTGCCTATGTTACAGCACTATTGTGGAATTATGGGGGTATTTCTCCCTGGATAGGTATCCCTGCTGCAATGATAACTGCTGCTATAATGGCGTTTCTGGTTGCCTACCCGTGTTTTCAGTTCAAGATTGTCGGCCATTATTTCGCGTTGGTGACATTGGCTCTTAGCGAGGTAGTGAAATTGGTTATTATTGCTTGTCGTGACTATACGGGGGGGTCATTGGGGTTTACTCCGGAGCGCGATGGGGACGGCACTTCACTGGTGGCACTTCAATTTGCGGATAAGGAAATATTTTATTTTGTTGCACTTTTAGCATGGGTTCTTGGCCTTTTGGTCTGGCGAATGGTCGACAAATCAATGATGCGATTTGCTCTAGATTCTATTTCGGAAGATGAAGATGCTTCCGCAGCAGCTGGAATACACGTAACAAGAACTAAGTTGAACATAACAATATTGAGTGCGGTACTGACGGCTCTTGGGGGTTCTCTTTACTGTCAATATCAGATGTTTATCGGGCCTGAGGTTATTGGAGGAATTGGGATCTCTCTGCAAATTGTTTTTGCGGTTGTAGTAGGCGGTCTTTATACCATGATGGGGCCTACTATAGGAGCAATTATAACATTGCTTATGACGGAAATATTCCGAAATTGGATTACGTCACTAAGGACGGAAGGGATCGACTTAGCGGGGCTCGATACTACAGTCTATGGGTTAATGCTGATATTGTTTATTATCTTTTTGCCAAAGGGTGTCTTGGGCGAATTGATTGACCGTCTAGGTGGTAGTGGACGGAGAGATACTAGTTAGATTAGATGCTCGTAGGAAGCCCTCTTCAAGCTACGTTTTTGTAAACGGTCTTGGGCGTTAAACCCGCTGCATCCATGCAACTTTTGATCTTTGATATTTCTTCCGACTTCAATTTCATTAACGGAGCTCGGACGTGAGCTTCAGGTAATCGTCCCAAATAATGTAGAGCCTCCTTCATTCTATTGTGCATGTCCAGAAAAGGAGCGTCATAAAATGCTCGAACGGTAGGATAGATCATATCGTTTATACGTCGGGCTTCGTCTAGGTTTCCTTCTTTAAATGCTCTGAATAGCGCGACTTGCAAGTTAGCTACAACGCTTCCAGCACCCGACAAAAGGCCATCACATCCCTGTACTAGTGAAGATAACAACCAGGCACTATGAGTGGACAAAATATTTACGGGTTTATCTAATGAGCGCAACTCTCTAATATGTCGTTCATGCAGCGCGGCATCGTTACACCAGTCTTTGATTGCGCGAATTTGGGGTACCCGTCGACACATCTCCAACAAAGTATCGATGGGATATCCCAGCCCGGGTCCAATGGGGTATTGAAAGAGTATTAATGGCAGGTCGGTGGCTTCGGCGACAGTTTCAAAGTGGCGAATAGCCATTTCTGGCCGCATCTGTCCACCCATTGCTAGTGTATTGGGAGGAAAGATCAGTAAGCATCGAGCCCCGCCAGCCGCAGCCTGCTTGGCAATCCTAGCAGCATTTTGCGAACCATCCGCATAAACACCATGTACGATGGGTAACTGGTCACCAATCTCTTCTAGTGCGATTTCTGTCGTTCGTGCCTGTTCTTCCGGAGATAGTGCATGAACTTCCATAGAATGCGCGTTGATTGTTATTGCAGTAATCCCTTCAACGCCCGCCAGGTCTCGGAGATGTGATCGAAAAGAAATTTCGTCGATGCTCATATCTGAAGTGAATGGTAAAAGACAGGCGGGTATCACTCCCCTCGGCTCGAATGGCATCTGGATTGTCATGAGAGATCTCCCTTTATAACTGCGTCTAGTCGAATAGCTCCGCGCTGTAGAAAACCTAGGCTGGATCAAATTGCACTAAATAGTCCCATAAATTTGCTACAATTGTCTAGTAAACAATTGGCCATATTCTGGGATTTTGTCGTCTATTCCTCCTAGTCGGATCATATGCCATACGAGAGCGTGATTGCTGGATGTAACTTGAATTTGTAGAAGGTTTTCTAGTTCTGGGATTATATTAACAGCTCGTAAGCTTGTGCAGGATATAAAGATCATGTCGAGGTCTAGTTCGGAGAATACATCAGTTATAACTTTGCGGATTGATTCAGGCGTTATCATACCCGCTATATTGTCGTTTATCTCTGCAAAGGTCGCCGATTTAACGACTGCGATATCACGTGCCTCGAGGTATTGGCGAATTAGAATGTTTACTTCCTCAATATAAGGGGTCAATAGACCAATTCGGTTACTATTCGACGATTTTATAGCTGCAATACAAGCACTGATTGGCGTGGTTATTTTTACTCTTGGCCGTGCCAGCCTTATGGCTTTAAAAACGGCCTCTTCGCCGATTACAACACTGGCAGAGGTGCAGCCGTAACCGATGACATCGAAGTCATTGCCTGGTAGGAGTGTTTCGCTAGCGGCGGTTAACCTAGATTCCATATCACTAAGTGTTTCTCGAGTTACAATAGGGTCCATTTGCACTTTAGTAGTATATATCTGGGTTCCTTCTATTTTTTGCAGTAGAAGATTGAATTCGTGTTCTATTACGTGATCGGTTGCCAGTGCTATTAAGCCCATCCGGGCTCTACTCGCGATAATATTTTTGGCCTCGAATGGTAGGGCTCTTAAATTGGTCATCTTCTGTTCCATTAAATTACCTAGTTGCGTTTAGGAAAATCATTGATCCGTGGCACAATCGTTGCATCCAATAATTGGTGTATCATTTTTATAGGATTTTGGAAAATCAATGCATCGATATGATTTACGCAGAGTGCGCAAAACAGTTGTGGTTACATTTGCGGGGCGAAGTGGCTCCTTTCTTCTGCAAAACTTGCTCGATTATCATTCGCAAGTCCTTTCGCATCCTTCCGAATGCCTAAACAAACTGCCTCACTATATTTACGACCTATTTGTAAATAACGAGTCGAAGGCATTGCTAAACGAAAACAAAGAACCATTTGCTGCTTTGGCGTTATCTGCTGATGAAATAGCTTCATTTGTTAGGCAGATCACCGAGATAGTGCCCGAAATTTTTACGGATTTATTACAAAATGATGATCCGTTGGCTAAACTATTTACTGACTCGAATAGAGCAGCTTGGGGCTATAGCCACGAATTTGATCATCTCGGTGATACACACGAGGACCTTAGCTTTAACGAAAAAGTGGAAAAGATGGGGGTAGATCGTGAAGTATTTATCCGAATAGCGCAAGAAATCCTCGGGGAACACATGGCCTCTTATCAAATATTGCTCCCGTCAGACGTATTTAGTTTGATTATCTTCAGCTATAATTTGGCAAAAAACAACCGTTCATTTCCAGTTGATCCTGTGATTGTTTGGCAGAAACATCTCTGCGTCTGGGAACATGAAATACCGCGTGTTGAGGCCACTGTACCAAATCCATTATACATTACGACCGTAAGATGCCCTCATGAAGCTTTGGATTCTCATTTAGCGCATTATGTGAGGTTGGGTGATAAAAATCCCTTTAACCCTTTTAAAACTAAGGCGGAGGCCTATTATTGGCTGGTCAACAATTTCGTCCAGTCCATAAGAACTAAACCGTTGCAAGGCCCTCAATATGGTATCCGATTTGAGGATATGCATAGAAAAACGGAGTCAGTGATGGCTGAGGTCTGTCAGCTAGCTGGAATATCCTGGGAACCTATCCTCGGCTCAACTACGTTGAATGGTGAAGTAATGGAATTTACGACCTATCGTAACCACAAAAAAGTTGTTTTAACTGGCGTAAACAAGGACCTTAAGCCGCGCGCTGCTTTTGAGACATTGAGTTCAGATGATATACTTTTGTTGAAAATATTATTTGCCCGCTTTTATAAACAATACGACTACGAAATTAAACGGCCATTGAAGCGTCCAAATATGGCGAATTGTATAATAGGTATCGGTGGCTTTTCAAATGAACGGGATGGTATCCTTACGGCCGAATTTCCAGAATTTATAAAAGGAATAAGTTTTAATCTGTCCGAAGTTCCTAAATCAAAAGCGGCGTAGGCGTTCAAGAGAAACTAATAGTTCCCTCTATACAGCCAAAGCTACTCCGTCGTGTCCGGGGTCAGCTCCACCATCCATGATGCCATTTTTTATGCGTATTCCGTGAACAGCCGCTATGCCATATGTTAAGGCGCTACGTGAAATAGTGTAACCTTGTCCTTCTAGACTATTGGTAATATAGGTTGGGATTCGATTCATTACATCGATTAGATTACTTGTTGCGGAAAAACGGGGAGCCGAAACGGCTTCTAGCATGTTCATATCGAAATCTATTATATTTAAAATTGCCTGAAGAATTCCCATGGCAATTTGGGTTCCTCCCGGTGCTCCAAGGACGATGAACGGGTTATTATCTTTGAAAACTATTGTCGGAGCTAGCGAACTAAAACGACTTTTGCCTGGAGCAATGGAACCAGCCCTGTTAGGGCGGGGATCAAATACGGCCATGCAACCATTGTACATGAAGCCCAGTTCATCGGTAATCACCCCGGATGGCATGCCTAACGAATGAGTCATTGTTACACAGTTGCCATCGTAATCTACCACGACGATGTGGGTTGTATCTTTTGACTCTGGTTGCTCAAAGCGTTCGACGTTAATTTTTTCTCCACTTCGTATTTTAGTTGCTATTAATTGTGCGTACTCCTTGGATATCAGGCGTTCAAGGGGAATGTCTACGAAGGAAGGGTCTCCAACGTGTTGGTCTTTATCTACCGTTGCTTTTTTCATCGCTTCGGCAACTATTCGAATGTACTCGCTCGTATTGTGGCCAAGTGCCCTGAGATCAAAGTTCTCTAGAATATTAAGCATTTCTGCCAACATAATCCCACCTCCTGGGGGATGGTTAGTTGCTATATCATACTGTCTATAGCTACTTTGGAGCGGTTCCGTTCTAGTGGTCTTATAATTCGCGAGGTCTTCGTACGACAGTAGTCCTCCATTTGCCTTCATGTCGGAAGCTATTTGCTCGGCGATTTCTCCACTATAAAATATGTCGGTTCCCCGAGCAGCGATTCGTCGTAAAGTATTCGCCATTTCAGGAATTTGCACTCTTTCGCCTATTTTTTTAAGGTTCCCCGAACTGTTAAAGTAAGATCTTTGACCTACTCTTGAAAATTTTAATCTTTGGTCCACGAGAACACGTCCATAATCAGCTCCATGGGTCCACCAATGGTAAACATGTGGTCTAACCAGAAACCCAGCGTCGGCCTGCGCGATTGCCGGTGCAACTATATCGGCCCAATCCCAGGTTCCGAACTCAGATATCGCCTCACCGTACGCCTTCAAACTGCCGGGAGTTGTAACTGCTTGGTAACCCAAATCATTAATGTTGCCCTCCAAAACAAACCCAAAACCATCGCGAGTTTCGCTCTCGATCAGATGTTCCCACATATCCGGGGTGGCTTCTAATGGTGTTTTCCCATGGAAGTCAATGCATGTGTGGATATTTTTTGATGGCATGTATATTTGGCAATTACCAAAACCTGCTATCCCACACATCTGAGGATCTACAACGCCTTGAACTAATGCAGCAGTCATTGCAGCATCAACAGCGTTGCCCCCGGCCATTAAAACACGCCCGCCCGCTTCTGATGCCTCAGGTTGAGCAGAAACGATCATAGCTTTTGGTGTCATTTAAAACTCCAGTTTCAGGTGAAATATTGTCATTTTTTTCTGTCATTGATTGCGCGCCAAACTCGCTGGGGGGTTGCGGGCATATCAATGTGCGTAATGCCGATTTCTGACAAAGCGTTCACTATCGCATTCATAACTGCTGGCATTGCACCAGCGCATCCTGCTTCGCCGCAACCCTTTACGCCTAGAGCATTTGTAGTTGCTACGGTGGGCTTGCTAAGAAATTCAAAATTGGGAAGATCAGAGGCTCTTGGAATGGCGTAGTCCATATAGGATCCTGACAGGACTTGGCCGGATTTATCAAATACTACGTCTTCCATAATAGCTTGCCCTATGCCTTGAGTAACCCCGCCGTGACATTGGCCTTCCACCATTAGCGGGTTTACTAGTGTGCCAAAATCATTAACCATGTAATAGCGATCAATTTTTATGCTACCAGTTTCTGGGTCGATTTCGACTTCGCAAACATGAGAGCCATTAGGGAAGGTGGAGGGCGTGCCTCCGTGGTTAATTTGGGCATCTAGATTTTTGGGCACATTCTGAATATTTGACAAATTCGTCCTAAGTTCGAGGGCCAGATCTACCAAAGAAATTGATCGGTCAGTGCCAGCGACAATTAAATTTCCTTGGTCAAATTCGATATCTTGTTCATTTGTTTCGAAAAAGTGAGAAGCGACACGTTTTGCTTTTCTTATTACTTTAAAGCTAGCTTCAATAATTGCACCTCCAGAGGCCATTATAGATTTTGAACCGCCTGTTCCACCTCCTGTAATAAGCTCATCGCTATCCCCTTGAATTAGACGAATTCTTTCGAAAGGTATACCCAAATGTGTGTGAAGGACTTGTGCAAAAGGGGCCGCGTGCCCTTGGCCATAGTCTAGTGTTCCCGTTACAATTGTGACATCGCCGTTATCTTCAAATCTGATGCCTCCCATCTCTGTTTCCACGGGTGCCGTCACCTCTAGATAGTTGCTTATGCCTATGCCTCTGAGCAGGCCTCGCTCTCGATCGGCCTTTTTTCGATTATTAAATTGGTTCCATTCGGAAAACTGAAGTGCATTTTCCAATATATCAGGGAAGTTGCCACTGTCATAAATTTGACCGGAGGGAGCAGCATAGGGTATTTGATTAGGTTTAATATGATTTTTCCGACGCAGCTCCAGGGGATCTATTTTCATTTCTTGGGCTGCTGTTTCAACTAAACGCTCCATATAATAATTTGCTTCAGGTCGTCCAGCCCCTCTATAGGCGCTTATAGGGGTTGTATTTGTAAATACGCATTTGGTGTTAATTTCGATTAGGGGTGTTTGATAGACACTGGTTATGTTTTTTACCATATTGTTGGTTGCCATATTGGGGCCGACCGCTGCTAGGTAGCCGCCCAAATTAGAGTATAGAAAGAGGCGAACAGCTAAAAAGTACCCGTCCTTGTCGAGTGCCAGTTCGCCTATGACTTCATGATCCCGCCCCTGCTGGTCTGATAAAAAGCTGCTGGATCTCTCATCTGTCCATTTTATAGGTCTACCCAATCTTTTGGCTGCGTCTAACAAACACAAATATTCCGGGTATGCGAAGCTCTTCATACCGAAGGAACCTCCTACATTACCTGTAATAACATGAACGTTTTCTGGGGTTACGTTCAGTAACCCTGCTAATTGTTTGCGCATACCAAATGCACCTTGGCAACCCAAATACATGGTATATCGATCTGTACTGCTATTATATTCGGCTATGGCTGCTCGCGGCTCCATACTGGCGACCACTACACGATTATTTCGAAGGTTTAATCTGCTTACGTGGTGAGCCTTTTCAAAGGCTTTTGCGACTTTTGCACTATCACCAAAATGAAAATCCAATGCAAGGTTATCTGGAATATCTTGAAAAACTATAGGGGCACCGGGTTCAGTTGCAGCTTTTGCGGATGTAACAGCTGGCAAAACTTCTATATCCAGAAGCACTGCCTCAGCTCCGTCTCTAGCGCTGTCGACCGTTTCAGCTATGACGCATGCTACGGGATCTCCAACAAATCGAACTTTATCACTAGATAAAGAAGGCCTAGCAGGTTTTTTTAAAGGTGTTCCGTCCCTGCTATTTATCTGCATGCCGCACTGCAGGTCATTATAGTTTCTCAGGTTTTCACCGGTAATGATATCTATTACACCGCTGACTTTTGCGGCTCCAGTGGTATCAATGTTCCGAATAATACCATGCGCAAAGTTACTTCTTACTATGATTGCATAGAGCTGGTTTGTTAGTGAAATATCATCCGTAAACGTTCCATCACCTCGGAGTAGTTTTGGGTCCTCCGTGCGAGGTACGGGTTGACCGATGGCATATTTGTCTGTTTTCATCTCCTGATTGATGTCCACACTATTACTCCAGGCTCTAGTCTAATCGAATGGATTTTTTAACTGCAATTGTTCATTATTTCAGCTTAAATTTTTTTTATACACCAATATAAACTAGCTTTAGTTGAAACGACACAATTTCTAAAAAATACCAACTAGGAGCTAATCAATGTGCCATGGCCTATCGTGTAATCGCTATAGATATGGCCAGAAGAGGCAATAGCGGTTTGTCAATTAATAAAAAAGAGTGTAGGTAACCCTATTCTATGGGAGAAGATTATCCTCTCTTTCATAATGTTCTCACAACATTAATAGCGAGATCTGGTGTTAATTCCGTTGACTGGTTAGGAACTTCTAGTGGGGCTCCTGGGAATTAAATTGGCGGCAACAAAATGTCCAATTCGACGCTTGATCCTCAATTATATTGGACCCTTTACATCACAGGCGGCACAAAAGTTTGTACGCGATAGTTTAATACATGACAGTGATGGACAATGGCGGATGCACTATAATCCGGAAATTATCCCTGGACGTAAATAAGAAGACTCTGATCTATGGGATCTTTGGGAAGGAATTTCTATACCTGTATTGACTATCTGGGGCAAAGATTCCGAAATTCCTTTCGGAAGCTAATGTTGCGAGGATGAGAAGTAATGGACCAAGGTCCAAGGTGCTAACAATAAAGGATGTTGGGCATTGCTCTCGGATAACATTTTGTCAAGAGATAGATGCTATAAAAAAGTTTTTGATAATTATATAAAACCTTTACTTCACTTTTTCACCAACGATCTGCGTTCTTTGCATTTTTCTTATAGCTTCGTGGTTATCGTGAATAGCTAAATGTTGGACGCATCGATTGTCCCAGAAAGCAACGGAGCCTGTCTGCCATCGAAACCGGCATGTATATTCTGGCCTGGTCGATTCAGTATATAGGAAGTCTAGTAAATCGCTGCTCTCTTCCACAGTCATTCCCTCAAAATGATGTACGTATATGCAATTTATGAAAAGACATTTTTTTCCTGTTTCTGGGTGTGTTCGAACAACCGGGTGAACGTTTTCTGTCATTTCCCAGTTTTCGTCTTCTCGAACTTTGGTGGCACGTTTGGAATTGAGGCCTACTTTTGGACCTGCAACCCGTGAATCATTGTGGACCGCCTTGAGGTTGTTTAAAAGTTTCTTCATGCCCGTCGACAAGTTCTCGTAAGCCATATACTGATTGGCGAATAGCGTATCACCTCCCCAACTGGGGACCTCTAGCGCATATAATATAGCTCCCATTGGTGGATTTTTCATCATTGTAGTATCTGCGTGCCATCGTTGTCCTGCAGCTGCTGTGTCTCCGGGCATTCTCGTTAAGTAGACCATTTCTGGATTTTCTTGGCCGAGATTAAAGTTTGGGTGAACAAACAAATCACCAAAACGTCGGGTAAAAGAACGATGGCGTTCGGCGTCCGTCAAATCCTGATTCCGAAAAAAAACTACAAGATGATTTAGCAGAGCAGCCCTTATCTCTTTAATAACTGAATTGGTTAGCTCTGTTGAAATATCAACTCCACTAATTTCCGCTCCTATGGCAGAAGATAGGGGGGTTACTTTAATTTCATTATACTGAATCATCATCTTACCCAATCTAATCTATTTTTTTGCGTGTTTCCCGGCAACCCAGCCCCTTTCGGTCAAATGCCGGTTTGCAAACTTTAGTGGCGCTTCTTCGAGATCGCTTGCGAAGGTATCATTCCAACGATTTAGCCAGCCAAAAAGCGAAATGACAGAAACAATCTCGACGATTTGTCCCTTGTTAAAAAATTCATGCAATTTTCTAAAGTGATCTTCGTTCACAGAATTTGGTGTTTCACCTGCTGCTAGGCAGAAGGCGACCAACGCCCTATCTGATGGATCGAATGCATCGCTAGTTTCATAGAGGAGTAATTCGTGTATTTTTTTTATGGGTAAACCAGATTTTGACGAATTGGAAGCAGTATGAGCCTGACAATATCTGCAACCAGCTGCTGTACTAACTGCGTGAGCGGCAAGCCATTTTAAATCCTGGGATAAATCGCTTTCTGTCCTCATGATTGCACCAATAAGTCCCGAAAATGCCCTCAGTATGTTAGGTTTATAGGCCATTATCCGAAGGCTGGTGGGAATATACCCACTTGCTTGTTTGGAAATATCAATTATGTCCTCGACATCTCTTAAGGCTTCGGCCTCCAACGGTTCGATATGCGCTGAATATGTTGGCTCGTCGGAAATCATCATGGCTATCTTTCTTTTTCTGGGACTTTTTCGGGAGAAAAGGACGTTTTGCGGTGGCAGGCAGATGGTTTTCCAAAGTTACTCAGCTATAGGTAGAGCTCGTTGATTGTACATTATTTCTCTAATTCGCGTACGTTCGGAATCATTTAAACTACTTTGATCTGTCGACAGATCGGATCCGGCAGCCATTCCTGCTTGAACTTGTGGCCTGTCGCTCAATTCGTTAAACCACTTTTCCACATATTTAAATTCAGATAAATCCTGTCTTTGAAATTTCCAATTGACGCACCAGGGATAGCATATCATATCGGCTATAGTGTAGTGTTCTCCAGCGAGATAGCGAGATTTGTGTAAGCGATTATTTAATACTCCGTACAGTCGATTGGTTTCATTGGTAAACCGCCGTATAGCATAGGACTGGTCTCCCTGATCATCACCAAGTCTCAGAAAGTGTCCACACTCTCCCAGTTTTGGGCCTTGGTTTGCCATTTGCCAGTTGACCCATTGATTGACTATTGTTCGTTCCCTTAATTCGTTGGGTAAGAATCTGCCCTCTTTTTCGGCTAGATATGTCATGATTGCGCCCGATTCAAATATTATAATTGGTTCTTTACCGTCTAATGGTGCATCGTCTTCAATCACGGGCATGCGATGGTTAGGGTTCATAGCAAGAAACTCTGATTTGAATTGATCTCCCTGGCTAATTCTGCAGGGAATTATATTATAGGGAGTGTTAAGTTCTTCCAGAAGGATTGTCACTTTTTTTCCGTTGGGCGTAGGCCAGTAGTGAAGATTGATCATAGAAAGTATCACCTAAAATCCGTTATAAAAATAATCAAATTGACATATGTGATCGCTAGAATATTGCGATATGTTAATTAATACTAGCCATTATATCGATAAGCGAACCCTGCTAATCTGGCCAATTCATTATTGACTTTAAAGAAAATTATGGCAATAATGCTGCCCCAGTTTTGTAGGGGTTATTGTCGAGCCTTGTGCGAAGAAATATTATTTTAAATCAAAGTTATAGCATAAGACTTTTAACACCGAGATGAACGATAGCATAGGAAAATTTGCTATAACAAAGATCATCTATATATTGCTGGGTATTAGTGGTATCCCGGGGGAAAGGGAATACTGACCATGAATTCTTGATGATGGCCGACAAGGCTCGGCCAGGCCGGGGTTTTAAGTTGTACCAGATGTTGGGGGAAGAGCTTGTCTAAAATTGTGGCAAAAAAGGATGCAGAGGCAGCAGAAGGTCATGGACTTTATAATTTTGACTACGAGCATGACAACTGTGGCTTTGGGTTCATTGCTAATATTAAGGGCAATAAAAGTAGAGAAATAGTAACTCAGGCCCTGAAGATATTGGAAAATTTGGATCATAGGGGGGCTGTTGGAGCTGATCCGTTGGCTGGCGATGGAGCCGGTATTCTTATTCAGATTCCTGATCGTCTACTGCGAGAAGAAATGAAGAAGCAGGAGCTGGAACTACCCCCGCTTGGGCGGTATGGAGTGGCTATGGTATTTTTGCCACGTGAACCGAGTGCTAAGCGTCGATGTATGAAGAGTCTTGAAAATATCGTCAGACGAGAAAACATTAATTTTTTAGGTTGGCGAGTTGTGCCGACAGACAATACTTGTCTTGGAGATAGTGTTAAGCCAAACGAACCAATAGTTATGCAGGCTTTTGTGGGCTGCTGCACTCCTGAGATGGATCAGGATTCTTTTGAACGGAAATTATTTGTAATAAGAAAACAGGTTCATCGGGCAATATGGGCTCCGGAAGTAGAAGACGAAGGAGATGGCACGGGAACATTTTATATTCCCTCTCTCTCAAGCAGGACTCTTTGTTACAAGGGCATGGTTCTTTGCAATAATCTAGACACCTACTATAAAGACATAGCTGATCCAAGGACCGAGTCAGCCTTAGCACTAATCCATCAAAGGTTCTCTACTAACACATTCCCTTCTTGGAAGTTGGCACAGCCCTTTCGATACCTTTGTCATAATGGGGAAATCAACACGCTTCGCGGAAATATCAATTGGATGGCTGCCCGAAGATCCACAATGTCATCTAGTGTACTAGGGGCCGACCTGGAGAAATTATGGCCACTCATTGGTGACGGGGCGTCTGATTCAGCTACTTTTGACAATGCGCTTGAACTGCTAGTTGCTGGCGGATATTCGCTAGCTCAGGCGATGATGATGATGATCCCGGAGGCGTGGAATAATAATCCGTTGATGGACCCTGCCAGAAAAGCATTTTATGAGTATAACGCGGCGCTGATGGAACCTTGGGATGGTCCAGCCGCGATCGCCTTTACAGACGGGAGACAAATAGGCGCAACGCTTGACCGAAATGGTTTGCGTCCTGCTAGATACACTGTGACCACCGATGATTTAGTGATCATGGGATCAGAAGACGGAGTGTTACCAATTCCTGAAGAAAATATTATACAGAAATGGCGCCTTCAACCAGGAAAAATGCTCCTTATCGACACAGAGGAAGGCCGTATCATCGGAGATGAAGAACTTAAATTATCCCTTGCTAAAGCTCATCCTTATCAAGATTGGTTGGACCGAACTCAGATTCAGTTAGAGGATTTGCCAAGTGAAATCGGTGCTATGCCTCCGGATCCTGATACTTTAATTCATAGGCAGCAAGCCTTTGGCTATACTCAAGAAGACGTCCGGCAATTTTTGACACCAATGGGGATACATGGCGACGACCCGATTGGGTCGATGGGCAGGGATACTCCCATTGCAGTACTTTCGGACAGACCGAAGCTATTGTTCGACTATTTTAAACAGTGCTTTGCACAAGTTACCAATCCACCGATTGATCCCATAAGAGAAGAACTCGTGATGTCGTTGGTTTCATTAATTGGGCCGAGGCCCAATTTACTAGAATTGGAAGGGGCTGGTTCCAGGCATCGGCTAGAAGTTCGGCAACCGATCATAAGTAATTTAGATCTAGAACGTATTAGACAGATTGAAAACCATGTAGACCAGGCGTTTAGAACTTATACCGTAGATATTACTTATCCAGAAACCCAGGGTGTTTCTGGAATGGAAAGTGCTATGGAAAGAGTTTTTCAAGAATCTGAGGACGCGGTTAGAAATGGATTTAATATCCTTATTTTATCAGATAGAGAAATAAATGCCGACAACATTGCTATACCCTCCCTATTGGCAACAGCTGGCGTTCACCATCATCTGATACGTAATGGGCTAAGAACGAGTTCAGGGCTAGTCATAGAAACAGGGGAGGCACGGCGGGTTCATGATTTTTGTCTTCTCGCCGGTTATGGGGCGGAAGCAATCAATCCGTATTTAGCATTTGATACGCTTACCGAATTGGTCCCTAAATTATCTGGAAAGCCTACACTGTCCGAAGTACACGAAAAATATGTAAAAGCTGTAGCCAAAGGAATGTTGAAAGTGATGTCAAAAATGGGCATTTCAACATACCAATCTTATTGCGGGGCGCAGATTTTTGATGCTGTTGGACTATCTGAATCCTTTCTTAAACAATATTTTACTGGAACCAAATGTGCAATAGGGGGCATTGGTCTAGAGGGTATCGCCACCGAAGCGGTGAGGCGCCACGCTATAGCTTACAAAGGTATTCTTGAATTTAGTGGAGCTCTAGATGTAGGCGGTGACTTGGCGTACCGCATGCGAGGCGAGACACACGCATGGACGCCTGAAACAATTGGTGCTCTTCAACATGCAGCAAGGTCAGGGGATTATAATAGATACCGAGCCTATGCTAGAAAAATGAATGACCAATCGCGTAAACTGCGTAATTTAAGAGCGTTGTTCGAGATCAAATATTCCGAAGAGCCGATCCCATTAGAAGAAGTGGAACCAGCAAGAGAAATTGTAAAGCGATTTGCAACGGGCGCAATGTCTTTTGGTTCGATATCATGGGAGGCGCATACTACATTAGCAATAGCAATGAATAGAATAGGCGGACGATCAAACAGTGGCGAGGGTGGTGAAGATCGGAAAAGGTTCACGCCTTTGAACAACGGCGACTCCATGGTGTCGAGAATAAAACAGGTGGCATCTGGTAGATTTGGGGTTACGGCAGAATATCTGGTTAATGCTACAGACCTGCAAATCAAGATGGCCCAAGGGGCTAAGCCAGGTGAAGGCGGGCAACTCCCGGGTCACAAAGTTGATGAATGGATTGGAAGAGTAAGAAATTCCACCCCCGGCGTTGGGTTGATCTCACCGCCACCGCACCACGACATCTACTCCATAGAGGACCTAGCACAACTTATACATGATTTAAAAAATGTAAATCCTGAAGCGAGAATAAGCGTTAAGTTAGTATCGGAGTTAGGGGTGGGGACCGTTGCAGCAGGCGTTTCTAAAGCCCATGCCGATCATGTCACTATTTCTGGTTTCGAGGGTGGCACCGGTGCTAGTCCCATTACTTCGATCCAACATGCGGGTAGCCCATGGGAAATTGGATTGGCTGAGACACATGAAACACTGGTACGCAACCAGCTCCGTGGACGGATAGTGGTGCAGGTCGATGGGGGTTTTAGGACTGGTCGCGACGTAGTAATAGGCGCTCTTTTAGGAGCAGATGAATTTGGAATAGCAACGGCTGCATTGGTATCTGCTGGTTGTGTTATGATGCGAAAATGTCACCTCAACACATGCCCTGTTGGGGTTGCCACTCAAGATTCCGACTTAAGAAAATTATTTACTGGTCAGCCGGAGCATGTGATTAACTTTTTTCTATTTCTCGCAGAAGAAGTTAGGGAGATAATGGCGCATATGGGCTTTAGAAGGTTTGATGAAATGGTTGGGCGTCGCGACCATTTGGGTGTAGAGCCAGTTATAGAACATTGGAAAGCAAAGAATGTCGATCTATCTAAGGTCCTTCATGCTGTGTATGCAGCCCCCGGTGTGGCTATACATCATTGTGAAAAGCAAGATCATGGATTGGAAAAAGCGCTTGATCACACATTGATAAGTAAATCAAAATCCGCCATCGAAGAAGCAAAGCCCGTCAGCGTCTCGTTACCTATCAAAAATACTCACCGAACTGTGGGTACCATGCTATCGGGAAAAATAGCCAAAAAATATGGCCATTTGGGCCTACCAGAAGATACGATTCATCTCAAATTTAAGGGTAGCGCTGGACAAAGCCTGGGAGCTTTTTTGGCCCGAGGAATTAGTATAGAAGTCGAGGGAGGTGGAAACGATTATGTTGGTAAAGGCTTGTCTGGTGGTAAAATTTCTATCTATCCACCGAAGGCTGGTAATTTTTCCCCGGAACAGAATATTATTGTTGGTAATACTGTTTTGTATGGTGCAATAGAAGGTGAATGCTATTTTCGGGGGGTCGCGGGCGAAAGATTTGCTGTTCGAAACTCAGGGGCTATAGCGGTTGTCGAAGGAGTTGGTGATCATGGATGTGAGTATATGACTGGAGGGGTGGTCGTTGTCCTAGGCGTCACTGGCCGTAACTTTGCGGCTGGAATGAGTGGAGGGATTGCTTATATCTTGGATGAAGAACGAAGTTTTTCTGGAAAATGTAATACTTCCATGGTGGAGCTTGAAGGGGTTACTGCAGACAGCATGGAGCAAGAGTTTACTGAAAAAAAGTTTTCCCAGATGTTACAGTTTGATGAGGGAAGACTTAGATATCTTATAAGCAAACACTTTGACAATACGCGTAGTTCTAAGGCCTCTCAGATTCTAGAGCTATGGGATAAATATTTACCTCTTTTCGTTAAGGTAGTTCCAATTGATTATCGAAGAGCATTACTGAGTGATTACAGGCTGTCTAAACAGAATGAAATGGCCGGAAAAAAAGCAGTGGTGGGTACATAGTAATGGGTAAAGTCACAGGGTTCATTGAATACGAAAGAACTGACAGGACCTATGCGCCGGTCGAAGAGCGCATACGGCATTATAGGGAATTCGTTGTTCCATTGACTGATGATGAATTGCAAAAGCAAAGTGCGCGGTGCATGGATTGCGGCATACCGTATTGCCACAATGGATGTCCTGTTAACAATCTGATTCCTGATTGGAATGATTTAATATACGAGGGCAATTGGCGTGTTGCGCTCGAAACACTCCACTCCACTAATAACTTCCCAGAATTTACAGGCAGAATCTGCCCGGCTCCCTGTGAGGAATCATGCACTCTAAATATTACTGATAATCCAGTCACTATAAAGAGTATAGAATGCGCAATTATAGATCGGGGTTGGAAAGAAGATTGGATTAAGCCCCGGATAAGTCAGGTAAAGACAGGGAAAAAGGTGGCTGTTATAGGCTCTGGACCCGCCGGACTAGCATGTGCTCAACAGCTAGCTCGTGTTGGGCATTCGGTGACATTATTTGAGCGTAATGCAAGCTTTGGCGGATTGCTTCGCTACGGTATACCAGACTTTAAGATGGAAAAGTATCTGATAGACCGTCGTCTCACCCAGATGCGCGCTGAGGGTGTAATTTTCCGCTCGAATACGGAAGTAGGCGTTACAATATCAGCTCATGAAATAATTAAACAGTTTGATGTGATGGTGTTGACTGGTGGGGCTGAGTTTCCACGTAATTTAGATGTACCGGGCCGAGAATTTGATGGGATCCACTATGCAATGGATTTTCTCACTCAACAAAACAGGCGAATAGCTGGGGAGAAAATTACCAATAATCAATCCATTTTGGCTGGCGGTAAACACGTAGTGGTCATTGGGGGTGGGGACACTGGATCGGACTGCGTTGGTACATCTATTCGTCAGGGGGCGGCTTCCGTGACGCAATTGGAAGTAATGCCGAAACCCCCTGATATGGAAGACAAGGCCTTGAATTGGCCGAATTGGCCATTGAAACTTAGGACTTCGTCATCACATTTGGAAGGTGTGGACAGAGACTGGTCGGTTTCAACACAAGCCTTTACTGAAAGATCAGGAAGGGTGACTGGATTAGATTTAGTTCGTAATGAATGGCTTCAAGATGACCAGGGAAAATTATCCATGTCGGAGTTGCCAAACAGTAATTTTCACTTGAAGGCAGATTTAGTATTATTAGCAATGGGATTTGTTCATCCAAGGCATGACGGTATCCTGAACGAACTGGGGATTGCCCTTGACGACCGAGGCAATGTTAAAGCTGATGATGAATCCTATAAGACGTCGCACAAGAATATCTTTGCAGCAGGGGATATGCGGCGCGGTCAGTCACTTGTAGTTTGGGCTATTAGTGAAGGGCGAAAGGTAGCAAGAGCAGTAGATATTCATCTAATGGGTGCTTCTAGTTTGCCGGAATAAGGATTACGGGATTCCACTTGTGGCCGGGTTGAGTAACCCGTTAAAAGGACAAATAACAAGTGGGTGTTTGATTTGGAAGTTATAGGCGTATATCGTCGAAAGACAAATCTTTCTACACTAAACGCATATAGTAGATCATTTTGGTAATATATTTCCTTGTTACATTAGAAACAATTGGGACAGATCAGTAAAATGGATGATATGGATTTAAAGATTTTGCGGGTGATGCAAGAGGATAGTAGTTTGCCGGTAACGGAGGTCGCAAACCAAGTAGGACTATCAACTTCTCCTTGCTGGAAGCGAATAAATAGGCTGCAAAAAGATGGAGTGATAAAAAGACAACAAGCTGTTTTAGATTCTCGACAACTAGGATTGGGGCTGACCGTATTTATGTTCGTAAAGACTGGTGAACATTCTGGTCCTTGGTTAGAACGTTTCGCTAACTTCATAAAGCAGATGTCAGAGGTACAAGAGTTTCATAGGATGGCAGGAGAGGTAGATTATCTCTTAAAAATTGTTGTCTCAGATATGGAGCAGTTTGATAATTTCTATAAAAATATGGTGGAGAATACTCCGCTATCTGACGTTACTTCTTGCTTTTCGATGGAAGTGATAAAACAGACTACAGCATTGCCGATTTAATTGTTGGAGGAGATACGAGCGATATGAAAGTTGGGGTAGCTATATTTTTTACAGACTATTCCGCTACGCCAGTTGAATTAGCTAAAGAATTAGAGGATAGAGGATTTGACTCGCTGTGGGCTCCCGAGCATTCCCACATCCCAACCTCGAGGATTTCGGAATTTCCTCAGGGAGGTGAGTTGCCAAATAAATACTACGATGTGATGGATCCATTTACTACTTTGCCAGCCGCGGCAGCTGTAACACAGAAACTATTAATCGCAACGGGTATATGTTTGGTTGTTCAGCGGGACCCAATTCAGACAGCAAAGTCAGTTGCGTCTCTTGATCACATTTCCTCAGGACGTTTTCTCTTCGGAGTTGGAGCCGGTTGGAATGCAGAAGAGATGGCAGATCATGGTACAGATTTTAAAACTCGCATGAGTCTGATGAAGGAACGTTTGGCAGCTATGCGAGAAATCTGGACCAGTTCGCGCCCTTCTTATTCAGGTGACTTAGTCAAATTTCCAGAGATGATTACTAATCCGAAGCCTCTTCAAAAACCCTACCCGGCTGTTTTGGTAGGTGGTGCCTTCCCCCATGGTGCTAAACGAGCGATAGAATATGGTGATGGGTGGTTACCGCATGCTAAACGCCCCGCATACGGTGACGTTCTTCACAAGTTCTCGGAATTTAGAAGCATGGCTGTAGACTTGGGACGAGATCCAGATACTATCCCAATAACTGTCTACGGAGTTCCAGATGATGTAGAATTACTAAAACGATACAGGGATGCTGGCACAAAAAGAGTTGTTTTTTCGCTACCATCTGTTTCACTGGATGAATTGTCACCTCTTTTAGATCGTTATAGTTGCTTTATTGAGAGCTTGAAGTGAATGGATATCCCGTAGTTATTACCTCTAACTCGGTAATTCGATTAGGCTTTTGGCCTGTAACTATGTAGTAGTATCCTGTACGTTGATCAGCGGCTTGGTTTTTTTGGTTTGGTCACTCGGTGCATTAGAACTTTTAGGTCTATGCAAGAGCTTGATCTATATCGACAATTATGTCATCTGCGGTTTCTAAGCCGATGGAGAGACGGATAACATCCTCCCCTGCGCCAGCTGCTTCGCGCTGAGATTCAGTCAATTGCCTGTGTGTTGTGGAAGCTGGATGGAGCACTAGTGAACGGGTATCGCCAATATTAGCTAGGTGACTAAGCAGTTGACACTTTTCAACAAACTTAACTCCGGCTTCATACCCTCCCTTTATCCCAAAGGTGAAAACAGAGCCAGCTCCTTTTGACAAATACTTTTTCGCCAGATTGTGATATCTAGAAGCCGGGAGGCCGGCATAGGATACCCACGAAACTGCTTCGTGTGTGTCTAAAAAGTTAGCTACGGCTTCAGCATTTTCAACATGCCGTTGCATCCTCAAAGCAAGCGTTTCTATGCCCATAAGAGTCAAATAAGCATTCATGGGCGCCATTGTCGGACCTAGATCACGCAGACCAACGGCATGACCGTAGGTCGTGTAGGCGAGATCGCCAAAGGATTCGAAAAAATTTAGACCATGGTATGCCTCTTCCGGAGCAGCAAGAGAAGGAAACTTGTCATTTTGGGCCCAATTGAAGCTTCCAGAGTCAACGATTGCCCCACCCATTGCGTTCCCATGTCCAGATAAAAATTTGGTAGTAGAGTGAACGACGATATCGGCTCCATATTCTATCGGCTGGCACAGATAGGGAGTTGCCATTGTATTGTCTATTATGAGGGGAACCCCAATTCGGTTTGTCACCTGTTTTAATTTTTCTATATCCGTTATCACGCCCCCCGGATTTGCCAGAGATTCCGCAAAAATGGCTCGCACAGATGGTTGGCGTGCGGCTTTATCAACGGCATCTATATCGTCAAAGTCCACAAACTTACAATTCCAATTAAATTTTTTGAACGTTTTTCCAAATTGTGTAATAGAACCCCCATATAATCTAGTAGAGGCTATCAATGTGCTTCCAGGATCCATAACAGGAAGAAGTGCGAGTAGTTGAGCCGAATGTCCTGAAGCTGTGCATGTCGTACCTTTTCCCTTTTCTAAGGCGGCTATCCGTTCCTCTAGAACTGCCGTGGTTGGGTTTGATAGCCGAGAATAGATATTTCCAAAAGTTTGTAAGTTAAATAGAGATGCTGCATGATCAGCATCATCAAAAACGTATGCTGTTGTTTGAAATATAGGTGTTGATCTAGCACCAGTAACGGGATCTGGTGCGGCACCAGAATGGATGGCTCGTGTTTCAAAACCTGCCTCACCGGTATTGTTCCCGCCAGCTTTCGTTTCGCCCGTCGTTACAGAAGTCCGAGGACTTCCTATTGTACGCCTTTTGGAAGATATAACCTTCGAGTTGAAGCCATGCCATGATAGTTCTCCAAAGAGACGAGAAAATTCTATTTTTGGACAGCGGTCCATAATCACCTTGATACCTTTGGCCTCAGCACGCTTAGCTGCTTTTGTATTGATTACGCCTAATTGCATCCATATCACTTTTGCACCATGAGCTATGGCTTGTTCTGTAATTTCGCCGGCATCTTCAGATTTTCGAAAAATATCTACCATATCTACTTTTTCTGGCAGTTCTGAGAGACTTGCATAAACAGTCTCTCCTAGGATTTTTTGGTTGGCTACTATTGGATTAATTGGAAAAACCTTGTATCCCTTGGTTTGCAGATACTTCATGGCGAAGTAACTGGGGCGATTCCAGTTTGGGCTCGCACCCACCATAGCTATTGTTTTCACATCACTAAGTATCTCTTCCAAATAATCGTCTGAATACGAATATTTCGTTTCCTTAGCTTTGGGTTTGGTGCTCCGCATATTTATTTTCCAGTCCAACTAGGTGATCTTTTCTCGATAAAGGCACTAATTCCCTCATCAGCATCTTTTGCTAACATGTTTTCCGTCATGACCCGGGAAGTGTAGCTGTAGGCTTCTGCTAGAGGCATTTCTAGCTGTTTGTAGAATGCTTCTTTTCCTATCTTGAGAACCAGAGGTGATTTATCTGTAATTGTTTTTGTTAAATCAACTAATGTTTTGTCGAGAACATCGACTGGAACACATTTATTAATCAATCCATAATCAACGGCGGTATGGGCATCAATTGGTTCTCCGAGAAGCAGCATCTCCATCATTTTTTTTCTATTTACTTTTCTAGAAACTGCCACCATCGGTGTAGAGCAGAATAGCCCGATATTTATTCCTGGTGTTGCAAATAGGGCATCGTCGGAGGCGATAGCAAGGTCACACGAGGCAACAAGTTGACAACCAGCGGCAGCAGCCGTCCCATGGACTTTAGCAATAACTGGTTGTGGTAGAGTCGAAATACTCATCATCAGTTTAGAACATTGTGAAAAAAAAGCATTATAAAATTTTTCACAATAATTCTCTTTCATTTCTTTAAGGTCGTGTCCAGCACAGAAACCTTTTCCGGCCCCTTGAATTACGACAGCCATTATCGATTTTTCATTGGCCAGCTGATCGAATAATTTTTGAAGTTCCGTCATAAGTAGTGTGGAAAGGGCGTTGTATCTTCGAGGTCTATTAAGTGTTATCCAAGCGACACCATCTTTGTCTGCCCTCACTGCCACTGGTTCCCTTGATTTTTGGTGTTCTTGTGCCATAAGACAGTTCCCTTTTTATCCTTCGTCACAAATTTTATTAGAAAGAGAAACCTATTCCTCGTCTTCTTGGACTATCGTTAAAGTTATTAAATAAAATTATTAGTTAGGCATCTACTCACCTATTTATTGAGGCAAGGTCGACAGAAGTTTATCTTGTGGCGGTTATAAAAGATACTATCGCAATAATTTATTTTGATCTTTGGCTCAAGTTGTTTTGAAAGTAATAGTCTCTGTAGCTTTTTGGTGCGCGGAAAAGTCTCCGTCGTATCGATTACGCCAGTTTTTAAAGAAAACTTTTCATGCTGAGAAATAAAGGCTACAGAGCTTCATCTCCTTCTTCGCCTGTCCGAATTCTTATTGCTTTGGAAGTCTCAAAAACAAAAATTTTACCATCACCAATTTTGCCAGTTTTTGCAGCGGTTGTAATAGCTTCGATAGATTCATCTTCTATTTTATCGCTCACAACAATCTCTATTTTAATTTTTGGTACAAAGTGTACCTCATATTCGGCGCCGCGGTATATTTCTTTATGCCCACCTTGACGTCCATATCCCTGTACTTCCGTAACAGTCATTCCGTGGACCCCAATAGAGCTCAAAGAAGCCCGGATATCATCAAGACGATGTGGTTGCACTATTGCTATTATCATTTTCATACCGAAATCCCCCTAAATCGCACTCTCAAAAAAACTACCTAGAAGAAAAATCATAGACTAGCAATCCAGGAATTTTCAACTATAGCGCTTAGCTAAGGTCATATCCTCTCTCGCCGTGTGCACTTATATCAAGCCCATCTATCTCTTCTTCCTCGCTAACTCGGAGCCCCAGAAGGCCGAGTACTACTTTCGCTATTATCCAGGTGGCTACAGCTGACAGTATAGCAACACTGACTATGCCAATTAATTGAACCCAAATTTGACTGCCGATGGTAGCATTTTCAGCTAATCCTAGTCCGCCGAAACGATCCGCCGCAAAAATGGCAACCAATAGTGTGCCAATGATACCCCCGATCCCATGTACCGCAAATACGTCCAGCGAGTCATCAATACTGCATGTGGTTCTTATCCAGGTAGTAAACCATTGACAGATTATCCCGGCTGCAACGCCAATGACCACAGCTCCCACGGGTCCAACAAAACCAGAGGCTGGGGTTATGGATGCTAAACCGGCTATGGTTCCAGTAACTATTCCCACAACACTGGGCTTACCAAATTTGATCCATTCGATGGCGGCCCATACCAAGGATGCAACTGCAGCTGAAATATGTGTTACAACCATTGCCATTCCAGCGTTACCATCAGCTGCAAGTGCGCTGCCTGCGTTGAAACCAAACCATCCAACCCACAGCATGCAGGCCCCAGCTACTGTCATGCCGGGGTTATGGGGTGGTCTGATTTCGCCAGGGAAGCCTCTCCGCCTGCCCAGTACTATAGCTAAAACGAGGGCCGATACTCCGGCAGTGACATGAACTACAATACCACCTGCAAAATCCATGATGCCAAGGTCAGCAAGCCAGCCGCCACCCCACACCCAATGGCAAGCTGGTGCATAAACGAGAATCAGCCACAGAAGGGAAAACAGTAGTACTGCAGAAAATTTTATGCGTTCTGGAAATGCGCCAACGATCAATGCCGGAGTGATTATAGCAAAGGTCATTTGAAACATAAAAAATACTGTTTCAGGGATGGTCCCGCTTAGTGTTTCATTTGTAATACCAGAAAGGAATACTTTCCCCAGTCCGCCAATATACTGGTTGGCCCCCCCTCCATCACTAAATGCCAGACTATAAACAATCACCAACCATGCTACTGAAGCAAGGCATGCGATGGCAAAGCAGTGCATTAAAACTGATAATACGTTTCGAGATCTGACTAATCCACCATAGAAAAGTGCTAAACCCGGAAGCGTCATAAAAAGGACAAGCGCAGTGGCAGTTAATATCCATGCAGTATCTGCTCCGCTGAACTCGTCGCCGGCGAAAGCTCCATCGTTCAACAGGATTGAAAGACAAAAAACCAGAAAGGCCGCAGTCCAGTTGCGCAGGCGAGTAATTTTCATTGGTTTCATCCCCGATTAAATATATGTGTTTTTGTTCTTAGATGTTAACCTAGATGACGAATGCTTAAAAAGCAAGCACTAATTTTACTGCCTAAAAAATAGGCAATTAAGGAAATTACTATGCAGGTATTTATGCAATGAATTGGCATTTAATAATATTTGATTGTGACGGTGTTCTTGTCGATAGCGAAGGTATTGCAAATAGGTTGATTGCAGAAGCATTGACAGAATTGGGAATCCTTACTTCCGCAGAGGAGGCTTTATCCGAATTTCTAGGAGGAAAGCTCACTCACATAAAGGTGGGGTTGGAATGCAAGTTGGGTATTACTTTGCCGGAGGACTGGGTGAATGGGATCTATGAGAAACAGTTTGTAGAATTCAAAAAAAACCTGAAATCTATACCAGAGATCGAGAAAGTATTAGAAACTATCAAAGCAGCGGGAATTCCTATGTGTGTCGGATCAAATGGCCCTCCAAACAAAATGGAAGTCTCATTGGGGGTAACCGGTCTTAAACACTACTTTGAGGGAAGAATTTTTTCCGCTGATCATGTAGGTATACCTAAGCCAGCTCCTGACCTATATCTTTACTGCGCGGGGCAAATGGGTGTTAAACCAAAGAACTGTTTAGTAATTGAGGATAGTCCGCGGGGGGCGAAAGCAGGAGTGACGGCTGGAATGACAGTTTTTGGCTATGCAGGCACCGGAAACGAAGAGGCATTGGCTGAGGCCGGTTGTAAAGAGGTTGTAAGCGACATGAAAGAGTTATTGGAGTTGCTCAGCTGACTTGCTATTACAACATCCCTTCGGGACTTCTCATTCGGGTATAATTACTCCCTTTCCAGTGGTCTGTGAGTCAAACTTGCGATAGGCTTCGGCTGCTTGCTCCAAAGGCCACCTATCTGTGAAGAGAGCCTCGACATCGATATGATTGTCAGCAATAAACTGTGCACAATCAGATTGACCCTGCGTGGAGAAAGTCCAGGAACCTATTAGTGTTACTTGTCTTCGCAATAAATCTGGGCTGACTTCGAGGCTTACCTCACCCCGCTCCCCCACAAAACAGGCTATTCCCCAGGATCTAACTGATTGAACAGCCGCTCTTCGAGCATCGGGAGCTGATGATGCTTCGAGCGTTTTATGGGCACCCTCTCCATGCGTTAGGTCACGGATTGCTGACACCGGATCAATATTTTTTGCATCAATCAAATCATCTGCTCCAAATGATTTCGACATTTCCAAGCGTTTTTCCGAGATATCAATAGCAATAACTCTGGCTCCCATAGCTTTTGCAATTTGGGTTGCGGAGAGTCCCACGGGCCCTTGGCCAAAAACGGCTATAGTTTCACCACCCTGAATTCCAAGGCGTTTCAGGGCGCCATATGCGGTTCCAGTTCCACAGGAAATAGCCGCTCCCGTCGTAAAAGACAGTTCGTCAGGAAGAGGAACAAGCGTGGAAACTGGAACTCGCATGTATTTAGCGTGAGCACCGTGTCCGCTAGAGCCAAATACTGTAGTTCCGCCGAGACACATTTGTTGCCAGCCACCTTTACAGTGTTTGCAGCTGCCGCAGCCTTCGTAGTGATGATCCATGACGCGTTGACCAACAAAAGCTTCATCGCCAGTGACAGCAGACCCGATTTCGGCAACGATTCCGCAGGGCTCGTGACCTGCAATCATAGGTTCATCTCCCATGGTAAAGCCTGACGAGGTATCTCCTGGATTAAATGGAGCTCGATACCGGTGCAAATCACTACCACACATTCCTGACGCTTTTATTTCTAGGATTACATCGCGAGCGCCCGGCATTGGATCTAAAAATTCTCTAATTTCCAAATTACGATTTCCAGTAAAAACGACGCCCTTCATTGGAGACCCTCCATTAACTTGAACTGTATAGCCAATCTAATTCTTTGGTGTAAATAGAATACAAATCAATATTTTATATTAGGTTGCGTTCAGAAAATGAGTCACCATCTCTGACATGCTAAAAAATAAATAATTGGGAGATATTTTCTCTAACACAATCGAAGTAGCTCCCCATTTTCCTCCATCGGATAGTCTTTGCCTATCAATCCATGCCGTGTCTAGACCTAGTGCGGTTGCTTCGACCAAATCGTGGTGCAAAGACTGAGCTGTATGAAGTATTTCACTGGGTAGAATATTAAAATCTTTTTTTAGGGAGTTTATTAGATATTGAAAATTATCGGTATTTGGTTTGTAAGAGCCAATTTCTTCAGCTGTAAAGACGCCCTCAAATTCGATGCCTAACTTTAACTTGGAAGTATAAAAACTAGCGCGATCTACATTGGAAAGGATGAATAGTTTGGCGTGTTTTTGAAGACGTCGCAGCGCCTCTGAACTATCGCAAAATGCCGGCCAATGCGGAACTGAGTTGCCAAATGCCTCGTCCATTTTCTCTGAGGTTGTTAGATTATATTTTCTGGCAATACTTTTATGCACCTGGGCCAATATAGATGGATAAAGCATAGTAGGATTTTCAGCTTCGAATTTTGTTTCCCAGTCAGCGAACTCTTTGAGGAATAAATCCCGGCTAATCGTATCACACTTATTATACTTCAAAAGGTTTTGCCCGGCATTCCAAATACCAGTTTCCCAGTCTATCAAAGTACCGTAACAGTCAAACGTTATGGCTTTATAACGGCCTAAAGGTTTTGGCATAGTTATTCTTTCTTTTTTGTTTGAAAGTAGCATATTCAGGCCACAAAACCATGTAGCGGATCGAGATCTTTGATGAAATAAAATAGTAGTCTGATATTATATAATTATCTCAAAACGATTGAAAGGCGGTATTATGCCTGACAACCCACTGCCCAAATCAATTGCAGAAATGCCGGCTCAGCATGCTAAGCACCCTGGTTCGAGAGCGGAAGAGCGTGCAAGGTATTTTAACACAGGCAATGCATTTAATATGGAATTACCGTCGGTTCCCAACGCCGTATTTACGAAGGAGCCAGAAGAGGCATTATCGCCAGATACTGAAACCGGTTTAATAGCCTGTGATGCATCAGACATAATGAGGTGCAGTTTCCCAGCCACTTCGCCTTTTGTTTTGGCCTATTATGCGAAAATCTCTGCTCAGGATGAATTGAAAACGGATTTTATCGCCAGTGGTGCAATTTACTATGTGATTCAGGGGACGGGTACTACAGTTTCTGGTGATGAGTTAATTAATTGGCGGCCGGGTGATGTTTTTGTTACGCCTGGCGGTGTTCCTCAGCAACATACCGCCCATCGGGAGGCAGCAGTTCTATGGGTTGTAACAAATGAGCCACAGCTCGCATTTGAAAATCTCAATGCTCCCGCTGAGGGTAACGCTCCTACCGAAGTTATACATTACCCGCGCGACGAGATCAGTCGGCAGATAGAATTAATTTATGAGGTTGGAAGAGGTGACGACATAGCTGGCTCTGCATTAATTTTTTCGTCGGCAAAGCAAGAGGCAAGTAGAAATGTTTTGCCGACACTAACGGTTGCAATGAACTCGCTGCCTCCAGGTGTTACTCAGCGGCCACATAGACACAATTCTGTTGCCGTGTCACTGGTTATAAAAGGAGATAACTGTTTCTCGATGATAGATGGAGAACGTAAAAATTGGGCTCCTTGGGCTACCACTATAACGCCACCTGTTTCTGTCCACTCACATCATAATGAAGGTGAGGAACAGGCAATGTTTTTAATAGTGCAGGATGGGGGACTTTACTACCATGCTAGGGCTATGGGGTTTGAGTTTGTAGACGCATGACATTGGAGGAAGTTAGAGTTGGATAGAGATCAGCCGGATATCAAGGTCAGAAAACTTCACCCAGCACTCGGTGCTGAGGTGCTCAATGTTGATTTTAGGCATCCCCTAAATTCCGTGACAGTTGAGAAAATCCATGAAACCTGGATGGAACACCAGGTTTTAGTTTTTCCCAATCAGGCGATTTCGGATGAGCAGCATGTCGAGGTCACGAAAAATTTTGGTGAGCCAGAGGTTTTTCATCAGAACATTATTAAGTCTAAATTTGTTAAAGAGATATTTAGAGTTTCAAATACCGACGAAGATGGGAATCTAATGCCACAGAGTCATCCCATACAGCAGCAGCTATCAAGCGCCAAAAAATGGCATACAGATTCTAGCTACAGAGAAATACCAGCCATGGGGTCCCTTTTACATGGTATTAAAGTCAGTAGAACAGGGGGATTGACGTGTTTTACAAATATGTATGCCGTATACGAGGCGTTACCAAAATATTTGCGTGTGCGTGTTGAAGGGAGAAAATGTCGCCACGACTTCGAGCATCTTAGTAGAATAAGTGGTGCCCGGAAGCCTACGGCAGAAGAACGTGGCTCTATGCCCGCAATATGGCAACCAATGGTTCGGGTTCACCCTATGACGGGACGCAAGTCTCTTTATATAAGTCCTATTTATAACGACAAAATAGAGGGTATGAACGACGAGGACGCGATATCGTTGATAAGTGAATTAGCCGAATTTTCTGGTCAAGATCAATTTGTTTATCGACACAAATGGGAAACAGATGACATTTTAATGTGGGATAATCGTTGTACAATGCACTTGGTGACACCTCATGATCCTAATGAACGCCGGGTGATGCATCGTACAACAATTGTTGGCGACGGACCAGTCTTGGCGGCGTAAAAAATTATATAGAGAAACTAATCGGTATTTGCTCTTAAGCGAATTTTTTCGTCGTTCAATGAGACATCATTTCCGTCAAACTCCTTGGCATCCTCGGTACAAAGCCACGCTATAATATTTGCCGGTCGTTCAGCCGGCGAGTGACTATTAGGGGGAAGCTGACTTATTGGATTTATCCCTGAGGCACGAATTGCAACCTGCATATCTGTGGCGACTGTACCCGGACTAAGCCCTACAGCCCTTATGCCGAGAGCTCCATATTCGAGATGAGTCATTTTCGTAAGCATAAGCGCCGCTGCTTTACTAGAGCAGTAATGGCTCCATCCCTCTCTCGGCGAAAGAGCAGCTCCAGAGCTTATATTAATAATGGTGCCACCGCCTTGACTGAGCATATGCGGAAGTGCGGCCCTTATACCAAAATAGACGGCCTTATAATTCACGTCGGCAGCTTTCATCCAATTCGTAGGATCTGAATCCGCAAGACGACAGATAGGTTCAATAGCTCCCGCATTATTGATCAAAATATCTAACTTTTTGTGCATTTTTACTGTTTGTTTTACAGCCTCATTTAGAATATCGAATTGCGTTACATCACAAGATATCCCCATAATATTTAGATTTTCTTTACGAGCTTCGGCAGAAAGTTTGTCTAGTTCAGCTTGGTTTCTTGCAACGGCAACCACCTTCGCCCCCCGCAATGCGAGTTCCTTCGCAGTCGCACGACCAATACCTCTGCTAGCACCAGTAACAAAGGCGACTTTCTCATTCAAATTACTCATACCAACTCCAAAATATCAGCTAGGGTGTTACTCGGACAGTCATACCGTCATGGCCAATTGTGAAATTATTTTTTCCCGTTTTATTTTCACCGCGAACAAGAAATAAGGCACGTTGACTGAGATCAGTTTGCACATCATTCTGTCTACTTCCCACTGTGATATCCCGATCATAAAGAGACGTGCTAGGCATATATCTGATTGCAAATCCGGCTCTGCGTTGGTCGGAAAAGTTAGGACTTGCACCATGGGCTGTAAAAACGTCGAAAATTACCATCTGACCGGGTTCTAGGGGAACTAACACGATATCTTCGTCTTTTATAAAATCTGGCTTGATTTCCCTGTCCAGAGCGGCTCCCTGTCCAGTTAAACTCTGGTGGGGTAATAGAGTTCTATTGACACTAGAACCCGATAATATTTTGAGACAACCATTTTCTTCATTGCTTTCGTCTATCGCTATCCAAACCGTGGCAATTGCCAAGGGGCGTATCGGCCAATATTCTCCGTCCTGATGCCAAGGGGTTGCACGTCCTGTCTGCGCCGCCTTTGAAAAAATTCTACTTCCCCAGACGATTATATCGGGACCAATTAACTGAGCGATTATATCTAAGAGAGGCGGTGATTTACAAATATCTAAAAATGTTAAATGAAGATTGAGTCTATTAGAACCAGCATAAAGTATATGAGGTGATACAAGACCTTCAGTTGGAATGTGCGGATATGTCGACATTAAATCGAGAGTCGCATTTTGAAGTTGTTTCAACTCGTGGTTGGACAGGCGATATTGGGGAACAACAAATCCATTATTTCCATAGGAAAAAATTTCTTCTTTACTTAGTAGATATGCGGGAAGTTCCGAAGTCATACTTTGCAACCGCCTACGATAAAGACATCTGAGCTATTTTAGTGTTGCGACCCGGATCATCTCCTAATATTGGAAAAAGTGGTCTATTCTTGTAACTAACTAGATGGCCAGACTTATTTACTTTATCCTCTACGCTTCTATCAAAAAGGCTCGTCGAGGGCATATATCTGTATACCAACCCGGCACGCCTTTCTCCCGATGTATTAGCATTGGAACCGTGCATTAGATAAACGTCGAAAAAAACCAACTCGCCGGGCTTTAACTCGATATCTACTGACTTTTCTTCATTTAGGTATTTGGGCGTAACTGTGCGATCCAATGCAAGATTTTTTCGGCGATCAATTTGGTGCGGTCTTAGGCCGTCTAAGTGTGAACCAGGTATCACTTTTAAACATGCGTTTTCACGGTGAGCAATGTCTATAGCTATCCAGGCTGAAATATTTGCCAGCGGCCTTATGGGCCAGTATGCGCCGTCTTGATGCCATGGAATCTCCATACCTACCGATGGTGGCTTGCAGAATAATTGGCTGCCCCAAAGTAATACGTTAGGTCCTAAAATTTGTCCCAGGATACTGCGAACTCCCTCTGCCATCGCTAATTGTAAAAAATCCTGATGCCGCTCACTTACCATAGGTTTTGTTGCCCCGTTTGGCAGGTGGGGACAAACAAGTTGTTCCTGATAGTGGTCGGGATTAGCTTCAATAAGTTCCTTTACCAGACGCTGCATTAGTTCCACACTTTCGGCAGGATATTTCCATTTTGGAACCACATAGCCTTGCTTTCGGTATGTCTCAACTTCCTCTGCAGAAAGTATGGGCAGCTTGGATGACTTTGCTTTTATCTTATTCATTAATTTGAGTTCCAGACCATTTCGTTATAAATACTAATGATACACAATGATTAATAGCGATAATTTTAGGTTTCCTTTATTTTGTAAGTGACCAGTCGGCAGGTCGGCACAACTTATTTTCCTGACTGACAACAAGTCCTTCAGTCCTCTCTTGATAATCGGCCCAAGCAGGATCGGCGTCGCGCTTTGCTCTTCGCGCTTCTAAATCAGCTAGATTATCATAGCCCCAAAAATGGACAACTTGATGCAACGGGCCATGTTCTACGATAAAATATCCAATCGGATCACCGATGTGACGACGCTGTATTGGCAGAGCATATTTCTCAAATAAGGAAAGGTAAGTTTTCATTTTCCTAGGGGTAATGTTGTAGGTTCGGACATCTATAATCATAAATTTACCTCCATTTTTGAGAAAAGACATTGTAACATAATAAATATGGCTCAATAGACTGCTTAGTTGATAAGTATGCTAAGTTTGCGTGGTTTTGGAGAAAATTCGATGAGTAGTGTGGACCCTTCTGCAGGTATTGCAAAACAAAAAAGCCTGGCAAGTCAGATATTTGATGAACTCTATAATAAAACTTTTGATGGCGTCGGAGTGACTAGAGCATCCTATGGAGAAGGGGAACAAATCGCGCGTGATCTACTTGAACACTGGGCTAAAAAGTTAGGACTCGTTGTTGAAGGTGATGCTGCAGGTAATCTTTATATGACACTGCTTGGACAATCTAAAGAGGCGCCTCCGATTGTGATAGGATCGCACATAGACTCCGTTGCACAAGGTGGAAATTTTGATGGAGCTGCTGGTATTATATCGGGGTTGGTGGCATGTGTTGGGCTGTTGGAAGAGGGCATAAAACTTCCCCAGGACGTACGGGTAATGGGTATTCGAGCAGAGGAAAGTGCTTGGTTTGGCGTATCTTATATTGGGAGTAGGGCAGCTCTTGGCACCTTGCCAAAGGACGCGCTTGATAATGCTAAAAGATCGGATACTGGAG
Source organism: uncultured Nisaea sp. (assembly GCA_964342575.1). GTDB lineage: Bacteria > Pseudomonadota > Alphaproteobacteria > Thalassobaculales > Thalassobaculaceae. Next base: position 19,303 of record CAYFGZ010000010.1, on the reverse strand, counting down.
TTTCGTTGGCAGAGCATATGTTAAGAGCGGGTTGTAATCCAGATGCTCTGCGAGCAGGTGAAATTCATCTTCCCCCGTCCTCTTTGAAAGCGTATCTAGAAGTTCACATTGAACAGGGACCAGTCCTAGAAAGCACTAATCTTCCAGTGGGTATTGTCACTGGAATTAGGGGTAATAGACGTCTTCCTTCTGCCAAATGTAACGGCGAATATTCTCACTGTGGAGGTGTTCCAAGAAGTTATAGGAAAGATGCAGTACTGGCTACGGTGGATTTACTTAGTCATCTAGATGCAATATGGGATGATTGTGAGAAAAACGGTAAAGACTTTGCGTTTACTGTCGGTAAATTGTTTACTGATACAGAATGGCATGCAATGACAAAAATTCCTGGAGCAGTAGAATTTAGTCTCGACATGCGAAGTCTAGATGGTGATTTTATAGAGGCAATGACGGAACGCGTGTACGAAATTGCGGCTAGTATAGAAAAGCGCCGAGGCGTAAAATTTGAATTAGGGAAATTTACGAAAGCAGAACCTGGTCCAATGGATAACGAAATAAAATCAGCTATGCGGCTAGGAGCGAATTCATTAGGGATTCCCCATATGGAGATTGCAAGTGGGGCTAGTCACGACGCCGCAGCTTTTGCAGCTGCTGGTGTTCCCACACAGATGCTTTTCGTGCGCAATGCGAACGGAAGTCATAATCCGGATGAAGCGATGGAGATTTCAGACTTTATGGAGGCGACAAGGTTACTGGCCTGGTGGCTAAGTAATCAAAAATGACTCCCGAGAGGTTTGAGAAAATTATGAGTGGTGCAGTTGAGATTTGGGACGTCGATAGTCACATGGAATTTTCCAAAGGACTCAAATGTTGTTCTATTTTTATGGAGGACGAAAAAATATCGATATCGCACGAACTTGCGCCTTTTGGCACGGTTTGGCGCATTGTTGGGTTGGATGGTAAAGAGAGAGTTCATCCATCTTTGGGGTCCATGCTGAATTCACTTTCAAGAATTCTTCGACCTGATCTACCGAATGCACGGGTAATCTTTTCAAGATGATGGGAAAACCTTCTCAAACAATGCCGCCAATTGAGATTACTGTTCTGAGCGGGTTTTTGGGTAGTGGAAAAACCACATTAATAAAGAATTTATTAGAACTTCCGGGTCTAGAAAAAACTGCAGTAATAATCAATGAATTTGGCGAGATAGGTCTCGATCATGAGTTGATAGAAACAAGTGAAGAAGATCTAGTTGAGTTAAGTACGGGATGTATTTGTTGTGTCATGCGCGGCGACTTACAGGAGGCAATAGAACGGCTCGTTGTCCGCCAAAAGGAAGGAAAGTTTTTTGAGCGAATTATTTTAGAAACAACTGGATTGGCTGACCCTGGCCCCATTCTTCATTCTCTAATCTATAATGACTATCTCAAGTCATTGGTGACTCTGGGGCGCGTCATCATAACTGTTGACGCCATAAATGGATTGAATTCAATTAAGAATTACGATGAATGTCAGCGACAAATAGCGCTAGCGGATATTCTTTTAATAACAAAGTCTGATATCAGTTCCACTTATGTAGAAGATTTAAGGGCTGAATTAAGTCGAATTAATCCGACTGCTTCCGCTTTCCTTAGTAATTCTGGGAAAACAGAGAATGACCTTTTTTCTATCGCTATTAATCAAAAGGATAGGATAGAAGAAATTATTTTTAATGATAGAGATTATCATCATACACATGGTGACTTGCATTCTATTGGGATACGCAGAAAGCATCCTATAAAGGCCATTACTTTAACCCTTTTTCTAGAAACACTGGCCCAAGTATTAGGAGAAAATTTAGTTAGATTGAAAGGCATAATATATATTGAGGAAGCAGCTCACACGCCGGCTGTAATACATGGTGTCCAACACGTATTTCATCCGATGTCGTGGTTAGCAGGTTGGTCGGGTAAAAATCCAGAAACACGTTTAGTCTTGATAGGTAGGCGTTTGTCTGTAGACTGGGTAGAAGCTGTTTTAGATACGATAGAAGAGGAAGTCTCGCGCGCGATGTGATAATTATACTATTATTGCAATAGGGCGCATCACCTATATGGGGTAAGGACATTATGTTTGACATTATTTTGCGCGGTGGAATGGTAGTCACCCCGCACGGGGCGGCCGTACAAGACGTTGCTATAAAGGGTGAATTGATCGAGGCACTTACAAATCCTAATACAATCCCAAATGAGCAGGCTACACGTTGTATTGATACATCTGGAAAAATAATTATTCCTGGTGGTATTGACCCACACGTGCACTGTAAATGGCACATGCCGATGCCAGATGGGAGTGTAGCTTACACGGAAGGCCCGGAAGTTGTTAGCAGGGCGGCGCTATACGGTGGTACGACCACTTTGTTGGATTTTGCTGCTAGAACAGAACCGATTACTTTAAAAGAAGTTATAAAGAAAAGAGATCGAGATTGGGTTGAGAACTGCTATTGTGACTACGGTTATCACTTGATGCTTTTGGGTGACATCGAACCACCTGTCTTGAAAGAATTAGAAGAATTAATTCCAAATGGGTACCCTACTGTAAAAATTTTTACGACTAATATAACGCCAAGTCGCTCAGGACGTATGGTGCATTTTGGAGATATTTGGGAAGTGTTTAAGGTAATAACACGGGCAAAAGGGCTTGGAGTGATTCACGCGGAAGACAATGATCTCGTCATGCATATGTATGAAAAACTAATAACGGAGGGGCGTGTAAGTTTTCATAATTTGGCAGAGGTTCACAGCGCATTATCGGAAGACCTTTCCTTTAGGCGTGTTATCCGCTTGGCAGGATCGGAAAATACACCTCTATACATGATGCACGTGAGTGCGGGAACGGGGGTTCAAGCAATAAGAGAGGCTCGTGCAAACGGGCAGGCGATTTATGGAGAAACTTTACATCAATACATGCTCTATAATTCTGAAGATTACAAACGACCTAATGGGCAAATCTATCACACTTATCCATCTCTGAAATCACCGGCAGATCAGGCAGAGCTATGGAATGGTACTTTGGATGGTTCCATCAATAGTGTTGCAACTGACGAGATTTGTTGTTCGCTGCAACTAAAGACTATCGGGGACAGAATAGACGATACTACTGGTGGAAATGCGGGTGTCGAACCCCGTGTGAGTGTTATGTATCACGAAATGGTTACTCAAAGAGGTTATTCCTTGGAACGTTTTGTGGATTTGTGTTCTACGAATGCTGCAAAGATAATGGGAATGTTCCCGAAAAAGGGTGCTATTGCTGTTGGAAGTGACGCCGATATCGCTGTGTTAGATCCGACTATAAAGAAAAAAGTAAGGCTGGAGGATCTGCATGAGGCGGATTATAGCCCGTGGGAGGGACACGATATAACGGCTTGGCCAGTTTTGACTTTACTGAGAGGTAAAATCATGGTGGAGGATGGTGAATTCTTTGGAAATCTCTCCGAGGGTAAGTATCTTAAGCGCAATATTGATGAAGCTATACTAACTCGCCCCTCGCTTTAAAAATACTGTCGATTATTTAATTTTACCTTCTTTATATAGGACGTGCTTCCTTACGACGGGGTCGTACTTCTTGAGCTCGAGCTTCTCGGTCTGTGTACGTGGGTTTTTCTTGGTTACGTAGTAGTGCCCTGTATCTGCAGTACTGACCATTTTAATTAAGACCGTAGCTGGTTTCGCCATTTTTAACCCAATCTTTTTTAACTAAATAATCCTTCAATCAGCCCCGGAAAATACACTTTTAAGCTATTAAGTCAAGAAAAGGTAGGTGTTAAAAGAATATAGTTAGCCGAAAAATTTACTTACATTTGGAGCGATAAAACTTTTTAAAGTTAGATCCTGCTCTTTCGATTTCGAGATCTACGTTTAAACCTTTTTCTAGGCGTTTTATACTGAAAGTCTTTTTTATTGCTAACAGATTTATCCGCATATTCAACGGCCAAACGTCCAGTGATTGCATCGGCCACTTTGAGAGTGACGCTAAGTTTCTGTCCCAACCGAAAAATCAAACCACTGTGACGTCCAGTCAGAAGTTGTCCCTTTTCATCATACAGGTAGTAGTCATCGGGAAGGGCAGAATTTGGTAAGAGGGCGTCTGATTGTGTGTCCCCTATGGTAACAAAAACACCAAATTTCTTCACTCCCGAAATAATAGCCTCGAATGTCTGCCCCAGTTTATCATTCATGAAAAGTGCAAAATACCTATCATTAGCAGCGCGTTCAGCCGTTGCTGCTCGTCTCTCCGTTCGCGATATGTGTCGGCAAACTTCTTCCAGTTGTTGGTCTTTAATAGATGTTTCCTTACCTCGTGCGAGATTATTGGCTGAAATAATAGCCCTGTGAACTAGTAGATCGGAGTAGCGCCTAATTGGTGATGTGAAATGTGCGTAACGCGATAATCCAAGCCCAAAATGACCTATATTAGCGATAGAATACTCGGCTTGGCTTTGTGAGCGTAAAATTAGTTGGTTTATAGTCTGTTCAAATTCTTTTCCTTTGGCTTTTGATAAGATGTTATTAAACACTTTTGGTCGTAAGACCTGCCCCTTTGCCAAATGATAGCCAAATCCGGAGAGGTTTTGTCGTAGTTCGCTAATTTTTTCCTCATTAGGTGTATCGTGGATTCTATATACGCAGCTGTGTTTTTTTTGTTCCAGCGTTTCTGCCGCGCAAACGTTAGCCAATATCATAAATTCTTCTATTACTTTATGACTATCTAGCCGTTCTCGAGGCAGAATTGACGAGATTTCGCCATCATTATTGAATTTTATTTTATTTTCTATCGTCTCAATATTTAGAGCGCCGCGGGTCTCCCGAGCATTTGAAAGCGCTTTGTAGGTGCCATATAAAGGTTTTGCCATGTTTATTATTTCTGATGGCGAAACGTCCTTATTGCCCTTAAACGCGTCCTCTAGTTGTTCATATGTCAGGCGAGCCTTGGATCTCATAACCCCTCGAACGAACCGATGACTTTTCTTATTGCCGCGTTTGTCGATTATCACTTCTACAGCCAGACACCCTCTATCTTCGTTAGGTTTGAGAGAACACAGTCCATTCGATAGATTTTCAGGGAGCATGGGAACGACACGGTCGGCAAAATAAACCGAATTTCCTCTTTTTTTTGCTTCAACATCTAAAGGGTCACCTGCACGGACGTAATGCGCCACGTCGGCTATTGCCACTATGAATCGCCAGCCTTTGAAATCGTCGGTACTTTTATAGTCTTCTGCCCAAATTGCATCGTCGAAATCTCGGGCATCTTCTCCATCCACTGTAATTAAAGGGATTTGACGAAGATCTTCCCTGCTACTGCTCATTTTTATAGGCTTAGCTTTATCGGCTAGTGATAATGCTTCCGGGCTAAAGTCAGTCGGTATATCAAATTCATTGATGGATATTAAACTAATTAAGTTTTGATCATTTTTATGGCTTAAAATCTTCACAATTTTTGCCTGCCTAAGGCCTATTTTTCGAGCGGGCTGCATTTCTACTTCAACCAAGTCACCTTCTTTGGCTTCTATAGAGTTGGCCGTATTTATGATAGCTTCCTCGTATCTTCTTCCGCTTACTGGAGTAATCCTGAGGACATCATTCCGTTTTTGAACAAAGCCAAGTGTTTTGGTTGTGTTACTTTCTAGTCGCCGTAAAACTGAAGCCTTGTAGAATTTAGTGGAAATTTTTGACGTTTTTACCAAGATCCTGTCACCTACCGAGAAACTTGGGGCTTTACTAGATAATTCAATAGATATCTTGATTTCTGGGTCGATAAGATCAGTTTTTAACGGTCTTCCGAAGGCTAATCCATCGCATGTGATCCTTGTTACTTCCAAAACCATCACTGGAGGGAGGTTACCAGAGGCTGAAAAGCGTTTACGCTTGCTAACCACAATCAAACCATCCGTTTCAAGCTGTCGTAAATGTTGTTTCAGTGCTATGCGTTGCGCACCTTTAATGCCAAAAGCCCTAGCGATGTCACGTCTGCCAACAGGACCTTGTGATTTGTCGATAAAGTCCTTAATTTTGGAGACTTCTGGTAGTGCTGAAAGACCTTTTATTTTGCGTGCCACAACGCTCGACTCGTCCCCTATTCGATAAGTTTATTTTGCAAAATTATCCGCTTATCTACTCACTTTTTCGCACCCTTTTCTGGCCTTTTTTATTTCCCTTAGCATCCTTGGCAGCTATTAGTTCCAGTGCACGTTCTAAAGTGATTGTGTCACGATCTACATCTTTTGGTAAAGTGGCACGGATAGTCCCCCTTTGAACATATGGCCCGTAACGTCCAGTTTGCACCGTTACAGTCTTTCCTTCTGATTCCCCAAGAGATTTTGGGGATATTTTTTTGCGTGAATTATTCGCTATTAGATCTACAGCCCTGTTCAAACCAATTGTCAAAACATCGTCACCAGCTGGAATGGATGTATAACCTCCGTCATGTTTTAGGTAAGGCCCGTAGCGACCTATTCCCGCAAGTATAGCCTCTCTATTATCGGGATGAACGCCAATTTCCCGCGGCAGACTTAGCAAACCTACTGCTATTTCAAAATTTGTTTCCATAGGTGACAGTGTCTTGGGAAGTGAAGCCCGTTTTGGTTTATCCGATTTTTTCTCGCCCTGCTCACCTAGTTGAACGTAAAAGCCATAAGGTCCTTTCCTAAGACTAACTTCTTGGTTGGTCTCAGGGTCCGTACCTAATATTTTCGGTTCGTCAAAAGTCTCAGCTCCTGGATTTTCAGCTCTATTTCCAGAAATTATTAATTGCCTAGTTACTTTACAGTCAGGGTAATTTGAGCAACTTGCATATGGCCCATATTTTCCAAGGTTCAGTCTGAATTCACCTGTCCCACACTTAGGACAGATACGTGTGGAAACTCCGTCGCCCGTAGTGGGGAAGAAATATTGCCCAAGGTCTTCGTCTATACGCTTTAAAACGTCCGGTATTTTGAATTCATCAATGTCACCAATCGCCCTGTGGAATGGTTTCCAGAACTTCTGCAGGACGTCTGCCCATGCTAGCTTTCCATCTGATATTTCGTCGAGCTCGGTTTCCAGATCTGCTGTAAAATCGTACTGAATATATTTTTTAAAAAAGTTCGATAGAAATGAGGTGACCAATCTGCCACGAACTTCAGGTACGAAACGCTTTTTCTCGAGTTGCACATAATTTCGGTCTTGAAGGACCTGCATAATGCTGGCGTAAGTGGAAGGACGCCCTATGCCTAATTCCTCCATTCTTTTAACGAGGCTAGCTTCGCTAAATCTGGGAGGAGGCTGAGTGAAGTGCTGAGCGGATTTAATATTTTCCTTCGCTAGGCATTCATCTTCTGACATCGGTGGCAGCAATTTGTCATCATCGGAAGTTCCCTCAAGATTAGGATCGTCTTGGTCCTCTTTATAGACCTTTAGGAAGCCCTCGAAAGCTATCACGGAGCCATTGGCTCTTAGGCTGGTTTTAGAATCATTTGCATTTATATTAATGACTGTCTGGTCCAGTTCTGCGCTGGCCATTTGGCTGGCGATAGATCTTTTCCATATCAGGTCATATAATCGCGCTTGGTCTTCCTCTAGGTACTGCCTTACCTGATTCGGCGATTTGGTCATATCCGTTGGACGGATGGCCTCATGCGCTTCCTGGGCATTTTTGGCTTTCGTTTTATATATTCGCGGAGCATTTGGCACGAAATTATCGCCGTATTCTGTCTGGATCAATTTTCTGGCAGTATTAATAGCTTCTTGGCTCATTTGAACTCCATCGGTTCTCATATAGGTAATTAACCCAACCGTTTCTCCTCCGATTTCAACGCCCTCGTAGAGGCGTTGAGCCAATTGCATGGTTCGTGAAGCACCCATATTTAGTTTCCTTGAGGCTTCCTGTTGAAGTGTTGACGTTGTGAAAGGTGCATGCGGGTTTCTGCGAACTCTTTTTCGTGAAATTGATTGAACTAAATAATCTGCGTTTTCAATTAATGATATAGCGTCTTCTGTCTTTTCGCTATTTGTTAAATCAAATTTGTCTAGGCGATTGCCATCTATATGCGTCAACCTAGCCAAAAATGGCTCACCCCTTCCAGTCTTTAACAACACATCAATTGTCCAAAATTCTTGAGGTTCGAAAACTTCAATTTCGGCTTCTCGTTCGGCTATCAGTCTCAATGCCACCGACTGCACTCGACCAGCCGAGCGTGAACCGGGTAGTTTTTTCCACAAAACCTCAGATAGGGTAAAGCCAATCAAATAATCAAGTGCCCTGCGGGCAAAATAGGCGTCGACTAAGTCTTGATCGACGTCGCGTGGGTTAGCCATAGCATCCAAGACAGCTGGTTTCGTAATTTCGTTGAACACGACCCGTTGTACTTGTATGTCTCCTAGGGCTTTCTGCTCTTCCAGCATTCGCCAAACATGCCAGGAGATAGCTTCTCCTTCCCTGTCGGGGTCAGTTGCCAATATTAAACTATCGGATTTCTTTAATGCCTGTTTTATCTCTCGGAATGGCTTTTCGGATTTGGCGCTCGCTTCCCATGTCATTGCGAAACCGTCTTCTGGCAGTACCATACCTTTTTTGGATGGAAGGTCACGAATATGCCCATAGCTTGCCAAAACGTGATATCCGTCGCCCAGATATTTGTTGATGGTTTTGGCTTTGGCGGGCGATTCTACTACTACAAGCTTCATTTTTTACCGTATTAATAAGCTACACATATAAACAACAAAAATTTTCAAAACGAATTTTAGATAGGCTAAAGTTTTATCGCAGTCCATTTTTTTTTAATGACAATTGGCATTCCTCTCGGGAAACGTCAACTAGGTTAAGAAGAAATTTTCACCTGTGTCCACTGAAACAGAGAGTAGGCGAAGGGTAACGTTCAAACTAATCGCTTTAGAATATACCGGCTTCCAATCCAACTGCCATGGCCAAGCCAAGCTCCCTCGATTGTATCAGAAATTCCTTTTTCCATGCTCCCCGCAATAGCAATGGGGGTTGTACTCGACGCCACCTAAGGCCGGTTGTGACGCTTTCCACACTTCGCTTCGTTCCTGTACCATCCATACCGGCCCGTATATAAAGTGCATACGGCAATCCTTGGGTTTTCTCCAGTGCAGCGTTGTAAGTTCTGTCGAAAAAATCTTTTAAAGCCCCACTCATATAGCCGAGATTTTCAGTAGTGCCTAGGATCAAAGCATCGGCTTCTAGTATATCATTGATGTTAGCCTCGAACGGGGTTATAGCATTTACTGAGATACCCTCTACTTCGGAACTTTCAGCACCTTCCAATACCGCAGCTCGTAAATTTTGAGTATTTTTGGACGGAGTGTGGCCTATGATCGTTAATTGTTTCATTGCTAAGATTTCTAATCTAATAAATCTAGTTTTCTGTATGCAAAATATAGAGATTCTAACATATAGACGATCGCTTGTAGACGGTATCTTCGCATTTGGGAACATTTTTGCCAAAGTAACTATTCTAAACACGTAGTTGGTAAGGGGGGGCTCACATGGGTAGATTGGATGACAAGGTTACAGTGATAACAGGAGCAGCTGGCGGTATAGGCCGAGCGGCGGCTAAACTTTTTGCAGCCGAGGGTTCAAAAGTTATGTTGGTAGATATCCAGGAGGATATGCTTTCTGATATGGTGAAAGAGATCGGTAATAAGCAGGCGGCCTATGCTGTTGCCGATGTATCCGCTGTTTCCGATGTTCAAAATTATATTACAAAGACTCAAGATTTATTTGGACAGATAGACATTTCACTTTTGAATGCTGGAATTGAAGGAAAAATTGCCAGCATCCAAGAGCAAACGGACCAAGATTTTGATCGCGTTCTTGCGGTTAATACCCGAGGCGTTTGGCTTGGATTAAAATATACAATGCCAGTGATGGCCGGTAATGGGGGAGGCTCTATCGTAATCACTTCGTCTACCGCAGGTATAAGGGCTACCCCGGGGTTATCGCCTTATATCACTAGCAAACATGCAGTGATTGGCCTGATGCGAGCTGGAGCTATGGAAGGAGCTCCTGACAAAATTCGGGTAAATACAGTTAATCCGTCTCCTATAGAAACGAATATGATATACAGAATTGAGGATAAAATTAATCCTGATAGAGGCAATAAGCAGCCTATGGCGGACAATACACCGCTGCGACGTTATGGGCAGCCGGAGGAAGTGGCAAGGTTAATGTTGTTCCTGGGGTCCGATGATGGTTCCTTTTGTACCGGAGGTGTTTATATGTGTGACGGCGGCGTATCGGGTGGGCGGAGTTATGTAAATTAGTTTTTCGGATGGTTGATGCAGGCCGTGATCCTAGCGAACTTTCTGCGACCTTATTTCTTAGTGAACCGGAATAAGCCAATGTTCCGCCAACCCTTAACAGTTTAATAGACAGACTTGTATTCGCGTTGCTACCTAAGCCCCGGTCAGCTATTTTGCCACTACTAAATAAGTTTTCAGAAATGGCGAGCAGGCCAGCTCGAATAAGTTGTGAAATACGCTGTTTAACATAAACTGATTTGTTACTAAGTTTCGCATAGCCAAGTTAGGATATCGGTTTTTAAGGAGGATGAGATGCGTTTCAGTGACCGAAGGAAAGTATTTCGGAGGGTGTTGGATAGTAATCGATGCGTGCATCCTGGATCGGTTTTTGATCCTATATCAGCAAGGATAGCTGAAGATCTAGGATTTGAAATAGGAATGTTTGCTGGATCGATAGCGTCTTTTACTGTGCTCGGAGCACCTGATCTAATTGTTCTTACATTGACAGAATTTGCTCAACAGGCGCAAAGAATTAATAGGGCTGCGAGTATTCCTCTCATGGTTGACGCCGATCATGGATATGGAAACGCGTTGAATGTTAGGCGCACGGTTGAGGAACTAGAGATGGCAGGAGTGTCAGGAATGTCTATAGAGGATACCGTGTTGCCCCAACCATATAATTCGCAAGGACGAACAAAATTGCTTTCCGTAGAAGAAGGTGTTGGTAAGATGAAAGCGGCTCTTGATGGACGGACAGACCCCAACCTAGTTATAGCAGGTAGAACGAGTGCGGCTGCTGTATCTGGTTTAGAAGATGCTATAGAGCGGGCATTGGCGTATGAGAAAGTTGGAATTGACGCGATATTTTTCGTAGGAATTAAATCGCGGAAAGAACTAGATGAAATCGCAACTAAAATTAGAATACCCATAATTCTGGGTGGGGTGGGTGATGCAAGTATGCTTGACTTGGAGTATCTAGGTTCACGTAACGTCCGAATATGTCTGCAAGGACATCATCCCTTTAGTGCGGCAGTGGAAGCAGTTTACTCCACCCTAAAAGCGTTGCGGGAGGGTGTGCCAGCTACAGACTTGAAAGGTATAGCTTCGACTGAGCTGATGCAGAAGGTTACTAGGGGCGGTGAGTACAATCAGATGGCTAGGGAGTTTCTGGAAGATCGTTGAGAGATTCTTAATAATACCCAGCCTTATATACCAGCCAGTAGTTCCTAGATTATATTGGCTTAATCCCTCTAATGGCAAATTCTGTTAAATGTTATTTCAGCTGTTAATAGAGGCTTGCTGAGATATATACAGTTTTCTGAGGGGGGTGCCGTCGCTAATTTTATATTGGTTATATTCGCTTTTTTTGTTTTTTATTTAAAGAAGTAAAAATTTCGTAATTATTTGGTGCGGTCGAGAAGACTCGAACTTCCACCCGGTTGCCCGGACAGCGACCTCAACGCTGCGCGTCTACCAATTCCGCCACGACCGCTTTTGCTATATTATTGACAGTACTGGCAGACGACCGAAGGGGCAAATAGAAAATCTTATTCTTTTGACCACGAAATGAACTAATAAGTCATTATAATATGGTAATTGTGATAAGGATCATCATTAACTAACATTAGGATCATCTTGTGCGTAGAATTGAATGGAAAATTTCAGATGGTTTGGTCAACTACGAGGATGCCCTGAGGGTAATGAATGATCGCGTTGAGCTTATCTATACGGGAAAAGCATCAGAACTAGTTTGGCTCCTTCAACATCCGCCGATTTATACTGCTGGGACGAGTGCTCATCCTCAGGATCTATTAGATAAGACTAGATTTCCAACATATAAAACTGGCCGTGGAGGGCAGTATACTTATCATGGGCCGGGGCAGCGGGTAGCGTATGTAATGCTTGATTTACGTCATTTTCGACAGGACGTCCGCCAATACATTACTTACCTCGAAACATGGATTATCCAGACGCTCTCTAAATTTCAGATTCAAGGGAAGCGTGGGATGGATAGGGTAGGTATATGGGTCAATCGGGAAGATTTAGGAGAACCAGCCAGGAAAGACAAAATAGGTGCTATTGGAGTCAGGATAAGGCGTTGGATTACATTACACGGCGTTTCTATAAACATTTCGAGCGATCTAGAACACTTCTCAGGCATTGTACCTTGTGGTTTAAGGGGTGAGGGAGTAACTAGCTTTAAGGATCTTGGAAGCAAGGTTAGCATGGCAGAAGTTGACCGGGAGTTACGCGCAGAATTCGTTAGAGTATTTAGTGCTGAAGGAACGATAGAATTAGAGGATAGTGTCAGTTAAGCCATTTAAAACTAGCTCCATGGCTTTTCTAGCTTCACGCTCCATTGATAAATTGTCGACTTCGAAACTATGGATCGTGACTGCCGGGTGAGAGCAATCTGCGTGCAAAAGGTTATTCCTTCTATTGCGCAGCCAAACAAAGTCTCTTCCAGTTCTTATATTGTTGATTGCGGTTCCATCCAAATTTTCACTTTTTAACAAGGCAGCGTCCAAGATCGCTTGAGAGAGGATAATAACCGTGAGCCATCTCGCTGAGCAAAACGCATTCATTGATTCTAACAATAATCCTGAAGCCTGAGGATGCAGGTGTAAATCAGGAATATCGGATTCGTCTTGCTCTAGGCACTCGTCTAATATTTTTTGGAGCCATTTTTTTCTTTTAACGAAAACAGCTAGTTTTTGGTGTTTTAAGCCGGTTATCATTTCTATATTTGCTCTGTATCAATATAATTTTATCACAAAAATGCGAGCTTTGCTTGCGAAAAAATTGGATATTCTGTTAATCGCTGTCTTGTAGATAACTATAGTATCGAGTTATAGTAGTTGTTATATGGTGACAGAAAATAACCTCCCGGATACATTGGACACCCCCTATCGATATAGGCATTTACTCGGAATCGAAGGTCTAGATCGTTTTGATATAGAACAGCTGTTAGATCTTGCCGATGGCTATGTTGAGGCAAATCGCCAAGCTGATAAAAAGCACTCTATATTGAGAGGGCGAACATTAATAAACATGTTTTTTGAAAATTCTACCAGAACTAGAACGTCATTTGAGTTGGCGGGTAAGCGTCTCGGCGGCGACGTAATAAATATGTCAGTCAGTGGGAGTTCAATTAAAAAAGGTGAAACATTAATTGATACCGCCATGACTTTAAACGCTATGCATCCCGACGTCTTGGTCGTTCGTCACGCGAATTCTGGTTCTGTTCACTTGCTAGCTGAAAAAGTGAATTGCTCCGTTATTAATGCGGGGGATGGTAGTCACGAGCACCCGACACAGGCCTTATTGGACGCCTTGGCTATTCGACGTAGGTTGGGTGGCGCCTTGGAGGGGCTCATTGTAGCAATTTGTGGAGATATTGCCCATAGCCGAGTCGCTCGATCAAATATTCATCTTTTGTCAATTATGGGTTGCAGAGTTAGGGCTGTCGCGCCTCCGACACTTATCCCCAGTGGCCTTGATCAACTTGGGGTGGAAATACATCATGATATGAGATCTGGATTGGAGAATTGCGATATTATAATGATGTTGCGACTGCAAACGGAAAGAATGACAGGAAGTTTTGTTCCGTCAATCAGGGAATATTATCAGCTTTATGGGCTAGATTACGACAAGTTACGACTTGCTAAACCCGATGCACTCATTATGCATCCCGGGCCTATGAACCGAGGGGTAGAGATAGATTCGGAGTTAGCAGATGATATCGACAGAAGTCTAATCAGGGAGCAAGTCGAAATGGGAGTGGCCGTGCGTATGGCCTGTCTTGAAGCATTGGTGAAAACCCAAACAGTGCCGTGGGCTAAAAATTATTCATAACTTAGGTGTTAATTCAGTGCTGAGCCGAAAACTTTATAAAAATGCCCGACTTCTAGATCCAGCTTCTGGGCTAGATCAAAACGGAGCGGTGCTAGTAAAGGACGGAACGATTGAGGAAGCGGGCCCAGATGTTTTCATAGACTTGACCCATGAAGACGTAGAAGTTGAGGATTGTGCAGGAAAATGCATCGCGCCGGGACTGATAGACATGCGTGTTATGACCGGTGAGCCAGGAAATGGGCATCTTGAGACGCTTGATAGTGTATCGGAGGCAGCAGCAGCTGGTGGTGTTACGAGTATTGTATGTCTTCCGAATACGGATCCGGTAATAGACGATGTGGCGCTATTAGAATTTGTAGAGCGTCGTGGGTCTGAGGTTGGTTTAGTTAATATAAAAAGTTACGCCGCGGCCACGAAAGGAACGCTTGGTGAAGAAATGTCGGAAATTGGTTTGCTTCATAATGCGGGGGCTTTAGGCTTTACTGATGGGGCGAAAGCAATAAGTAACGCGATGGTTATGCGGCGGCTACTGTCTTATGCAACTGTTTTCGATACTGTTGTAATTCAACACCCCGAACTCGCGGAGTTAGTTGGAGACGGCGTAATGTCAGAAGGGACAACAGCAACGAGGTTGGGGCTCACTGGTATTCCTGTTGCAGCAGAAGTAATTTTGATAGAGAGAGACCTGAGATTGGTTGAGCTCACAGGGGGAAGATATCATGCGTCTCGCGTTACAACTGCGGATGGTATAGAAGCTATTAGAAAAGCAAAAATCGCCGGGCTTCCTGTTACATGTGATACAGCCCCGCATTATTTTTCATTAAATGAGGACGCTGTGACAGATTATCGGACTTTCGCCAAAGTGTCGCCGCCATTGCGCTCGGAGGGTGACAGACGGGCTGTTTTGAATGGCATTGAAGATGGGACGATTGACGCCATCGCCAGCGATCATACCCCTCGTGATCAGGACTCAAAGCGTCTACCCTTCAGTCAAGCTGCTTTCGGAGTAGTTGGATTGGAAACATTATTATCCATAACGCTCGAAAGCGTTCATAACGGTTCGCTCACGATGCTAAAAGCGTTAGCGGCATTAACTTCTAATCCCGCCAATATTCTTGGTCTGGGGACTGGAGATCTAGGTCCGGGGCGTCCAGCTGATTTAGTCATCTTTGATCCAGATGTAGCCGGTTTTATTGATGCGGAAGGTTTTCGCAGTAAATGCAAAAACAGTCCGTTTGACGGTAAGCCTATCCAAGGGCGAGTATTGAAAACCATTCGAGGCGGTAATATCGTGTACGATAGTGATCCGGTCGATTTAAGTTGAGGGGACAATATAGTTAATGCCTGATCCTCTAGGCTCCATAGAATATACTTGGCCTTTTTATGCATCTTTCGCCCTAGGATATTGTCTTGGTTCTATTCCCTTTGGGTGGTTGTTGGTTAAGCTATTTGGTGCAGTTGATATACGGTCTGTTGGCTCTGGAAATATTGGAGCTACTAATGTTCTCAGAACTGGCAAAAAAGGGCTAGCGCTCGCGACGTTATTCCTGGATGGTGGCAAAGGTGCTTTAGCAACTTTACTGGCACTAACTTTTGGGACAGACATGGGTGTACTTGCTGCGGCTGGCTGTATCCTGGGGCACTGTTTTCCTATTTGGCTAAAATTCCGGGGAGGAAAAGGAGTCGCGACAGGGTTAGGCATTTTCATAGCCTTGTCACCAGTATTCGGCTTTTTGACAATAATAACCTGGCTACTTATAGCAATTATTTTTAGATATTCCTCTCTAGCTGCAGTAATTTGTTTTGGCGTTAGTCCCGCTTTAGCCCTTTATTTAATTGATCAACAGCATGCTGAATTGTCTGGATTTATGGCCATTCTTGTAATTTTCAGACATTTTCCAAACATTCGTCGTTTATTAAAAGGCGAGGAAGAAAAAATCTATTTTTCAAAGTCGAAAAAAACATAGAAAATTATGAAGCTTATTTTGGAGTAAGATATGCCCAGCCATGCCAGTGAGTCGTTGCTTTACGGCGCTTCCTTTTCAACGCCAGAATTTTTAGAGGTGTTCAACGATGAGATGCGCGTCCAGGCTTGGTTCGACGTTGAAGTAGCGTTAGCTAAGGCTCAGGCGGAGTTGGAAGTGATCCCATTGGATGCTTCCGTCGAGATAGCAAAGAAGGCGAAAGCAGAAAATGTAGATATAGCGGCAATAGGAAGAGGCATAAGTGAAACGGCTCACCCGATCGTGCCTGCCATACGGGCCTTGGAGGAAATTTGCGACAACGGGGCCGGGGAATTCATTCACTATGGGGCGACAACGCAAGACATAATGGATACGGGCTTAATTTTGCAGATCAAGAAAGTATGGCCATTAATTTTAAGGGATTTGAAGGCGGCGCGTGATGCGTTGGCTGAATTAGCGCGGGAACATCGGTCTACGTCTATGGTGGGAAGGACGCATGGGCAGCAGGCACTTCCGTTGACGTTTGGGTACAAGTGCGCCGTTTGGGTAGATGAAATTGGCCGTCATCTAGAGCGGTGTTCCGAGGCAGAGCCAAGGGTCTTTTCTGGAAATATAACGGGAGCCGTTGGAACAATGGCGGCATTCGGTGAAAAGGGCCAAGAAATTCAGAAGAGGGCTCTACAATATCTTGAATTATCGGTGCCTAATATTTGCTGGCATTCGTCAAGAGATAGGATTTGCGAATTGGCAAATTTACTTACACAAATTTCCGCAACTCTGGGAAAAATTGCCAGAGAAATCTACGCTTTGCAGCAAGTTGAGTTTGGAGAAGTCGCGGAACCGCATCACCACGGCAAGGTCGGCAGCAGTACTATGCCGCACAAGCGCAACCCTGCCACAGTCGAACTGGCAATTGGCTTGTCTAGGTTAATTCGAGCCCAGCAAATTGCGATCACGGACGCCGCCTTTCAGGAACACGAGCGTTATTCGGCGCTACTGAGGATAGAGTTGGCTGCTGTTCCAGAAATGATGATTTACTCTGGAGCCCTTCTAGCCAAAATGCGTGGTGTTCTAGAAAGATTAGAGGTTTACCCCAAAAGGATGCGGAAGAATTTAGATCTTTTGGGTGGTTTACTTTTGTCGGAAAAAGTTATGCTGTCTTTGGGGAAGGCAATTGGAAAACAAACGGCACACGAAATAGTTTATGAAATTGCTATGAAGTCTTACGAAGAGGCAAAGCCTTTTAGTGACGCCCTGATAGCTGATCCAGTTGTGTCTGAGCATTTGACACCGTCGAAAATAAAGGAACTTTTAGATCCGGAAGGATATATTGGAGAGTCTGAAAAAATTGTAGACAAAGTATTGGAAAATATAAAACTAGAATAATGCTCTAATACGTATAACTAATATTTTACAGATGTTTTTGTCTTTCAATATCCAGTTTTGCAAGTTGTGCTTCTCGATGCGTGACATAGGCTGTCGCCGAAAATATGATAGTTCCACCAATCCACGTCCATAGTGTCGGAGTTTCTGCAAACAGGAGATAGGCAAAAAAGGCGATGATTGGTAGTCGGATGAATTCTATTGGCTGCATTTGGGAAACTTCCGACAATTGGATTGCTCTGGTATACAATAAGTGGCCTAGGGTCCCGCAGCCAGCGAGGCCGATAAGCCATACCCAGGTGATTGGGGTTGGCCATTCCCATACGAATAGCGTCGGTATCAAAGCCATAGGCGTTTGCAGCAGTGCCATGTAAATTACTATTATTTTGGCGGGTTCGGTAGCAGTGAGTTTTTTTACCAATAAAACTGTAACGCCTATTGTCACGGCATTCAGGATAGCCAACCCTGCTCCAGGGGAGAACTCGTTCACGCCAGGTTGAAGAATAATCAGCATTCCAATAAATCCAGATATTAAGGCTAGAATTCTCCGCATTCGAATGACTTCGCCAAGGAAAAGGGCGGCACCGAAAGTGGCAAACAAGGGAGCAGTGAAGCTTAAAGCCGTTGCTTCGGCTAATGGTATCATTGTGAGCGCTGTGAAGCCAGCCGCCATGCCTGTTACGTTAATTATCGCCCGGAAGGTATATAATTTTTTTTGCTTCGTCTTAAGTACGCCGATGCCATTCCGATAAATGAATGGCAGGAAAAATATTAACGCTAAAAAATTCCTAAAAAAAACTATTTCTAGTGGATGCAAAGTTTCCGACGAAAGCCTGATAAAAATACCCATTGTTGCAAAAAATATCATGGCTATTGCCATGTAGAGCGCGGCTTTAGCCGGCGTTTTCATAGTAGTGACTTTCGGCTATTCGCCATGATCTATCAAAGTATTAACTCACAAGTTATTTACTATAGAAATTTAAAGCACCTGTTCGGCGAGAAAGCGGATAGTTTCAACGTCATCGGCCCTTGCTATGAGCGTATCCACATGGCGTTGTTTTGCGGCTTCTTTCCATACGACTAGTTTTTCTGCTATGCGCTCTTTAGGACCTACTAACGCAACCTGGTCAACCAACTCTTGAGGTACGGCTGCGGTAGCTTCGGCTCTTTTTCCGTCTAAGAACAGGTTCTGGATTTTTACTGCGGCTTCTTCAAAACCGATACGTTTAGCGTAGTCACAATAGAAATTTTTATTTCGAGCGCCCATGCCTCCCACGTAAAAAGCGATATTTTCCTTGGCCGGTAAACTTGCGGCTTCTAGGTCATCATCAATTTTGACCACACACATCGGCATAACAGAAAAATGTTCAAGCGACTGCGGGATTGCCTTTTTTTTGAACCCCGCTTCTATGTGCTCAGAAAACACATCAAATCTACTGGGGTCCATGTAAATAGGAATGAAGCCGTCAACCAGCGCGGCTGCTGCAGTTACACCAGCTGGAGAGATTGCTCCCGTCACCATCTGCATAGCTGGATCACCATGCAATATACTTTTCAACGGAATACCTAGACCTGTGGCTCCTTCTCCATGATAAGGGAATTTATAATGCTCACCTTCGTATTTTAGAGGTTCCTTTCGTTCCAGTATCGTTTTTATAATTGACACATACTCTCTTAGACGGGTCAAAGGTTTGCCATATGGGACACCGTGCCAGCCTTCTACTACTTGGGGGCCTGAGGGGCCAAGCCCCAGAATAAACCGACCATTCGAAAGGTGGGAAAGTGTTATAGCTGTCATTGCCACCATCGTTGGGGAGCGGG
>CAYFGZ010000009.1:0-55195 GCA_964342575.1 uncultured Nisaea sp. | reverse complement strand
CATGAGAGGAAGACCTATAACTATTGCTGCTATGAGCGCTGACATCCTCGCTCGCACCCTAGAAAGATGCGGTGTTAAGGTTGAAATCCTTGGTTTTACGACGAAACAATGGAAGGGTGGGACGGCGCGAGAAAAATGGATAAGCAATGGTAAACCACAGAATCCGGGTCGCCTAAATGATCTTAGGCACATCGTTTATAAAGCTGCAGATTCACCTTGGAGGCACGCTAGAAAAGCGCTGGGGTTAATGCTGAGGGAGGGGATCCTTAAAGAAAATATTGATGGGGAGGCGCTTATTTGGGCGCATCAACGACTTCTGGCGAGACCCGAAGAACGCCGCATATTGATGGTAATTTCCGATGGGGCCCCGGTGGATGACTCGACGTTGTCGGTAAATCCTGGAAATTACCTTGAAAAACATTTGCGGGAAACAATCCAATATATAGAGACCCGATCTCCGGTTGAACTGGTGGCTATTGGCATTGGACATGATGTAACGCGTTATTATCGAAGAGCCGTAACTATTGTTGATGCAGAACAATTAGGTGGCACGATGATGGATCAATTGGCAGATTTATTCGATGAAGACGATGGGAAACACCGGACTGGTAGACGCGGTGCGTTTAGTCAAGAAGCCATTGGCGGACGTCTTTGAAAAATGCGTTTATCTACCTACGGGCGTCGATAACCATGTTAAGTAATATAACTGGCACAAGGCCTGCTAGTACGATAGTCAGTGCCGCTGGCGCACATTCCTGAAGAAGTTCGTCTGAAGCATACTGGTACACAAAAGTAGCTAACGTTTCGAAATTAAAGGGCCGAAGTATTAGTGTAGCGGATAGCTCTTTCATAGTGTCAACGAAAATTAAAACGCATCCAGTTATCAGGCTACTTTTAAGCAGCGGTATATGTATTTTGCACAATGTTGATGCGGGACCGTGGCCTAGGGTGCGTGATGCCATATCCATATTTGGGGTAACTTTTCCCAGCCCGCTTTCTGCTGAACCAACACCGATTGCTAAAAATCGGATTGTGTACGCGAAAAGCAATGCGACTAGCCCTCCACCCAAGAAGAAGCCTGGTGACGTATTGAATAGAAATTGCCAGGTCTGATTACACAGACTATTTATTCCACCAAAAGCTATCAGCAAACCAATAGCTAAGGCGGCACCAGGCAATGCGTAACCAAAAGTTGACATACGCACAGCTATCTTAACAATCCAATTGTTACTTAAGCGGCTGCTATAGCCCAGGAAAATACCCATAACCATACAAATAATAGCTGCTGCTGACGCTAATATTATGCTATTTAAAGCGTATTCTAGATAGTTTCCCAACCACAATAGCTCCACATTATGCAATACGTATGCAACAAGGAAAACAGTAGGAAGGATAAATCCAAAAAATACTGGGAATAGGCAGAAAATTATTGCGGCATAAGAGTGCCAACCGTTCAAATGAACTTTGATGGAAGCTGTTTTTTTCCAGGTGTTGTGAACCCGTTGTTGTCGTCGGGAGGAACTTTCGAGCCAGACTAATAAGACGACAAAACTAAGTAGGACTAGCGCGATTTGGGCCGCGCCTCCTCTGTTTTCCATCCCGAACCAGACATCAAAAATACCAGATGTAAGTGTTCGAACAGCAAAATAATCAACAGTTCCAAAATCGCTCAACGTTTCCATAAGTGCAAGCGTCGTTCCAATCACGATAGCGGGCCGAGCAAGAGGCAGTGAGATCGAAACGAAATTTTGCAGGGCATTTCGCCCAAGAGTACGGCCAACTTCTAACATGGAGGCGGACTGTTCTAGAAAAGCGGCGCGAGCCAGGGCGTAAACGTATGGATATAAAACCAGACTTAGTAA
This sequence comes from uncultured Nisaea sp., assembly GCA_964342575.1. Lineage (GTDB taxonomy): Bacteria > Pseudomonadota > Alphaproteobacteria > Thalassobaculales > Thalassobaculaceae. The sequence continues at coordinate 53,333 of CAYFGZ010000009.1, read as the reverse complement.
AATAATAGCTCCAGTATGGCTTCTGATTTCTGGGAACCAGTAGTCTTGGGAGCTTTTCCAGCCGAAAAAGGTGCGTAAGGAGCTTTGTAACGGGCCAGAATATTCCAGGATATCGGTATAAACATAGGCTATGACGTATGCGGGCATGGCGAGTGGTAATATTAGCATCCAAGAGAACAGCTTGTGCCCCGGGAATTTACACATAGCAATTAACCATGCAGTGCCAGTCCCTACAACAATTACGCCAACTCCTACACCGACCATCAGGATAACTGAATTAATAATATATATGGGAAGAACCGAATTCACCAAGTGGCCCCATACATTTTCTTCCGGGTTACTTGCTGACCACACTAATGCTGCTATTGGCATAAGCACCAATAGGGAGACAAATATGGATACTTTGGGCCAAGTTGCCTCAGCGGTTGAAATAAGCGAGCGTTTCCCCCTGGGGAGAGGCTTATTATTAATATGTGTTGGCCGCTGAATATCTATCAATAGTTTCTACCCCCGGAAATTACTGTTCGCTCAAATTTTGGATGGTCGCGGTGAAAGTTATTTGTAACAATCTAAATTCTTATAAACAGGACCAGAGAATCAATTTGAGGGTATGGGAGTCAATGAAAACACAAAGCTTGTCAAGTAAAATTGAAAATCAGTCGCAATCTCGATAAATAACAATCATCAATCACTTGACACATCTACTGCTTAGTATATCAAATTAATTTGTCCACGGTTCCGAGATTTGATTAAAAGGGAACGCGGTTAACCAAGTTGTTAAATCAGCTTGTTAGAGGCCGCGGCTGCCCCCGCAACTGTGAGTGGAGAGCGTCGGTTCTTTGCGACCACTGGAATAAAGCCCTCGTGGTTTTTCTGGGAAGGTTGAGCCGTACGTAGCGACCCACGAGCCAGGAGACCTGCCGTCGGCGTCGTTGCCTATTTCAGCTCGGGGTGAGGCTGAAATGCGGATCTTCCGTTGGTGGCGAATAGATGAGATGCTAATTGACGGGAGAGTATAATGAAGAAAGAGAGAGTTAGCCCAACGTTCAAAAAAATTCCCGCCACGGTAATTACGGGGTTCCTAGGGTCTGGAAAAACTAGTTTGATAAAAAATCTGATAGCTACGGCTGGAGGCAGACAACTTGCGTTTATAATTAATGAATTCGGTGATTTAGGTGTGGATAAGGAACTGCTGCTCGGCTGCGGGATTGAAAATTGTTCTGATGGAGATATCGTTGAGTTGGCGAATGGTTGTATTTGTTGTACCGTTGCAGATGATTTTCTACCGAGCATGAAAACGCTATTAAATAGGCCTAGGCGGCCGGATCACATAATAATAGAGACCTCTGGCTTGGCATTACCGAAGCCGTTATTAAAAGCATTTACCTGGCCCGAAGTGAGAACACAAGCTACAGTTGATGGGGTTGTAGCGGTTATCGATTCCGCGGCTGTAGCTTCAGGAACATTTGCAGAAAAACCAGCCGCTGTTCAATTGCAGAGAGAGGCTGATGAATATCTAGACCACGACAGTCCTCTGGAGGAACTTTTTGAGGAACAACTGCAGTGTGCTGATATTATCGTTCTAAATAAGTGCGAATTAGTGGAGGAAGGTTCATGGGAATTAATTGAATCTAAGGTGTCTGAATATCAAAGACCCAAGGTTAAAACGGTCAGAACGAGCTTTGGGAAGATAAAGGCATCGGTTTTGCTTGGGCTTGGGGCTGAAGCTGAACTGGATTTAGATAGTCGCCCTTCACATCACGAAAGTGAGGATGATCATGATCACGAAGACTTCGGAAGTTTTGTAATTGATCTGCCGGAACATCAGGATCAGGATAAATTTTTCAAAAAATTAGAAGCCGTCATAGAATCGCACAATATACTAAGAATAAAGGGGTTTTTGTCAGTCTCCGGAAAACCGATGCGCCTAGCTATACAAGCGGTTGGAAATCGCGTCGAAAAATATTTTGATAGATATTGGGAGTCAGATGCAGAAAGATACTCCAAATTAGTTATAATTGGTTACGCGGGACTCGATAAAAAAACGATTTCAGACGCACTCCAAGAGTAGAGACTGAAACTGATGCATCTTCTTGCGGCAGCCGCGGGTACTATCGGGGATGGTGGAGAAGCGATAGACATCGATCAGTGTCCTGGTGACATGGTTATTCTGTCCGCGGCTGATAGTGATCTTACATGCCTGGTTCGAGCTCAATCGCAAATGTCGGAAGGTACACCAATTCTCCGGCTAGCTAATTTAATGCAGCTGAATCATAATCTTTCTGTCGACCTATACTGCGAAAAAATAATTTCAAAAGCACGCCTTGTTATAATTAGAATAATAGGTGGGGTCAGTTACTGGAGTTACGGTTTAGAACAAGTTAGGAGCATCGCAAAAGAGTATAATGTACAGCTGATTATTATCCCGGGAGATGATAAACCGGACCCGCATCTAATTTCATATTCGACTGTAGCACCGGATATAGTGAACAAGTGTTGGTCGTATTTTTTGAATGGTGGAATAGAAAATGCGTCGAATTTGCTAAAATTTTCTGCTTCGCTCATTGGTTATAGACTAACCTGGAAGGAACCATCCCCATTATTGAAGGCAGGAGTTTACTTGCCTGGGAAAGAATACCCTAGTTTGGCTGATGTCCAGAGAAACTGGGTAGGAGATCATGCAGTTGTACTGATTACTTTCTATCGATCTTTAATTATGTCTGGGAATTTGAAGCCGATTGATTCTTTGATAAATAGGTTTTTATCCTTAGATATTAATGTCCTGCCGATTTACGTTTCCAGTTTAAAGGACGATTTTTCGGCTGAACTTATAAAGTCGGTTATTGGGAAAATTAAAATTTCAGCAATAGTAAATTCTACGGGTTTCGCAGTCTCCAAATTAGGAGCTGAGACAAATATGGGCCCGTTTGAAAATACCGACTGCCCAATCTTTCAAATTATTTTTTCGGGCATGGATAAGGAAAGTTGGGAGAATTCTGCGAATGGTTTAACTTCAAGGGATATAGCGATGAACGTTGCTCTCCCAGAAGTTGATGGTCGTCTTATAACCCGGGCGGTGTCGTTTAAATCAAGTGCAGAATTTGACCGTCTGACGCAATGTTCGGTTATAACATACGATCCTGTTCCCGACCGCCTTTCACAGACCGTGGAAACGGTAACTAACTGGGTGAAATTGGGGAGTACGCCAGAAAAAGAAAAACGAGTAGCTATAATTTTAAGCAATTATCCTAACAAGGATGGACGAATAGGAAATGGTGTAGGGCTGGATACACCAGAAAGTGCTTTTCGGATTCTTGAAGCACTTAAAAGCCATAACTATCTGGTAGAAAACATGCCGCAGGATAGCCAGGAACTAATCTTTAAATTAAAAGATGGGCCAACAAATAATATAAAAAAACCGCGTTCAAGTTCATTTGCGCCAAGTATTTCGATTTCGGCTTATAGAAATTTCTTTTGTCGGCTGCCGGAAAAGAGCAAAAAAGAGATTACCAATAGATGGGGAGAGCCGGAGGTAGATCCATTTGTTGTGGGAGAAAAGTTTATACTTCCAATAACTAAACTCGGGAATGTTATTGTAGGCGTGCAGCCGGCTCGCGGATACAATATAGCACCCAAGGAAACTTATCACGATCCGGCACTTGTACCTCCGCATGGGTACATGGCTTTTTATGCTTGGATACGCGAATGCTTCAAGTGCCACGGGATCATTCACTTGGGGAAACATGGAAACTTGGAATGGCTACCAGGAAAATCTGTTGCTCTTTCTCGAGACTGTTACCCGGAGCTTGCACTCGGTGCCACTCCCAACATATATCCGTTCATAGTAAATGACCCAGGTGAAGGTGCTCAAGCTAAACGAAGAACGGCAGCAACGATAATTGATCATTTAGTTCCTCCATTAACGCGAGCGGAATCCTATGGCCCCATGATAGAGTTGGAGCAACTGATTGACGAATATTATCAAGCATCCCAAATTGATCCGCCGAGAATGCAGGTTCTTGGAACTCAAATTTTAGAATTAGCGGATCAACACAATGTTTTTCAAGACTGTGGAGTGTCGGTCCATGAAGGATATGACGAGAAATTAAAAAAACTCGACGCTTACATTTGTGATGTGAAGGAACTGCAAATTCGTGACGGCCTTCATATTTTTGGGAAAAGTCCCACAGGAGATCCATTAAATGATTTACTAGTCGCTCTGGTACGGGCGCCCCGAGGGGGTGGTTTGAAGGCCGAAAATTCATTGATCCGCGCCTTATCGATGGATTTAGGATTGGGAAACTTTGATCCTTTGGATTGTTCTTTTTCCGATGAGTGGAAAGTTGATAAGCCAAAGGTATTATTGGATATTTTGCCCAATTGTCTCTGGAGAAGCTTCGGGGACACAGTCGAGAGACTTGAGCTTGTGTCTCGTGAATTAGTTTCAGGGAAGTTGAAGCCTGAAAAAAATTGGCAAGAAACTATAGCGGTGTTGGAGTATTTGGATAGAGAAATTAGGCCGAAAGTTATGGCCACTGGGGAAGAGGAAATAGGTGGTGTAGTTAAGGCTTTGGGCGGACGTTTTATTTTGCCAGGGCCTTCCGGTGCGCCGTCTAGGGGTCGGCCCGACGTTCTCCCCACAGGTCGAAATTTCTACTCAGTTGATTCACGTGCAGTTCCCACGCCAACGGCATGGCAGCTAGGTTGGAAGTCTGCTGGAATGTTATTGGATCGCCATCTTCAAGAGCATGGGGAATGGCCGAAGACAATAGCTTTATCCGGATGGGGGACTGCAAATATGAGGACGGGAGGTGACGACATAGCTCAAGCTATGGCATTTTTGGGAGTAACTCCTGAATGGGAACCTATGTCGGGCCGGGTTATTGGATTTAATATTATACCATTCAGCGCATTAGATAGACCACGAATAGATGTGACTTTCAGAATTTCTGGTTTTTTTAGGGATGCGTTTCCATACCAGATAGAGTTTCTCGATTCTGCAATCAGGCAAGTTGCAGCACTTGATGAACCGGATGAAGTTAATCCCTTAGCAGCAACTGTACGCATCGAAAAAAGGCGAATGATGGCTGAAGGGTTAGATGAGAAAACTGCTTTTAGAGAAGCTAGTATACGTATTTTTGGATCGCAGCCTGGTGCCTATGGGGCTGGGTTACAGACCTTGATCGACGAGGGAATTTGGTCCGATCTGGGAGATTTTGCTGAAGCGTACATGCTCTGGGGTAGTTTTGCTTACGGAGGGAAATTGTTTGGTGATGATAGAGAAGATTTATTCCGAACAAGGTTATCCAAAACTCAGGTAGTTTTGCATAACCAGGATAACAGAGAGCACGATATATTAGATTCAGATGATTATTACCAATTCCAGGGAGGGTTGAGCGCGGCGGTTAGGCATTATTCGGGGTTACAGCCAGCGATTTATCATGGGGATCACTCCAGACCATATGCGCCAAAAATCCGGAGATTGGAAGAAGAAATAGGTCGAGTAGTGCGTGGGCGTGTAGTTAACCCAAAATGGATTTCAGGAGTAATGAGGCATGGGTATAAGGGCGCTTTTGAAATGGCTGCGACGGTTGATTATCTTTTTGCATTTGCAGCTACCTCGCACTGTGTTTCGGATCATCATTTTGACGCTGTCTATGAAGCTTATATAGAAACCAGAGAAACGCTTGAGTTTTTAAAAGAAAGCAACCCTGATGCACTAAACGACATAATACATCGGCTTCTGGAGGCTCGAGATAGGGGTTTGTGGAGACCCAGCCGAAATTCCATAACGAATAGTCTTGAAGCATTACTGTCCCAAGAACAAACCTAGCAGATTTTGTTCTCGATTTTGGTTTATTAGATTATCTGAATGTGATTCAATAAGGAAACATATAGACCGTGTAAGCGGTGAGTTAAATTCGAATAACTGTACGAAAGAAAATCAGAGAATGAATTTTTTAAAACGTTTTTTCCTGACTATCATTCTTAATGGTTTGTTGATGGGGCTATTTACAGAAACAGGTCAGGCCCTTGACCCCAAGATGATTGATCAAAAACGGAAATGGGCTGCATATACCTTCAAAAATAAAGATGGCAGGGTTTGCTATATAGCTAGTGCACCGACAAAAGAACGAGGGAAGTATAAACAAAGGGGACAACCGTACGCGCTGGTCACCAACCGACCATCTTTAAATGTTAAAGGGGAAGTTAATTTCATAGCTGGCTATAGTTTCAAAAAGAAAAGCAAGGTCAAGGTGACGATAGGGAAAAAAATCTTTAATTTGGTTACCTCCGGCAACGGAGCATGGACCAGTGACTCATCCACGGATGCTCAGCTAGTGAAAGCTATGATTCGTGGAAATCGTATGGTTGTTGTAGGGTTTTCAAGTAGGGGTACTAAGACTACGGATACCTATTCTCTTGCTGGTTTTACCGCGATGAAGAAACGAATTGATAAGGAATGCAAAAAATAGACCCTTCTCAACGGGCGGATTGGCGAGCCAAGGAAAACTTGATTGGCCTGTCGAGAACAGAGCTAAGAGACCGATTGTCCCAATTGGAGTTGCGTGACTTCCGGACGGGGCAGGTGTGGCATTGGCTTTACCATAAGGGCGTAAAACAATTTTCCGATATGACAACGCTATCAAAACCTATTCGCGAGGAATTAAATGGAAAGTTCGAAATAAAAAGGCCAAATATTTCAACTAAGCAAACCAGTGTAGATGGGACAATAAAATGGCTCCTGAAATTCGATGACGGGGCAGAGGCAGAGACAGTGTATATTCCTGAGGAAGATAGAGGAACGTTGTGTATATCCTCTCAAGTGGGATGCACACTTAATTGTTCTTTTTGTCATACTGGAACGCAACGACTTGTGCGTAATTTGATCCCATACGAACTTGTGGGACAGGTCTTGATGGCCCTTGATGAGCTAAGAGCTTGGCCGTCCGCTCAACCAGGACGGCCAATAACAAATATTGTTCTGATGGGAATGGGCGAACCACTTTATAATCTCGATAATGTCATAAAGGCTCTTCGCATTATTATGGATCACGAGGGCATTTCAATCTCCAAACGAAGAATAACACTCTCCACTTCTGGAATAGTTCCTGAAATCCATAGGTGTGGCGTGGAGTTAGACGTTAATCTTGCCATTTCCCTCCATGCGGTCACGGATGAAGTTAGAGACGTTTTGGTCCCTATTAATAGGAAATATCCGATAAAACAGCTGTTGAATGCCTGCCGGACGTACCCAGGGGCCCATAATGCTCGGAGAATAACATTTGAGTACGTTATGCTTAAGGGCGTTAACGACAAAGTATCTGATGCGAGGGCCCTGGTTAAGTTAATGAAGGGAATCCCTGCAAAAATAAATCTGATACCGTTCAATTCTTGGCCTGGCAGCCCTTTCCAAAGATCTGAAGCAGAAGATATAGAGCGATTTGCTCAAATTATACTAAAAGCGGGGTACCCATCTCCAGTACGGACTCCTAGGGGGGATGATATTCTAGCAGCATGTGGTCAACTAAAGTCGAAGACGGCTAAGCAGAAAAGAAGTCGACAAATAGATCTGGGACAGTGTATATCCACTTGATGGGCAGGTTTAGTTTGGGTGGTAGATAAACAGTAATTTAGGTAATGGCATTGAATTTCATTCAAAACTATCTATATTGTCTGATGGGTAAAGAATTTTGAAAGGTTAAATGATGGCTCTTGATCCTAGAATGATGTCCCGGGCTCAGGCGCAAGATGCGCATGTAGACGTTGGTCTGCGCCAGTATATGCTCGGTGTTTACAACCACATGACTATCGGGTTAGCAATAACAGGCCTAGTCGCTTTAGGCGCGTCATTTGCGGCCATCCAGGGTGGGCAATTGACGAGTTTTGGCTACGCTATATACGTCTCTCCACTAAAGTGGGTAATCATGTTGGCGCCAATCGGTATGGTTTTTTTGTTTGCAGCAAAACTGCATTCTATGGCTTCTTCCACAGCGCAAACGGTTTTCTGGGTTTATGCCGCGTTAATGGGACTTTCGTTATCTAGCATCTTTTTAGTTTATACTGGGGAAAGTATTACACGCGTCTTCTTTATTGCCGCCGGTATGTTTGCGGGGACCAGTTTGTACGGATACACTACAAAGAAAGATCTCACAGGCATGGGGTCTTTTCTTTTTATGGGATTAATTGGTATTTTAATTGCGTCGGTCGTCAATATATTTCTGGCATCGTCGGCTCTACAATTTGGAATATCAGTTATAGGTGTTTTAGTGTTTGCCGGTTTGACGGCTTATGACACACAGTCCATAAAGAATGAATACTGGGAAGGGGATGATGGAGAGACGCAGGCCAGAAAATCAATTTACGGTGCTCTACGTCTTTATCTAGACTTTATTAATCTTTTTATAATGTTACTAAGTTTGTTTGGAAATAGGGAATAGATTTATTAGAGACAAAAGCGCCCGCTTCGGCGGGCGCTTTTTTAGTTGTACATAAGTTTAAAAAGAACTTGGGGTTGCTTTTGTTTTTGGCTATTAGCTTATATACGTGCAATATAAATACGTGGCCAAGTTCCGCTTGGAAAATTTAGTAGAAGGATAGAGCTCTCTATGGCTACCCAAACCCAATTTGAGGTTTTGACCCTAAAAGCCGGAGAATGGCAGACGGATACTATGTATTCGGATAGGGAAGAAGCAATAGAAGAGGCACGAAATCTATATGGTCAAGGCCATTTGGATGGGGTTAAAGTCATTGGCGAAGTTTATGACGATGCCACGGGAACGTCGAAAGAACAGACTATCTTTGATACAACGAAGAAGGTTAAAGTAGATAAGAACGATAAGCAAAGCCACGACCCTGTGCCACCCAGGGCGGGTCGTGTATCGGTTCAAAAAAGAGATAAACCGAAGAAGGGTAACGACTTTTTTGTGGCAGTTAAGGCTGCATTTTGGCTGCTTCTGATTTTAGCTGGTGGTCTAGGCGTTCTTTATGGCTTTGATTCCCTCAATACCCTGCTGAATAAGATTATGTAATATTTTGCGAGCTGGTTGTGCAAAGTTATTATATTTACAGCTGAAGCCCTACTTTATATAAGAATTGGTTTGATGGTGCTGCTTAGGTGACTTGAACACCTGACCCTCTCATTACGAATGAGATGCTCTACCAACTGAGCTAAAGCAGCACTTAGAGGAGCTATAAAGCCTTATTAACCTAACTTCAACAACGTTATAATCATTAAAAGTTTTAGAGTAGCGCTTGTGGGAAAGGGATGATATTTTCCCGAGGGATCAATAAAAAGAAAATATAATGTTTTTTTAGATAGCGGCGAACCATGGTCTTTACCTTAGACTGAACTGCGATATACTGTCGCATCGTTAAAACTTTGGAAAATTGGCAGGAAAAGGTGGTTAGTACACAAGATTCAAGAATAGCGAGGCTGTGCGTAGAAAAGGGACTCAAAATGACTGAGCCCAGGAAGGTCATAGCTCGGGTATTATCGGATTCAAAGGACCACCCTGACGTTGAAGAACTGCATGGGCGGGTGAGAAGGTTGGATTCCTCGATTTCTATAGCCACCGTTTATCGCACGATGAAGCTTTTTGAGGATACCAACATAGTATCTAAGAGAGATTTTGGGGACGGTAGAGCTCGCTACGAAGAGATTCAAGGAGATGAGGACCACCATCATCACCTAATCGACGTTAGAACAGGAGACGTAATTGAGTTTTACAATGAGGAATTAGAGAATCTAAAGGTTAAAATAGCTAATGAACTTGGCTATGAACTCGTAGATCATCATTTAGAATTATTTGGCAGGCCAATTGCCAAAAATTGAAATTTTGGGCGCAACTTGTAGTTGTTAAATTCAACCCAACTAGATCAAATAACATGTAAAAATGATCCAAATACGGAACCATTGATTAGACCATGAACCCCGGATTGAATTCCGGCAGAATCTTCAATTTTAAATAGTTTCCTACCGGTCTCTTCGGTTATGTTGGTGTAGTGAAATTCATGACACCGAAAACGCGTGTCGACGGACCCAAATGGGCAGCTTTCGAGAAGTGTCCCGACTCGATAACCTAGTGATAGTGTCGGCTTTACAAAGGTTGTTTCTAATCCCAGTAGGCCTGCCATGGGATACTTTCTGCCGGACACATCTGTTATAGCTTTGCCAAGTACCATAAATCCCCCACATTCCCCGTATACCCATTTCCCATTTTTATATGCTGTTCTGAGACTGTCTAAAAACGCTGTATTTTGTGATAAGCTTTCGGCGTGCAATTCTGGATAACCACCAGGTAAATAGATAGCATCTGCATTGGAGGCAGCCGTTTCATTATTTAATGGAGAGAAAAACGATATTTCCACGCCAGACTTGCGCCAACTTTCTAATATATGACTATAGGTAAACTTAAATGCTAGATCATTCGCGATGGCTATATTCTGTCCTAGTGGCTTAAGAAAAGTTGGAATACAAGACGTGACTTCAAATTTGCTACAAGCTGAGGCCTGGAGTTTGGGAATATCTATATTATCGGAAACGACTTCTGCTGCTGTTTTTATAAAATCGTCTAACTCGGCGTGTTCGTCAGCCTGAACTAGGCCCAAGTGTCTGGAAGGAATTTTTAGGTCTTTCAGTCGCGGAATCCGCCCAAAAACATTTATATCAATTTCTGCTAAAGCATCAGTTAATAGTGCTGCGTGACGTGAACTACTTACGTTATTGAGAATCACGCCTGACAAATTTACATTAGATTGAAAATTTTTAAAACCAGTCGCGAGGGCTGCTACAGATTGAGCCTGCGAAGTTGCATCGATAACCAGGATAACTGGAAGTCCAAGTTCTTGTGCAATACTTGCTGTGGAGCCATTTCCGCTTAATCCGGGTTTTAAAGCACCATCAAAAAGACCCATTACACCTTCTATGATGAGAATATCGGATTGGTAACACGTTTCGTAGGCAAGAAAATGAAGCTGGGATTTATCCATTGCCCAACTATCTAGGTTTATACAGGCAGTACCGGACGCTCTTTCGTGAAATTTTGTATCAATATAGTCGGGACCGACTTTGCCCGCCGATACCTTTAGGCCCTGATCAGATAGGGCCCGAATAATACCAAGGGTAATGGTAGTTTTCCCGGCACCGCTGGAAGGGGCACTTATGACTATTCCGGGCGTGCTCAATCTACCTTTACCCCGTTCGTTCAGTTTCTAAATCTGCAAAAGGAAGCAAGTTCGCCGTTGGGGACGGAATGGTATCAATCCAATTCAACATGCTTCTAAAATTAACCACTTTACCTATAACCACTATTGATGGCGCCTCGACGTTTGTTGACTTGACGTTGTCGCTGCAAGTAGCCAGCGTAGTTTCTAATACAGTCTGATTTGGCATCGACGCGTTTGATATAATTGCCATTGGCTCGTCCCTGGGTCTTCCTTCTGTCAAAAATGCTTCGATAATGGAATCGAGGTGTCTCATAGCCATATATATGACCACGACTGGAGCGCTTTTACTAATGGCAGGCCAGTCTATGTTGGATATTCCTCCACCCGTATCATGGCCGGTAACCAAAGTTACGGCATGATTAGTATCGCGGTGCGTAAGGGGTATCCCAGCATATGCCAAACCTCCAATTCCAGAGGTTATGCCCGGAATGATCCTAAACGGTATACCCGCGTGAAAAAGAGTAGTCGCTTCTTCACCCCCTCGCCCGAAAACAAAGGGATCACCACCTTTTAGTCTTAGTACGCGCTTGCCAAGCCGCGCCAGTTGAACTAAACGCAATGAAATATCCACCTGTTTAGGAGATGGTTTTCCTCCTCTTTTTCCAGCAAATTCAAGGGGTGTTAGGGGGTTTGCTAATTTTAAAACTTCTTTACTAACCAAGGCGTCGTAGACAATGATATCTGCCTGATTCATGCCACTTAAAGCATGCAGAGTTAGTAGTCCTGGGTCACCCGGTCCGGCTCCAGCAAGCCAAACACTTCCTTTTTCTAAAGTTATATTTAATTCAGATTTAACCATATTTGAACAATATGACATCGTTGATGTTTTTGCATACAAATAATAATGTTCAGAATAAAATTGCGATTCGCACAGGGTTACGCGTGACGGACATATGGTCCATCTTAGCCCAAAGTGTTTCAAGCTCCTAGAGACACTGATAGACAGACCAACCTATGTGTTTTCCAGAGAAGTAATTCTAGGAAAGGTATGGGGTGTGGGGAGACGTTTTTGTTGAGGCAAGAACAGACATATTCACGTAAAACGATTAAGAAAAGCAATTAATGCTTGGGACGGACCGGAGTTGGTTCGCACGGTTAGAGGGTCTGGTTATTCGCTCGACGCCACGCCAAATATTACCTGACTATTTCATCCATAAAAGCAGCTAGTTGAATGTCTAACTCTGTTACGCCTTGAGCGTCATGTGTAGACAAGGTCACGGCGACTTTATTGTAAACGTTGCTCCACTCTGGGTGGTGGTCCATCTGCTCAGCTTTTAGGGCGGCCTGCGACATGAATCCAAATGCTTGATTAAAATCTTTAAATTGAAAATGCTTTTCTATTGATTTTCCGTCATCTGCCTCACTCCAGTCTATTAATGTTTTGAGTGCGTCTTTTCGTTGAGTCGAGCTTAGTAATACTGGCATAATTGAGTTCTCCAAATTTCTTTTAAAACAATATGTTTAATGTTTTGGTGTTCGGGGATAAATTGGAACTCCAAAGTCGATATTTGATGCTTCTTCATAAAGTCTGGCGGCCATAAGTAAACTTGCTTCGCCCCTGGGTCCGCCAACCATTTGCAAGCCAACAGGTAAGCCGGCTTTCGTAAAGCCTGCAGGTATACTCAACGCGGGATGGCCCGTGAGTGTTATAGCATATGCTATAGTTAACCATTCTACATAGTTTGAGAATTTGTGGTCACCTAGGCTCTCGACGAACCGCTGTTCTACTGGATATGGAGGAACAATAGTAGCAGGACAAAGTAATAGGTCATAATCCTGAAAAAATTCATTAGCTCTAGCTATATAACGACCGCGAGCAAGCTCAATACGTGCAAAATCATCGACTGTTATTTCGGATGCTTTCTCGATATTCCAGATGACCTCTGGTTTTAGAAGGTCTTTTTGAGTATCAAGGAGTTCTTTTTTACTAACGTAAAAGGATATAGCGCGCCAAGTCTGAAAAATATCCTGAACATCCGAAAAATCAGGGTGTGCTTCCTCTACTACGCATCCCAAGTCTTGGAATACTTTAGCTGCCTTTTGACAGATATCTACAACTTCTCCATCGACAGGTGTGACGCCCAGGTCAGGAGAAAAAGCCACTTTAGTTGGTTTTCGCGGGCTATTGACGGCACCTAGATAACTATTCGTTGTTCTGGGCAGGGAAATTGGGTCAGCCGGATGTGTTCCTACTAAAGCATCTAAGAATAAAGCAACGTCTGCAATTGTGCGAGCCATTGGCCCAGCAACGCTGAATGGTTGCCCCGGAATGCTATACAATCCGTTTGGGTATGCTCCAGCACCGGCAGCTCCGTAGGCTACCCGGCCAGGACTTGGTCTAAAACCTACCACAGAACAGAAGCTGGCGGGATTCCTTAATGAGCCCCCAAGATCTGAACCACTCGCTAGCCAAGCTTGGCCAGTTGCCAAGGCCACAGCGGACCCGCCAGAGGATCCAGCACAACTTTTTGTTGTATCCCAAGGATTTAAAGTAGCGCCGAAGACTTCGTTAAATGTGTTTGCTCCAGCCCCAAATTCTGGCGTATTTGTTTTTGCGTAGACTATTCCGCCTTCGTTTTCTAGATTTTCAACTAGGCAATCGGATCGCGTGGGCACGAAATCACTGTAGATTGGTGATCCCCACGTGGACCGTACACCGCTAACGGGGTTAAGGTCCTTTATAGCTACAGGTAGTCCCGCTAGAATGCCCCGTTCATCTGGGCTTAAATTTGACATTTTGTCAGCTTCTTTATAGGCCCTTTCCCAACACAAAGTTGGAAGGGCATTTACTTTATTATCAACTTTAATGATCCTTTCCTGCAAGGCGTCTAGGAGTTCAGTTGGGCTTACTTCTTTTCTTTTTAATAGACCCACAACTTCGTTGGCGGTCATATTTACTAAATTTGTCGCAGATTTTGTCATATTTAAACAAGCCTCAATGAAAATCGCTCAGGTCCGGTTATTGTAGCCGCGAATTATCGTTACTTATCGAAGGCGGATTTTGAATAGTTGGTGAGGCGTGATGGTGAACTATTCTCCAACTGCCGCCCTCTTTTAAAAAAATATTTGTAGCTGACATCGTCCCACCTGCGAGATTTTCAAAACATGTTACGAAGTAAGCAGTATCACTTAGAAAATGAGCTGCTGCCCCGTGACAGAAAATGTCAGGAGAATTAGGACCAGTGAGAATATTTTTCCAGCTCTTCATAACAGCGTCTCTTCCATAGATAGGCAACCAGCCTGGATGTATACAGGCGATTTTTTCATCGGATGACCAAATAGCCTGTAAGGCATCAAAATCTTTTGTCCTAAACGCATTATAAAATGCTTCATTGGCAAATAAAACTGCTTCTGTGTCACTCATTAGCTTGTTACTCTTTTTCTCTACGCAGGTACCATATCATGGCGCTAGCTGCACTTCATCAACCTTTAATTTGTGCCGCATATTAAAGGGTTTGTTAATATGTAGCTCGCCCTCCTGAAACATCGAAAACGCCGCCCGTACTGAAAGAGCATTCTTCGGAACTTAACCACGCTATAAGATTTGCTATTTCTTCTACCGTCCCAAACCTGCCGATTGGGATTTTAGACAACATAAAATCAATGTGCTCCTGGCTTATTTGGTCAAAGATTTCGGTTCGGACGGCAGCCGGAGTTATGCAATTCACCGTGATTTTCATGTCCGCCAATTCTTTTCCTAGTGATTTAGTAAGGCCGATTACCCCGGCCTTTGCGGCACTATAAGGAGATGCATTAGGGTTTCCTTCTTTGCCAGCAATGGATGCAATATTAACGATTCGGCCGTAATTTTGGTCACGCATATATGGCACGATCGCACGGCAACAGAGAAAGGTCCCATTAAGATCTATATCAACAACCTTGAGCCATTCATCGATGGGATAATCCCAAGTCTTGAAATTTGGACCGGCGATCCCCGCACTATTAAGGAGGATATCCACTCCTCCCATATCCTTATGACTAGCTATGGCTGCTTCATGGACGGAATCCCAGTTTGTTACGTCTACAACTTGGGTGCTGATGTGGCCCGAGAAGCTGGCGGCGGCCTCGCCGAGACGCTCTCCATCCATATCCCAGAGGGAGATTTCAGCTCCACTTTCATGAAAGCGTCTAGCTGCAGCTAGACCTATACCTCTGGCCCCTCCAGTTATAACTGCGGAGCGTCCGCTATAATCGTGCGTAACCGTCATTCCTTTTACCCTTTTTTCTAATATCGTTCTTATTTGCGTCTAAATTATTAGAGGAATACTGTACCTCCATCTACCATAATTGTTTGGCCTGTTACAAACTTCGAGGCGTCGCTTGCTAAATACAAAACTGTTCCGGCTATGTCTTCTGGGGATAGGTTTCGCTTCAGCGATTGCCCATCTGCTATAACTTGAGCTGCTTGATCTAATTTTTCTCCAAAGAATTCTTCGGTTCCTTCGGTTAATACAGCTGAGGGTCCTATTGAATTCACCCGGATCCAATCCCGACCAAGTTCCCTCGCGAGTGCGCGGGTCATTCCTATTACTGCTGCTTTAGAAGTTGAATAGTGCAGTGCGTAAGGTAATCCAGCAAGTGCTGCTAATGATGAAATATTTATAATAGAACCGCTTTTTTTACTTTTCATTGGTTCTATAACGGATTTGCAACACCTCCAAATACCATTCACATTTACGTTCATACAGTCATTCCAATCATCCTCTCGGAGGACTTCGAAACGTCCACCTTTTAGAGAACCGTACAGAGCCGCATTATTGACTAGTATATCTATGTGACCAAATGATTTTAGTGCGCTAGTAGCCATGTTATCGCAACTTTTCTGCTGGCGTACGTCGAGTTCGACAGTAATAGAAATGCCTCCATTTTCATTTATGGAGTGGGTGGTTTGCGAACAGTCTGATATGTCGGCAGCTACAACTTTTGCGCCGGCTGCAGCCAGTTTTTCGGCGTATTCACGGCCCAATCCCCGACTAGCCCCAGTAACAATTGCTACTTTATTGTTTAAATCTTCAAACATTATTGTATCCCTAGGAATTCGCAGTAATCAGAGATTTTATCCTTTTTCTTTATATTGCCCTAATTCCCGCAATATATCTTCCCTATCTCCGTCAATATCTGGAGAGGGCTGATAGTCCACACGATTAACCCCATCAATATTTAGTGGGCTTGCCGCGGCCAAGGATTTATTGCCCTCATCGTCTTCAATCCACCGGATCATCCCCCTAGAATGAAGATTCTCATCTTCGATAACCTCACCCAGATTCTTAACTATCCCACTTGGTACGCGGGCTTCATTTAACAATGACATAATTTTGGATCGTTTTAATTTACTAGACCAGTCTGTTATCAACTTTGTAACATCATTAAGGTTATTAACGCGATCTGCCATCGTTTCAAATTTTTTATTGGTCTTTGCCTCTGGCGTGCCGATAACCTCAAGTAGACGGTGCCAGTGTGCATCATTATTACAAATTATCGATACGTATCCGTCGTTCGCGGGAAATACCCCATAGGGAGCAATAGACAATCCACCATGAAAATTTCCGACGCGCTCCGGAATTTTCACAACGTCGCTGTCAAACATCAAACCCAGGTTTGATGCAAAGGATGGGAACACCGATTCCTGCATCGATACGTCTACATATGAACCCTTCCCCGTTCTTTCTTTTTTGACCAGTGCCGTCATAACGCCCCCAAATAAATGTATGCCAGCAAAAAAATCACACAGGGCCACCCCTGCTTTAACAGGAGGGTTTTCCGGGAAACCAGTGGCACTCATAACGCCGCTCATGGCCTGTACAGCAATATCCATGGCCTGATAACCTTTATATGGCCCGTCTTGACCGTATCCGCTTCCAGATGCGTATATGATATCTTTTTTTATAGATTTAACGGCTTGGTACCCCACGCCCAAACGGTCAACCACGCCAGGCGCAAAATTTTCAATAACAATGTCAACCGTACTAGCTAGTTTTAAAAAGATAGCTTTATCTTCACGTGTTTTTAAATCTAGTGAAATACTTCTTTTATTAGGGTTGAGCATTTTGAACGGATATAGCGCACCACCTCGAGCGTTGCGGCGCCTTAGATGTTCACCCCCAGGCGGCTCTACCTTTATTACGTCGGCACCCGCCATTGCCATAAGGAAAGTCGCATAAGGCCCATTGTAAATTTGGGTTAAATCTAACACACGGATACCTGAAAGGGGATTAGGAGCATTTGACATTTTTAGAACTCTAGCGGAAGAATGGTTTCACCTAATGATTATTGTTAATCCCTTAATTTCGGCATTTTGAACAGTGTAACAAGTCGTTAGATCATCAGTCAGATGTAAAATTATGTTATTTGGAAAGAGGGAAGAAAAAATGAGTTTTGATCTTGATTATTCGAATTTACTAATAAAAGGGTTGCCGGCTCCGAGTCCTCGCTGGAATGGGTTTCCAAAATATAACTTTATTGGCGGTCATAATGATACTGAGAGCATTCCTATTGCTCAGATGGTTACGTCAATCACGAACGTTCTGGAGAAGGAGGGAGCGTCACTCGCTACTTATGGTCTTCAAAGTGGTCCTCAAGGATACAAACCTCTGCGCGAATTTATTGTATCCAAAGTGGCGCAACGAAGTGGATTAACAACGTCGGTGGATAACATCCTAATTACATCAGGATCCGGGCAAGGCTTAGATTTAGTTAATTCAATTTTATGTGAGGCTGGCGACACGGTTATTGTAGAACAATTCAGCTATGGAAGCGCCATTGGAAGATTGAGAAAACTTGGCGTTAATCCGATAGGAGTTCCACTTAATGAGGAGGGAATGCGCCTTGATTTGCTAGTTTCAACATTGATGGAGTTACAATCCGAGGGAATTAAACCAAAATATTTGTATGTTATCCCCACAATCCAAAATCCGGGCGGTAGCATTATGCCTGAGAAGAATAGGAGAGAATTATTAAAAATCTCGGAAAAATTTGATGTACCTATCCTTGAGGATGAATGCTATGCAGATTTGCTCTGGGATGATAGTAGGCCGCCAGCGCTTGCTGCATTAGACGATGGTAATAGAGTCATTCACTGTGGTTCTTTTTCTAAAACAATCGCCCCAGCTCTGCGAGTAGGATACTTAATTGCAAATTGGGATATATTGTCTCAGATTTTGGCAGTCAAGAGCGATGGGGGTACTGGGGCTCTGGAACAAATGATGCTTGCAGAATACTGCAAGACGCATTTTGATAGTCACGTAACTGATTTGTGTCTCACCCTTGAAAATAAATTGGATACTCTTGTCGAAGCGGTTGAAGAACATTTTGGAGTTTCGGCAGAATTTCAAAGGCCGCGAGGTGGGATCTTTTTATGGATTACTCTGCCTGAAAATGTTGACACTATCAAATTGGCCGAAATTGCTCTGAAAGAGGGTATAGCGCTTAACCCTGGACCGGATTGGTCTAGCGATGCAGAGCCCGCTCGCTCCAAGCTGCGTCTATGCTTTGGGCATCCTTCTAAAGAAACTATTAGGGAGGGTGTTAAAAAGTTAGCAAAAATTTGTCATAGCGAATTTGGTATACCTCTCCGCAGCTCGAACAAATTAAAGGTTTAATTAGGTTAGGGTAAACTGGGGAAAATGACTAAGACGGGAAATGCAGACCAAGGTCCAGACAAACGAACTTTTCAAAAAATAGTTTGGTCGTTTGCCATTGCCGAAACTCTGGTCTGGGCCGCCTATTATTATTCTTTTGCTGCTTTTTTTCCAACTTGGGAGGCAGATCTTGGGTTTTCCAAGTCAACATTGACGGGTGCTTTTACTATATCCCTTGTCGTGGCGGCCGCTTTTGCGCCGTTGGTAGGTCGGTTCATTGATTTCGGATATGGCAGAGTTTTTTTTGTTGGCGGTGCTATACTTGCAGCCATTCTACTACTTTTATTATCTCAGGTAACAGAAGTTTGGCAATTTTATGCGGTATGGTTCGGTATTGGCGTAGCAATGTCCGGTTCGCTCTACGAGGCTTGTTTTGCCATCGTGACGCATAGCATGGGTAATCAAGCTCGAAGAGCTATAACACTCATAACGCTCGCAGCTGGATTTGCCTCGACGGTCTCTTTCCCTAGCGCGCATATACTTACCCAGCTATTTGACTGGCGGACCGCTGTGGTTATTTTTGCGATTGTAATAATCGTAGTTGCCGTTCCGCTTATTTTATATGGATCCTACCACGCAATTCGGTATTCAAAGCGCGATGTGCGAGTTCCTAGCACCACTGCAAGAAAAGCAATGTTCGTTACAAAAACCGCAACGTTTTGGTTTATTGCTATCACCTTTACGTTGGCCGCGTGCGCTCACGGCATGATTACAACCCATATGCTTCCAATATTAACGGGTAGAGGGTTTAGCGGCGAGGCAGCGGTATTGGGAGCTTCAATGATAGGTCCTATGCAAGTTGCGGGTCGATTAATTATGGTAGTTTTTGAACGTTATGTCTCAGTCTTTATTATTTGTGTTGTTTCATTTGCCGCAATAATCGTGGCCGGAGGAGCTCTATTTTTTGCTAAGTTTTTACCGTTTGCTATAGTCCTATTCGTAGCTTTCCAAGGCGCCGGTTATGGTGTCTTTAGTATTATCAGACCAACCATAATAGCTGAACTTTTAGGACGTCGGGATTTTGGTATTATAGCAGGTTTGTTGGCTATTGGATTTATGGTCGGTTCAGCCATAGCGCCTACGATTGCGTCTGTTATTTGGGAGGTTACCAACTATGATATCGTTATACTGGTAGCAACCTGTCTTGCAGTTATTTCTCTAGTAATGTTATTGGGCGCGTGGAAATTCAGGCAGACAAAACTGGAAACTTGAACATAGGGTTCTTGCAACGTTAATCTTCCGCGCGCTGTGACGCTATTGGAATATTGTTTATGCCATATATCAAATTAATCTACGGATAATTTATAAAAGTAATTAATAGCGGATGACTAAACGAGTTAGCCTCGCGACCCCATTGTACATCCCGTCCCGAAACAGTCAGTGCGACGTTATTATAATCAAATCCTAAGATACCGTATTTCGAGGGATATCTTTAAAAGGTTTATCCGCGTCGAAACGCGTCTCTTTTGGCATCTTTAATACCCGCTCAGATATTATATTCTTTTGTATTTCATCAGTTCCTCCAGCAATAGAGGAAGCGGGAAATGATACGAGAATTTCAGCAATAATACCCTCCATTGGACTATCCTCACCGCTTAACATAGCGTCGGCTCCACTAATTAGCGTGTGCACCTTGGCTGCCGCTCTAGCCACATTGCTAGCAGCGAGCTTTCCTAAAGACCCCTCGGGTCCCTGTGGTTTCCCTTCCTCCTGGGCCGCGCGAGCTCGCCGAGCCGTCCATTCTGCCGACTTGTGCAGCGTAAATAATTTAGCTATCTCTTGGCGCACTGTAGGGTCCTTTATAGCGCCGGTTTCTCTGGCGCGCTCTAATATTAAATCTACTCTTCCGGCGCGCTGGGGATACCATTTGTATGGTTCCATAGTTGTTTCAGTTTCTTCCCTTTCTTGATCATAAATACGACCCTTCCGACTTGATGCTTGTCCCCACGATCTAAGGGAATCGGCAGCTCTTCTCTCGTGCATCAAAGTAGTCGTTGCCACTTGCCATCCGTCTCCAAGGTCCCCTACTTGAAAATCGGGTAGAACTTCTGCATCAGTCAAAAACACCTGATTGAAGGAAGCATGACCATTCATCTGCATCAAAGGTTGGGTTTCTACGCCTTCTTGGTTCATATCAATGATAAAATATGACAAGCCCTGATGTTTAGTCCTATCGGCATCGGTTCGGGCTAACAGTAATCCCCAATGAGCTTTGTGGGCGCTAGTTGTCCATACTTTCTGACCGTTGACTACCCATTTATTCCCTACCATAACTGCTTTAGTAGTGGCGCCAGCTAGATCGGACCCACTGCCTGGTTCGCTAAATAATTGGCACCAAATATCTTCCCCTGTCACGATACGCTTCAAAAACTTTTCTTTATGCATATCTGAGCCATGGTTTAATATAGTCGCAGCAGCCAACATTCGGATTCCAGATTTAGGGATGGTTAGTGCTCCCATTTTATTGAATTCTTCCTCCACGACGGGCACAAGGCCAATAGGAAGGTCGCGGCCATACCAATCTTTTGGCCAATTTGGCATGCCCCACCCTGAATCTGCTAACCTGAGACGCCATTTTACTAAGTCTAAATTGACGTTCCAGTTTTCTTCCAACCAGACGCGCACTTCTTTACGTATTACTTCTTCCTCCAATGCCATTAAAATTCTCCCTTACCCCTCCCAGGATTGCACCATTAACTCGCGATGATAATCTGGGGTTCCTAAAAAAACCTCCGAGCTTTTCGCCCTTTTAAACCAAAGATGCGTGTCGTTATCCCACGTGAAGCCTATCCCTCCATGCATTTGAACAGCATTGATAGCTGTTTGCATATAACCTTCAGAAGCCGCGGCTTTTGCTATAGATGCTGTCGCAACAATATCTTTATCAGAATCGTCAAAGGCAGCTGCTGAAAAATATGCTGCTGATTTTGCGAGTTCTACATCCGCAAGCATGTCGGTGGCCCTATGTTTGGTAACTTGAAATGAAGCGATTGAACGTCCGAATTGCATTCGCATTTTTACGTACTCAAGTGCATCCTGGCGGAGTCTTTCAGCTCCGCCAACCATTTCATTAGCAAGGCCAATGCACGATTTTATAAATGTTGTCTGCATAGCTTTTTCAACCGTTTCCCCGGAACCAAGCAATTCACCCTCGACATCATTAAATTCCAATCTTGCAAGTTTCCGAGTTTCATCGGCGGAGTTAAGCAAATTTTTTGTCAATCCAGTTGCACCGCCATCTACGGCGAAAAGAGAGAGCTCCGGTTTATCATTAGTTTTATGAGTTGTAGCGAGCACGACAATTAAATCCGCGGTGTGTCCATCTAGGACGAAACTTTTCACGCCGGATAATTTGTATTTGCCGTCTTTCTCACTGGCAGTTAATTGTACTCTCAAAGTATCCCAGTGACCGTTTTCTTCTGTAAAGGCGAGTGTAGCTATAGTTTCGCCGGAGGCTATTTGGGGCAGTAAATTCGTCTTCTGATCTTCTGAAGCTCCATAAAGAATTGCATTCGCTGCCAAGACTGCTGAGGAAAAATATGGGGCACAGAGAAGAGATCGTCCCATTTCTTCTAGGATGATACATTGTTCCGATAATCCAAATCCATGGCCGCCATATTCTTCTGGTATGGCGACTGCTGTCAGTCCTAATTCCTTATTCATCTGGAACCATTCTTCTTTTTCCCAGCCAGATTCTGTAGCCATAAGACGTCGCACTTCTTTTGTAGGCGATTTATCTTCCATAAAACGTCTAACAACCGAGCGAAATTCCTCTTGTTCTTCAGAGAAGCTAAACTTCATCCTCTGTACTCCCTAAATACCCAAAACATAATAATTACCCATTAGCCGCGTTTAATTCTGTTTTAAAATCTAAAAACGGTGTTTTAATATTCTGTAAGTCTTGAATTAAATCTGTCGGGAAATCTTCGTTAAGTCCAGTCGAGATAACATCACACATCCCCGCAAACCGACGTTCTATTTTTTTTGTAAGCTCTTCGTAGCGTCCGACTACGCAAAAGAGATGTAACAGATCATCGGGAATTTCCGCAGCAAGTTTGTCCCACTGGCCCGATTTTGTCATCGCATTTAATTTCCTTCCAAGATCGCCATACCCATGAGTTTCAAAAACTGGCCAATATGCGGGTGTTGACCCATAAAAACCGATACGATAGCGCACGATTTCTGCTGCCTTTCCCACCGCATCGTTATCGGTACCCGTAGCTATGAAGCCGCCGCCAGAGATTTCAAAGTGTTTTCGGTCTCGGTTAGATGCTTTAAGTCCTTTGTTTATTTGTGGCTTGATAGTTTCTTCAAAATATTTTTGAGTGCAAAACCCATGTAATCGAACACCATCTGCTACTTCTGCCGCCGTCCTAATCATCATGGGGCCTACCGCCGCTAAAGTGACGGGAGGTAGTGAAAATTCATTAGGCTTCGGAGAGAATTCTGGAGTCATCAATGTGAAAGTGTAGTGCTCTCCTTCAAATTCAAGTTTTTCCCCAAATTTCCAACAATTCCAAATAGCTTTAAGCGCCTGTATATATTCTTTCATCCGTGGCGCTGGAGGGGACCAAGGAGCGCTGAATCTCTTTTCATTATGGGCTCGAATTTGGGTTCCCAGGCCTAACGTAAACCGACCCCCAGAGGCTTCGTTTAAATCCCACCCTAAGTTTGCGACTGCCATTGGACTCCTTAGAAAAGATACAGCAATCCCGGTAGCCAGCGCAATTTTCCTTGTATTCACAGCGGCGATCGCCAAGGGAAGAAAGGGGTCATGCTTTAATTCGGTCGTCAACAGGCCGCTGTAGCCGGTCTCCTCAAAAATGGGTGCTTTGGTTTTAATCTCATATAGAGGCGTGTCGGTTATATTTCGATAAACGTGCATTTTGGTAACCTTAATTGAAGATCCCTTAAATTAGTTCTAAGCAAGTTATTGCTTGCCAAGGGCGCCAGCTTTTTTGAGTACATTGATGTCCTTATCATTCAGACCTAGTTCGGAGAGAATTTCTATTGTACTGGCTCCAAGGGCTTCGGAATGATGATAAAACCCGCCAGGTGTTTTCGAGAGAGAAACGGGAATCTTTATATTTCTGATTTTGCCTTCGGTTGGGTGCTCTATTTCGGGAAACATTCCAACAGCCTTCAGGTGTGGGCAATCGAATAAATCTTCAGGGCTATTCACAGGCCCAACGGGTATGTCTACTTTCTCTAGGAGTTCAAGCCATTCGGACGACGATTTGGTTTTAATAGTATCCGAGACGATTTGATACAGCGAATCAATATGATTGGTCCGTTGTGTTTGGTTTTTAAAGCGCTCATCCAACATCAAATTAGGTTGGCCGGCTAATTTGAAAAATTTTTCCCAGTGCTTTTGAGTATATGGTACCACGCTAATATATCCATCCTTAGTTTGGTAAGGCCTGCGGTTGCTTGTCAATAACCGGCTATAGCCGGCGGTCCCTGTTGGAGGGATAAAAGTTTGCCCTTGCAGATGTTCATTTATTACAAATGAGGCGAACGACTCGTACATGGGAACATGCAGTTTTTGTCCTTCTCCAGTTTTTTCTCGGTGAAATAGAGCCATGGCAATGTAGTTTGAAAGAAATAGTCCCGTGGTCTTATCTGCAATTACACTCGGAGCGTATTGTGGTGTTCCGTTCACATTTCCGTATAGATTAGCAAGACCAGACGCTCCCTGAATTAAGTCGTCATAGGCGGGTTTATCCGCATACGGACCATCTTCGCCAAAGCCGGTAGCGGAGGCGTATATAATGTTTGGTCGAATGCCCGATATAGTGTCGTAGTCTATTTTAAGCCGGAGGGCTGCTTTTGGTCGGATATTATGAACAAAAACATCGGCTACCTCTATTAGTTTTTCGAATGGTTTTCGAGCCTCGGGAATTTTGAGGTCTAATACAACGCTCCTTTTGTTACGTCCTTTTATTAATTGCCCTGTCGACATACCCGGTGTTCGGGCAGCGCCCGTCCAACGATTTACATCTCCTTCTGGGGATTCAATTTTTATGACCGTCGCTCCCATTTCGCCCAGAAGTTGTGTGCAGAACGGGCCCAGCATAACAGTCGTTAGATCAACTATTTTTATACCTTGGAGTGGTCCTCGTGGCTTATCAGCAGTCATATTATCTTCCTTATTTGAAGTCTTATAATTCCATTAAATTAATGGATAACTCAAGTAGATTAGTGTTACTTAACGTGAGCGTGTTTTGTTTAATACTGATCAGGTTCTCGATACTCAAATACGAATTAAAATAATATTTTAAGATGTTTATTTTTGGAGAGTGTGATGCAAAGTGATGAAGATTTTATAGCTTCTGTGGTGGCGCTCGATGCTTTCGTTGGAACGAAAAGTGTGGTGGCCGACGAAATAGGTTTGTCGGTCGTCAGGCGGATAGCTGGAATGCTGAATGAAGAACCTAATGCGTTCTCTTCTGGCACACCGTTACCACCTCATTGGTTTGGTATGTTTTTTCCTAACGTTACAAAACAGTCAGATATTGGTCCTGATGGGCATCCTAATCCAGGAGTTGTTTTGCCACCAATTCCTCTCCCGCGACGTATGGGGGCAGGACGGCGCGTTAAGATTATGGGGACATTAAAGGCCGGTGTAGCGGCAACACGTACCACCGAGGTGATATCAATCACGCCTAAAATAGCTAGGACGGGAAGGATCGCAATTCTTACTCTTCGGGATGTAATCGAAACTGATGGCAGCATAATTGCAACTGATGAAACGGATGCCATCTATCGTGAGATGCCTCCACCGGGTGAGAAGAGTAAGGTAACGCAAGCTATTCCTGCGCCAAATAATGCGGAGTGGTCCGATACGGTCACCCTCACGGAGGCATTAGTCTTCAGGTATTCGGCAGTAACTTGGAATGCACATAGGATCCATTACGATGCTGATTATTCAAGAGATATCGAAGGGTATCCTGCGACCGTCCAAAATGGTGGTTTGACGATGACTCTAATGGCGGGTGCCGCTTTGAAGAGAGCGTCGGCTCAACTCAGTACCTTTAATGTAAGACTTACACGGCCTATCCACGTTGGCGATACAGTGGATATTTGTGGGGCGATGGTGGATGACAACGGCATGAACTGTTGGGTTGCTGACAAAAATGGGTCGCAGTGCGGGTTGATGGAGTTAGGCTTTAAAAAATGACCGGCGGGCCTCTTGAAGGTGTGCGGGTTATAGATCAAACCACTGTTGTTGTAGGGCCCATATGTGGCCGAACGCTGGCAGACTATGGCGCTGATGTCATTAAGGTTGAGGCCCCAAAAGGGGATTTATTAAGGACAATGGCTGAAGGGAGCAGAAATCCTGGAATGTCCGGGAAATTTATGAATTTCAATAGGAACAAACGTTCCGTTTGCCTCGATATCAAAAAATCATCAGGGCTAGACGTTTTAAAAAAGTTGATATCAACGGCCGACGTATTTGTTTCAAATGTTCGACCGCAAGGGTTAGCCCGGGCGGGACTATCATACGAAGATCTCTTTGAAGATAACCCGCAGCTAATTTACTGCTCCATTGTCGGTTTTGGAAAAGGTGGCCGTTATTACAATCGTCCCGCGTACGACCCGATTATTCAAAGCGTATCCGGTGTAGCAGCTACCTTGCACAGGGCCACAGGTGAGCCACGTTTTGTTCCGATGGTGATGACTGATCACACGACGGGATTAATAGCCGCCCAAGCAATAGGATTTGCACTCTTTCGAAGGGAAAAAACGGGGGTTGGGCAAGCTATTGAAGTTCCAATGTTCGAAAATATGGCATCATTTGTCACGTCAGAACACATGGGTGGGCACACGTTTGAACCCCCAGTTGGACCGACGGGAGATGGTCGATTGTTGAGTCCCTACTATCGTCCGCTTGCCACAAGGGATGGCTTCATTACCGTTGGGCCAAATACTAATGAACAAGCCTTTGCATTCTTCGATGCAATTGATCAACCCGAGTTAAAAATAGACCCTCGCTTTAATAGTGCGGCAAACCGCACGGCCAATGCAGAAGATTATTTCAAAGTTCGTAAGGAAGCCCTATTAAATAAAACGACAGACCAATGGTTGTCCATATTTGAGGCAAAGGACGTACCAGCGCAGCGATATAACACTCTGGAGGATATTTTGACGGATCCACATTTGGTAGAGGTGGACTTTTTTAGTGCTGAAAACCATCCAAGTGAAGGCACCATTAAGCGAACAAGGCCTGCAAATACGTACAGTGGCGGTGGACGCAGCGATCGGATGCATGCTCCATTATTGGGAGAGAATACTTACGAGATCCTTAAGGAAATGGGCTATTCCTCTGCAGAAATAGAGAGTATGACTGAGGAAGAGGCAGTGATACAGGCTACTAAGGTTAAAAAATAATGGCGACCATTTTAAAAGACACTATTCGAGTAGGTTGTGGGGCGGGTCAATCGGACGATCGACTGCCACCGGCGGCTGATTTGGCTAGTTATGGAAATTTAGATTATTTGGTATTTGAGTGTCTGGCAGAGCGCACAATTGGCCGGGAGACACAAAGCAAAATCGATAATCCAGAAATGGGATACACACCATCGCTTCATGATCGTTTTCGCGCGGTTCTGCCAATTTGTCAGGAAAAAAACATTCGTATTGTGAGCAATATGGGTGCAGCTAATCCTTTGGCTGCAGCAAGAGCCATGCGCCGTGAGGCGTTAGATTTGGGACTTGGCGATATACCATCTGCAGTTGTTCTCGGTGATGATGTTACAGAAATAATAAGGAACAAACCGGATCTTTCCCTTATAGAAACGGGCGAACCGCTGGAAGCTATATTGCCGAGACTAATATCGGCCAATGCGTATTTAGGTGCCGACGTTGTGGCACAAGCAATAGGCACCGGCGCTCCGGTTGTATTGACTGGCAGAGTCGCTGACCCATCTCTTTTTTTGGCTCCAATGCTCTATGAATTTGGTTGGTCTTATGAGGACCTCGACAAATTGGCGATAGGGACAATTACGGGGCATCTTCTTGAATGTTCTTCATCACTAACTGGTGGATGCTTTAGCTGGCCTGGGCGAAAAGAGGTTCCAAACCTGGCGGATCTAGGCTATCCATTGGCTGAAATAACGAAGAATGGAAACGTGCGCATCGAGAAAACGCCCGGGTCAGGGGGGCGTTTGGATGTGATGACTTGTACTGAACAGCTGCTTTATGAGATGCACGATCCAGAAGAATACATCACGCCCGACTGCATATTAGATATCTCAGATGTTGAATTAGTCCAACAAGGACGGGATGAAGTAGCAGTTTTGGGAGCCAAGGCTCGGCGAAGGACCGACACTTACAAGGTAGTAGTTGGGTATACGGACGGTTATATAGGTGAAGGTGAGGTATCATTTGGTGGAATAGATGCCGTTGCGCGTGCGAATATGGCCGCTGATCTAGTAAAAGAAAGACTGAACAAACAAGGTTTTACCTACGAGGATTATCGCGTGGACTTAATAGGGATGTCGAGTCTGCACGGATCTCCTGATACACGGATAGAGCCATATGAAGTTCGTTTGCGTGTGGCGGGGCGATCACAAAGCCGGAAGGCAGCAGAAGCGGTCGGGTTTGAAGTAAGATCTATGCATATGCATGGACCTGGAGGAGCCGGCGGTGGAAAGGGACCTTTCGTTCGCGAAGTCTTAGCGGTTCGCTCTGTACTGTTACCAAGAGAACTAGTGTCCACTAGCATCGTTATAGAGGGGGCATTGTGAAAGGGTTAATTAGAGTTTACGATTTGGCGCATTGCAGGGCGGGCGACAAGGGTAATACAAGTAACATTTCGGTGATTGCATACGAGGATACCGACTGGGCTTTTCTCCGGGAAACACTTACGGAGGAAAGGGTGTTTGCGGCCTTCTCTCATATCGCCAAAGGACCGGTTAGACGATTTGAATTACCTAAACTCAAGGCCTTTAACTTTGTGATTGAAAAGGCGCTAGCTGGCGGCGTGACCACGTCCCTGGCACAAGACATTCATGGAAAAGCACACAGTAATATCATGTTAGCTATAGAGCTGCCCTCAGCCGGTCGAAATGAATTCTCTGGTGATAACTAAATGACCAGTTTTTTTGAATAATTTTCCAAACTGACTCTATTATACAGTCGGAATT
This sequence comes from uncultured Nisaea sp., assembly GCA_964342575.1. Taxonomy (GTDB): domain Bacteria; phylum Pseudomonadota; class Alphaproteobacteria; order Thalassobaculales; family Thalassobaculaceae. Next base: position 24,319 of record CAYFGZ010000009.1, on the reverse strand, counting down.
ACTTTCGATAGAAGTTCTCTTACTAACTTGATCGGTCGGAAGTATTTCTGTGAATCAATGCGCGTAATCAGGTTCTTTACGATCAAGAATTCTCTTTAATGCATCGAAGTGCCACTCAGCATTCTTGCGGCCACCGTACAATATTTTATTATCTCCATACGTTTTGTAGGTTTTCTCGATGACGGGTTCGGGAAGTTTTCGAAGCGGGCGGCCAGTCCACATAGCGTATAATTGAACTTGGGCAACTCGCTCTAAATAATACAACCGATCATATGCTTCCGCGACGGTATCTCCCAATGTCAGCGCACCATGGTTGGCCATTAGCATCACAGTGTTATTTCCACATGCCTTTGCCAATCTTTCGCCTTCCGCGGGATCAAGACCCGGTCCGTCATAGGACTCGTCGTACCCAGTTCGCATTTGAGTTCCCAGCTCAGTCTGTCCGATGGGTTGTATCTGCTGGTCCTCTAATCGCGTGAGGGCACTAGCGTAAGGCATGTGGGTATGGAAAACGGCATTAGCGCTCTTCATTTTTTTATGCATTGGCGCATGAATACAATAGGCTGATCTTTCCACGATGCCGTCACCTACCTGGACTACTCCGTCGTAATCAACTTCCATAAAACAGCTGGCATTTACTTCAGACCAATGAAGACCGAATGGTATTTGATAGTAGCGGTCGTTGTGACCAGGAACACGAAGCGTTAAATGATTAAAAATTCCTTCGTGCAGATCGTGCATTACCGCACAACGATGAGCTGCTGCTAGATCGACTCGTGCTTGCCATTGCTCATCTGTATATCCCTGCGCTTGTGGTTTGGCAGATAATTCATTCATTTTAGTCTCCCGAGATTGCCTATGCACTTCAGAGTTTCAAACTGATTACTTTCAAGGTCAAGAATTTCATAGAAATAATACAAGCAGGATAAACTTTTCTTATAACCCAAAGGCCTTTGCAATTTCCGAATAGCTGTTGCGCCTCGCTTCTTCGCTATGAGCCCAGGTAACAATAGCAACTTCCTGAATGTTTAATTCCTCAGCCAAATTACTAATCCGTTCGGCAACTTCCGGGCCTGTTCCGACAAATGTTTTTTTTCGCAATTCTTCGATCCTCGCCATTTCCCCATCATCGTATTCGGCTGCCAAAGAAGCTTCTGGCGTTTCAAAAGTGAGATGTAACCCGCGGTCGCGAAAAAGCTGCCAACGGGCTCTGGAACTGAAATGATGCTGCGCTTCTTCGTGAGTTTCTGCGGCTAAAGCCCAAATGCAAATGGCCGGGTTGGGCTTATTATGGCGTGCACTTGGCTTATAGTACTCGCGATAAATATCTAGCGCCTGCTTTCCTCCTTGCCCGTCTGTAAAAAACCATGCGAAGGCGTAGGGTAATCCAAAGTGAGCTGCTACTTGCGCTCCAAATGAACTACTTCCTAATATCCAAATTTCTGGAGCAGTTTCTCCCATTGGTTGAGCCTTTAGCTGGGAAAACGTGTGTCCGTCTTGAAGTTCCTCTCCGTGCAACCACGCATCAAGATCCATTACATCGTTGGGAAACTGGTTAGGACGTTCAGCAGCGTTAGGGTTTAGGGCAAATGCTGTGAGCCCATCCGAACCAGGAGCTCGGCCCAACCCAAGGTCGATTCGGCCGGGGGCCAATGCATCAAGCACTCTAAATTGTTCAGCTACCTTAAATGGGGAGTAGTGCGGAAGCATAACCCCGGCACTGCCAACACGGATACGTTTTGTTTTTGAAGCGATTGCTGCTATTAGAATCTCTGGCGCTGTTCCAACAATCGCTGGGTGATTATGATGCTCAGAAACCCAGTATCTTTGGTATCCAAGTTCTTCGCAGTGTTCCGCCAAAGAAATAGTTTCCCTTATCGCAGCGCTTTGGGGACGGCCCGAGACGGCTATGGATTGGTCTAATACTGAGAGTCGCAACACTTAAAAAAGTTCCCTTTTATCGGTTTTGCCTAATTAAAGTTTCATCGCTTTTTCTGCCATGGCGGTTATTCCATTCCAATCTTGTGCTTTTATCAAGTCCGGGGGTGATGCAAAGCTGCCGCCGACGCACGCGACATTTTCTTCTTTAAGATAGTCGGGAGCTTCGGAAAAACCAATCCCTCCCGTAGGACAGAACATCAACCCAGGGTAGAGGGGAGCGAGTTGTTTGAGACCATATATTCCCCCTGCGGCCTTAGCTGGAAAAAACTTAAGAGATCTTAACCCAGTTCTATAAGCCATCATAGCTTCAGAACTAGTTTGAATGCCGGGCAAGTACGGAAGATCATCTAATGCTGCCTGCTCTACAAGATCTAAGCTCATGCCTGGAGAAACAGCGAAAGACGCCCCGACGTTTTTTGCTCGCACAAAGTCTTCAGAATCCAAGAGGGTTCCAACGCCAACACAGGCCGCAGGAAAAGAACGAGCAATTCTCTCCACGGCAGCTAAGGCAAATTTGGTGCGAAGTGTAATTTCTAGAACAGTGAGCCCACCTTTAAAAAGTGCTTCACTTAATGGGATAGCATCTTCTAGATTTTCGATCGTCAAAACAGGGATAATTGGCCCGCGATTTAAAATTTCATCTATCTTCATTTAAAACTCTTCTTCTCCACAAAAAATTGCTAGAACCCTATTCCTCTTAGGGTATAAGAATGTGACCCTCCATTAACGTTCTGGCGGTCCTGTATGCGGTTACATGTCGAGCTGTAATGGTTTCGCCTTGAATATCAACTTCGGCATCCAAAGGCAAAATACCAGACGGGTTTGCCAGTTTTATTCCTGAGTCGTTAAAACGTGACAATTTCTGGCAAATGGTACCTGGAATTCGGCAGGCGGTAGCCAGGCACATAGCGCCGGTGAGAGGGAGTACCCTGTGTACTTGCCCCATCGACCAAATGCGGGTTGTTAAGCTCGCTTTGGTTGCATCAATTGGGGTTCCCGCTAGGGTTAGGTAGCTGAGTGGCTGAGCAACAATACCAACCTTGGGAATTGTGGGTGGAATTTTCTCGGTTGATTTCCCTAAACCCATCTTTACTCCTGCAGCAACGCGAATTTGTTCTACTACGGTCATTATTGTATGAGAACTTTCGAGTTCTTCAATGCTTTCTCCGCCCGTCAAGCCTAACCGTTCAGCGGCGACGAAGACGCAAGGGACACTCGAGTCAACTAGGGAAACTTCGAATTCCCCGTGGTTGTGCAAACGTAATGTGTCGCTAGCATTTCCCGATGGGAGCAGGGCGCCGGTTGTTGTCCCTCCTGGATCTAGGAAGTCGAGTTGAATTTTAGAACCTGTGCCGCTGACTCCGGGGATGCTGAAGGCACCGCTTACTTTGGCACAGCCGCCTATTACCGGTACTCTAGATCGGATGAGTTTATTTGAATTAGTGTTATAAATTATAATTTCCTTATACTCTCCATCTGCTTCAATTAATCCAGTATCAATCGAAAATGGTCCCACCGCTGAGGAGAGGTTTCCACAGTTGGATGAATAATCAACTATTTCATCACGCACTGCAATTTGTGCAAAAGTGTAATCAATATCAGCATCGGTTCTGGATGATGGGTTTATTACTACAGCTTTAGATAGAGAAGAGATGCCGCCTCCCATACCATTCAATTGCCGTCCGTAAGGGTCCGGGCTACCCAGGACTGATAGGAAAATTTTATCACGGGATTCTCGATTGTCGGGGAGGTCGGATGCATGAAAAAATACACCCTTTGAGGAACCTCCACGCATGAATACAGCGGGAAGACGCTTTTGAGACATTTACGGTAGCTCCTTACGGTTATTGCGGTTAGATTATGCTATAAATAACTTAAGATAAAGCGGTGCATCGACCGGATATTTCTTATAAAGCGGAAAAGGTAGGACGAAAGAATTGGGACATGCACACCCGCAACGGTAAAACTCTGATAAATGGGGACACAATGAAATTAAATTTTATTAAGAAGCAAACGATCTGCGTCATTCTGTCCTACATAGGGTTTTTGTGCATAGTTCTTTCATCAATAATAGCTAGTTCTGTTGCTGCTGATGACAAGCTAAATAGTAATTGCGAAAAAAAATTGGAACAAGCGCGACTTTGGATACGAGCGACAGACGCCCGGGCGCCTAAAGATGAAAAAAATAAAGTACAAAGGGCAGTGGCCGAAGCGAATTCAGCCTGTGAGCTTGCCCGCAAAGCTAACCCCACTGATGGAAGTGTGTTAATAAAGGCAGCTTATGCGCTATTCGCGGCTGAAAAAAAACAAGAGGGAGTAAAGTTGATAAACCGAGCCTCAGAACTCGGTTATCCGCCTGCTATGGTGATGGTGGCTCGCTATATGGGGCGCGGGGAGTATTTCGAGAAAGATTCAGAAGGCGCATGGATGTTATTAATCAAAACACTTAAAACAGATCATGTACCCGCACGCATAAAGGCAGCTCTGGAATTTTTGTCTGGTGGGGTTGGTCCTGAGAATCCAAAACGTGCCAAGCGTGTGTTGCAAGAGTTGATTGATAAGGGCAATGGCTCGGCCATGATCACTTATGCTATGAAAATTCTTGGACTACGGAAAAGTAAGCCCGGGAGTGATCAAGCTCAAAAAGGGATAGCTTTATTGCAGAGGGCCGCCCACGAAGCTAAGAATCCCCAGGCGCTAATATTTCTGAGCCTTCTATACAATCAGGGAAATATAGTTCCGCGGAATGAACAAAAAGCTATTCAATATGCAGAACTTGCTATCGATGCGGGTATAGTCCGAGCATATGGAACGATGGGGCAAATTTTCCAAAACCAAGGTGACATGGAGGAGGCCGTCAGATGGTTTCGTAAAGGAGCCAAGAAGGAAGATGGCTTTTCACAAGGGATGCTTGGCTTCATGTATTCGGGTGGGTTTGGAGTAAAGCAAGACTTGGATAAGGCTATAGAATGGTGGACGAAAGCTAGATGGAATGGGGACCGAATGGCTTCCAGTTATCTCCAGGTTCATCGGGAAAAAGAAGCCGCTAGGAAAGCCTGGGAAAAGGAACAGAAGACAAAAAAAGAAAAATAGAGAGTTATAATATACAGAGACGAATACGACATTTATAGGAGATCTTGAGCAGATAAGCAGAAGTGTAGTCGGTAAGTTCCTATAGCTGCAGTTTTGGCTCCATTTTTTAGGAGAGAGTCCTCTGAAAGTACATCGGTTGTCCACAAGTTTTTCAAGGGACTTTCTTCAATGCCTTCAACAAAGATTATCCAGTCGGCAATTTCATCCGGTCTATCTCGCATGGCCTTTTCCTCAGTTTCCGTCTGACTAGCTAATTTATCTGCTTTTAGTAAATGGGCTGCGATGATTCCCGGCGTTTTGATTAAGTGCGGAGAAATAGTATTGGAAAACCAGTCAAAAAAATTACACTCGCGAGTTTCATCTGCTGAAAGTCGTGCTGTTAGGATAGCCGCGCCAGAGCCTCTGCCTTGAGAACTTATAACTTTGCTCAACGTTCTGTTGTTGTCTTTTATGTTAGGGCCGATGCGACGAGTCCAAGTGGTGGGATTATTAAGGCGGTCCAGATAGGCATTTGACGACAAAGTCCCTACATCTTTTGTTTCATAGAAGTGAAAAAATTCAGGATTTCCATCAATTGCGACGTAGCGTTTTCCCCTTAAAAATCCATCTATGCCAACGCGTTCGGGGACGTGTTCAAAGCAGTGCCAGTGATTATAGTCATCTTGAAATTGGGCATCTACATTGTGCCAAATAGCGGCTACGCCTTTTCCGAGTAGTGGCATTATCCATTCCTTCCATGCTAGTTTTGAACTTACTAATGTGTAATTTATGGCAACCCTTAATCTCCTTGTTAATGGACACTCGCATGAAAATAGCCCTTCTAGAAGTCTCCCACTGGCACTTCCCCCTCTATATCAAAGACCTGCTTGAGCTGGGTGTTGATGTAGTGGGACTATCGGATAAAGAAGAGGAGATTAGGCTCAAATATTCTAAGTTATTTAAATGCCCTGCCTATGAAAGCTGGGATTTTCTGCTTAAAGAAAGCCTATTTGATGCTGCTTTTGCGTTTGGAGTTCACAGGGAGATGCCTAGAATAGGGGAGGCACTTATCGCAAAAGGAATACCGTTTTCTATTGAAAAACCCGCTGGAACTAGAGCTATTGATGTTGAAAAGATGGCCCAACTTGCTGGAGAAAGGAATGTGCAGGTTTCCGTCCCTTTGGTTCAACGGTATGGACCGCTAAACAGTTTGCTAGAATATTTGTCTAGGGAGGAGGGCGCTCAGTTTGTGACCTCATCTTGGCGTTTCAATGCTGGGCCACCAAGCCGTTACACAAAAATTTTGTGCGATTGGATGTTAGATCCAGGGAGTGCTGGTGGCGGTTGTTTAATCAATCTTGCACCACATTTTATTGATTTAGCACTCCGATATATGCCCAACCAACCTGATATAGTTTTTGCCCAAGTCGATAACAGCCAACATAACGAGTTGGTGGAAGATACGGCGACGTTAATGATGTCGTCAAAAAAGGGTGGGCAAGCGACGATACAAACCGGTTATAATTTTCCAGAGAGTTCGCTTAAGCGAGAATACTCGTTTAGCTTATCGAGCAAAGGACATTATGTGCAATCGAGGCCAGATGGAGTGGCTATAGTTAGACCAAATAAACCTGTCGAAGTAATAAAAATGCAGCTCGACTCCGATCCTTTGTATGGTCGTTATGTACGGAAATTCGTCAAAGACCGTAGACTAAAGCGTCCAATAGAGACGGGATTGGCTGATCTAGAGCGTGCAATGAGGGTGATTGAAGCTGGATACCACTCGGCGAAGATTGGTCAGGCGATCAATATTTCGCTGTAATTACAGTGTCATTTATTAAGAAAATTTTTGACTGTTTTTAATAAATCTGGATCAAGGAAAATTCCTGATTTAACGGCATTTTTGCGCCGTGTAAGCCGCCCATCACCTGGTATTCTTTCCGCTGTACTATCTCTATAAGCAGTCAGGAAAATTTCCACCCGATCTAAAAAGCCGGTTCCATGGATCACTTCGGGCGCCATCGCGATGATGGTTTGACCACGATTAGCTCCTGCAAAATCTGGTTTGTCTGCGTCGCTATTTTCGAATGCAAAGCGGCCTCCGGTCAAACCGGCGGCCATCAATTCTACCATAAATGCTATAGCCGAGCCTTTGTGTTTTGCAAATGGCAATAGCATCCCTCCATTAATGGCTTCGATAGAGTTAACAGTAGGCGCGCCGTGTTTGTCGACGGCAGAATCTGGAGGTATTTTCTCAGATCTTGTCGAAGCAACTTCTATTTCCATAAAACTCATCGCGCTGGTTGACATATCCCAAACAATTGGGTCTTTCCCGGTTCTGGGACAAGCAAAGGCAATCGGATCAGTCCCGAAAACCTTCTTTGTCCCCGAGTAGGAAGTCATAAGAGCTTTGGAAACCACGCATGAAAACGCCACCAACCCAGCTTCAGCGAGTGGCTCTAGGTCGTGACGCAATGGACCAATGTGGTGGGAGTTTCGAATTGCAAGCGTTGCAATCCCAGATTTTTGAGCGGCTGAAATTAATTCTTTTTTGAATTTACTTATAGGAAGTTGATTGTAGCCGTTGTCCCCATCGACTCTGAGAACCGACGGGCTAGCGTATTCCAGCGTGGGCATGGCTTTCCCATTCGAGATACCATTTCGCAGACTGTTTACGTAACTATACATCGAAAAGAAGCCATGGCTAGCTGGGCCATCCCTTTCACATAACATTACTACTTCTGATAAGACATCTGCCATTTCCTCCGAGCAATCATTTGCTGAAAAAATGTCATAGGCTAGTGTCTTAGCTTCCTCCAGGGAGATATTTATTTTTGGTGATATATTTGTCATCATCGCGTGCCTAGCAGGGCTTGTCTAAATGCAACCTTCCGTTCGGTCGCGTCCATGGAACGCTTAACTGATGGTGGTTGTTCAGTACTTACCTTGAGGAGTATGAAGCTGGGACCATTTGTAGTGCGAACGAGTGGTTTTGCATCATCTAAGTCTCTTTTCTGTTCAACAGTCCTCGTTATTGGTATGGCCGATCCCTGAGCTATTAACTCTAGGTTTACGCCGCGTCGTGTATGACTTTCTTGGTAGCCAGTTTCGCCGTAGTGACCGTTATCTACGCACAAAACGGATAAATTAGACGGTTTTAGTATTCCGACTGTTGCCAGGGTTCCGACATTCATAAGCAATTCCCCGTCTCCCGTTACCACTAATACCCTCTTATCTGGCCTTGACAGGGCTAACCCAAGGCCCATTGCCGTAGCGCCACCCATGGCTCCTGCCATCGTAAAAATGTTATCTCCATCATCTGTTAGGTGGGCGATATCTTTAGAGGCACCCGCTAGACCACATATGATCAAGAGGTCGCTGGGATCGCCAATTATTTCTGGAACAGCGTACTTTCGGTCTAAGCCCCGCACATCACTCATAAAAAATCCTTCTCATTGTTCCTTTTCTAAAATTGTTTTGCGCCAATCAGTTTTTGTGTGAGCAATACGGCCACTGCTTGGTTTGATTTATACGCCATGTCTATTGCTGCTTGAACGGTGGGTGACACCTCACTTGGGTTATCCACCCTCAAACAATGCATACCCATTGCCTCAACAACGGGCTGGACACCTTGTCCCATTGGGATTTGCCAGGGGTTCATTTCACCAAATTCACCGCGCATTGTGACCAGGGTTATGAATGGAAATTGTCCATTTTTAAGTAAAGCAAACATATTCACACAATTTCCGACGCCACTCGATTGCATCAGTAAAACGCTTTTAACTCCTCCAAGATGACATCCTGCGCACATTGCAACGCCTTCTTCTTCTGTCGTTAATGGAACAGAAATTACATTTGGATCGTCGATAGATTTGTTGATGATGGTCTTGTGACCTCCATCCGGTACATAACAAAATAATCGTATTTCATTGGCCCGGAGTAGAGCGAATAGTTCTTCCTGCCAAACCTGTTTGTCTCCATATTTTGTCACTGGCTTGCAATCTTATAAATTTTCAATTTATCAGCTGTACTTTGATAACTTATATACTTCAACTATTTCCTGGGTCCATTACTGATTTATTTTTTCAACTATGAAAGTATGGTTTAATTCCTTGAACGTTAGGAATATATTTAAAAATTGAAAAATTAGTTTTGGAGATCATTTATTCATGGACGTAATAACGGATAAGACAACACTGAGCGATTTATATGGAAAACCATCAGAGCGAGCCATCCTTAAACAGCTCGATTACATCGATGAACATTGTGCTGCGTTTATAAAGTTATCACCCTTTTTGATAATTGGTACTATGGGAAAAGATGGTTTGGGTGATGTTTCTCCTCGGGGGGATGCCCCGGGTTTTGTTATGGTGAAGGACGAAAGAACGCTGCTTTTGCCAGATAGATTAGGGAACAATAGAACAGATACGCTTTCAAATATTATTGAAAATAAAGGGGTAGGCCTGCTTTTCCTTGTGCCAGGAATGAATGAAACGTTAAGGGTAAACGGTTATGCGAGGATCACAGTAGATGCAAAAGTTTTGGAAAATTTATCTGCTCAAGGTAAGCCGCCCCGATCTGCTCTGCAGGTTGATGTAAGGGAAGCGTATTTGCAGTGTGCCAAAGCATTGATCCGGTCGAAATTGTGGGACGATAATTATAAAATAGAAAGAAAAAGTTTTCCCAGCCTTGGGCAAATAATCGCAGACCAGATGGGCAGAAGTGAGGAAGGGAACGCAGCAGACCAGAGTATTAAAGAAGGATATAGAGATAAGTTATATTAATCCAGGGACTGTAAATGAAAAGGTACTGTCCCGGACTACGTTATTTCGTGCAGTACTGCGATTATGCTGTGAACAGGGTGCGACGTGGGAACTAAAATAGGTAGGTTCATACCCATTAGTCTATTGGGGGTTGTACTGGCACTTGCTGCAGCGCTAGGTTGGGTTGATTATTTATCGATTGATTACTTTCAGTCGCAGAGAGTTGAAATTGTGAGTCTAGTAGAGAGTCACTATTTTCTCTCGATATTTCTATTCATTTTGCTTTATGTGGTAACAACAGCTTTGTCTATTCCAGCTGCGCTAATTCTCACGATTATAGGCGGTTATCTATTTGGTGCGTTTGGCGGAGCCATTTATTCAATTACTGGGGCCTCTATAGGGGCGTGCATACTATTTGGTGCTGCTCGCACGGCGTTTGGAGCTATTCTGAAGCCGAAGGTTGGATCGATTGTCGAGACGATGCAGGCGGAATTAACGGAAAACGCGTTTTTTTATCTTATATTCCTTAGATTAATACCTGCATTTCCCTTTTTTGTAGTTAACCTGGCGCCAGCGTTTTTGAATATAAAATTCAGTGTGTTCTCATTAGCTACAATAATAGGCATGGTGCCAGGAGGCGTGATATATGCGCTGATTGGAAGTGGGTTGGGCCAAGTTTTGGAGATGAATGGAAATTTTTCCTATACATCGGCTTTAGATGGAGAATTGTTGGCTGGGTTATTTGGCTTGGCAATATTGTCCTTATTTCCGGTTTTCTATCGAAGGAAAAAAAAGAAATATGACTAACTGTGCAGAAATAGACTGCGAATACCGTTGGCATGCTTTTGTGAGTTTTATCTGGGGAAAAGAACTTGGCAGATAATAAACTTAACTGGGACGACGAGTCAGCGATCCGACCTAGAACTAGGCTAGGGAAAGTCGTCAGATTTATGGCAGTAATAATTTTATCAATCTTATCTATAACCGTTTTGTATTACATTATTGGTATGGTCTTGATTAATAAAGTAGACGATGACGTGGATTACTCGCTCAAAAAAGTTACCCCAGGAGGGAGTAGAGCTGTTGCTCTGGCTGCGGCATTGATAGATAGAGAAGTAAATAAAAATGGCTGGGTGGCTAACGATCCGTTTTTTATGCCAGGATATCTATTAGATAATATGCCAAATTATCAGCAAGGTATAATCTATTCCCTTTCCAGGTTTGCTATAGAAATGGCTGACCAAATAGGGAGATCTCGTGGTTCGAGCGAGGTAGACAGAGATTTAGATAAAGCTGCGGGGCTTCTTAAATATCCAGGAACTACATGGATATTTGACCTTTCAACGTCGATTGCTCCGACAGCTTCATCAGAATCACAGTATAGGTCAGCAATGAGGTCTTTATTAGCTTATAATAAACGGTTAGCAAAAAAAGAAGCAACGTTTGATAAAAGAGCTGACAACTTGCACGCAACTTTGATGCGCTTTACCGCTGATTTGGGATCGCATTCGGCCGTAATAAGTGAACATTTAACGAAGGCCGGGAACTGGGGTTTGGATGCGACAGCAGACGATATTTTTTATTCGGCAAAGGGGCGATTATACGCTTATCATTTACTGCTGAGGGAATTGGGGCTAGATTTCTCTGATATTCTTTCTAGTAAGGAACTAGCTTCACCGTGGAAGTTGATGTTGAATTCTTTTGAGCGAGCCAGCCTTCTTGACCCGCTAATTGTGACAAATGGGAAACCCGACGGGACGGTGACGCCGAGCCATCTGGCGTCATTAGGGTTTTATTTGCTGCGCGCTAGGACACAGCTTCGCGAGATTATAAACATTTTAGAAAAATAGGTCGGCTAAAACGTATAGTCTTGCATTGAATTTTATCCCTTAATAGGGAAGACTGTCGTATGTTGGGGGGGCCATTTAACCAGATAGGCATCGAAAAATATTCAATGATTAATAGGCAGAGGTACGCAAAATTGACCCAGGACTTGAAACATAAATTTCAGGCTTTGCATGAAATAGTTTTTGCTGCTCGTGAAGAGCTTAACCAGAATATTTGGGACTATTTACGTGGAGGAACGGAGACCGAAACAACACTAAAAAGAAATCGTTTGGCACTTGATTCTATTGCTTTTAGGCCCCGTGTCCTGAGGGATATGAGAAAAGTGGATGCAAGTTCGAAGCTAATGGGAAAAAAATTCAGGTTACCGATTTGCTTGGCGCCAATCGGCTCATTAGAAAGCTTTGATCCGGAAGGAGGAGTGGCGGCCATGCGAGCAGCAAGTGAGTTCGGCTGTGCGCTCATGCTAAGTTCTGTTAGCCGTATTTCGATGGAGGAAGTTGCTAAGGCAGGGAATGGTTTTAAAATAGCAATGCTATACAAACGGGGTGGAGACACATTTCTCGATAATTACGTTCGACGTGCTATTGACGCCGGATACGACGCATTTTGTTTGACTGTTGATAGTGCAAATTATTCCAGGCGAGAACGGGATATAGCTAACCGGTTTGTAAAACCGTGGAGGACAGGAAAAGGCGCGGACTGGCAGGCGGCTCTGAATTGGGCGGACGTGGAACGGTATAAAAAGAAATATTCCCTACCTCTTATTTTAAAAGGAATAGCAACGGCCGAGGACGCACGGCTAGGAGTAGAACATGGTGTTGATGTTATTTACGTTTCTAATCATGGAGGACGACAGCTTGATCATGGCCTCGGTTCTATCGATGCGTTACCCGAGGTGGTTGATGCCGTTTCTGGAAAAAGCTTAGTAGCAGTAGACGGTGGTTTTTCCAGGGGAACGGACATAATAAAAGGAATTGCTCTTGGAGCAGATTTTATCGGTTTAGGCCGAATGTTGTGTTATGGGCTGGCTGCTGCCGGCACGGCTGGTGTGGTACGAATGCTGGAGTTACTGGAGGAAGAAGTAAAATTGGGTTTAGGCTTGATGGGAGCTAATAACTATTCGATGATAGAGCCTTCTCAGTTGAAGGTCACGCAACCAGTTTCGGACGGGGATTTGCTCAGCGCCTTCCCCCTACTGGAGTCAGATAGTTTTTTATATTAACTAAAGATTAAATAAAACCGGAGAGACCCTATGACTGAAGTTGTTATTACAGGAGGAGTACGGACCCCAATTGGTACGTTTGGTGGCGGGTTGAGCAGTTTGTCAGCGGCTGACTTAGGCCAGGCCGTTATACGAGAATCACTGAAGCGGTCAAAAATAACTGGAGACGAAGTAGATGAAGTAATATTGGGCCAAGTTTTGACGGCGGCCCAAGGAATGAACCCAGCTCGCCAAGCGTCAATGGCGGCGGGCATTCCTCAGGAACGCACCGCGCTGACAATAAACCAGGTTTGTGGTTCAGGACTTCGCGCGGTTGCTCTTGGGGCTCAAGCAATACGGGCTGGCGAGTCGGCGGTGGTAGTAGCAGGAGGCCAAGAGAGCATGAGTCAGTCACCCCATGCTCAGAATCTCCGTAACGGCCACAAGATGGGTAATTTAGAATTAATAGATACTATGATCAAAGATGGTTTGTGGGATCATTTTAATGGTTATCATATGGGGAACACTGCGGAGAATGTTGCTAATCAATGGCAGATTACCAGAGATGTCCAAGACGCATTCGCCCTGGCATCACAAAATAAAGCAGAGGCGGCACAAAAAGCAGGCAAATTTTCGGATGAAATTATCCCAATTACAGTTAAGAGTCGACGCGGTGACGCCATTGTTGACGCTGATGAATATCCGCGTCACGGCGCTAACCTAGAAACGCTTGGTAGCTTGCGCCCGGCGTTCTCTAAAGAGGGTACAGTGACAGCTGGAAATGCGTCAGGGATAAATGATGGAGCAGCTGTGGTTGTTCTGATGACAGAAGATGATGCTAAGAAACGTGATATAGAACCACTAGCCCGAATAGTGTCATTTTCTACTAGAGGCGTAGACCCTGCTATCATGGGGACTGGGCCAGTCCCGGCCAGTCGGGCAGCTTTAGTGAAAGCGGGTTGGAGCGTTGACGAGTTGGATTTAATTGAAGCTAATGAAGCCTTTGCGGCTCAAGCCTGTGCTGTCAATAAAGATATGGCCTGGGATATAAACAAAGTCAACGTGAATGGTGGGGCCATAGCTCTTGGACATCCTATAGGTGCTTCTGGAGCGAGAGTTTTGATCACACTCCTTCATGAAATGAAGAAAAGAGACGCCAAAAAAGGGCTTAGCACCCTATGCATAGGAGGAGGGATGGGGGTTGCCATGTGTGTGGAGCGTGACTGATAAAAAATTTTACTCATTAAACATAGTTGCGTGTCTGACAATATCCATAATTATAACTAATTCCATTTTCTAGGGTAAATGCAATGACCTTGAAACGTAAAATTTGTGTATTGGGATTAGGATCGATGGGCATGGGCGTCGCCCAGTCTCTCTTGGACAGACAATTTGAGGTGTGCGGGTTTGACATAAGCCAAGCTGCTCTAAAAACGTTTTCACAGGCCGGTGGTATAGCTGCTTCATCAGCTAGCGACGCGGCGTGCGGTTGTTCAGTAATTATAATTCTTGTAGTTAACGAAGAGCAGGTTAGTGAAGTTTTGTTTGGAGAGAAGGGAGCCATTTTTGGGTTCGACTCCGGAACCATAGTACTTCAAAGCAGCACAGTTTCTTCGGCTTTTGCTAAGTCTTGTGGGGAGAAACTTTCAGAAAAAGGTTTTGATATGATAGATGCTCCTGTTAGTGGAGGGGCCCAGGGGGCTAGGGACGGCAACTTGTCTATCATGGCGTCTGGTCCCAATAGAGCTTTTGATGGAGCTTCTGAAGTATTAGAGGCAATATCAGGTAAAGTTTATCGATTGGGAGATGAACATGGCATAGGAGCAACTGTAAAGACGGTGAACCAATTACTTGCGGGAGTCCACATAGCCGCCGCAGCAGAAGCACTTGCTTTTGGCATTCGTGCTGGCGCTGACCCTAGAGAATTGTACGAAGTCATATCAGGTTCTGCAGGATCTTCCTGGATGTGGAAAAACCGCGTGCCTCATATTTTAGACGATGACTACACACCGCTAAGCGCGGTTAATATTTTTGTTAAAGACCTGGGTATAGTATTGGGTACAGGCAAGGAACTCAACTTTCCGTTGCCTTTGACAGCGATGGCTCACCAACAGTTCCTAGCTGCTGCGGCGTCCGGTTTAGGACGGGAAGATGATAGTGCAGTGTTCAAAGTATTTCAAAAACTCGCAGGCGTTTCTGTCGACCGAGAAAACGATAGATCCAGCTGATCAGTATGAAATGCCTACGTTTCAGAGACTAGTATGTTTCTACTTATTATCTCCTTCATAATTTCGGAGGAACCGCCAGCAATTCGAGACATTCGGGCATCAGCCCAAGTTCGAGCCACTGGATATTCCCAACTATACCCGTAACCTCCGTGAAGCTGCAGGCACTCGTCGGCACCCTTATTTAGGGCTTCCGTAGTCTGCAATTTGGCTGCAGCTGCATCCTCCGCACTTAACATACCGTTACAATGTAGTTGGATACACTGGTCTGTGAAGGAGCGCGTTACCATGGCTAAGGTTTTTATTTCCGCTAGCTTGAATCGTGTATTCTGAAAGTCTGATATACTTCGCCCAAACGCCCTCCGTTCTTTAGTGTAGTGGATAGTTTCATTGAGTGTGGATTCTAATGCCGTGGCGCAGCGAATTGCTACCACCAATCGTTCTTGAGGAAGCTGTTGCATTAATTGGGCAAAACCTCGCCCTTCTTGCCCCAACAGATTGGTGATTGGCACGCGAACATCCTCAAAAAACAACTCGGAAGTGTCTTGGGCTTTATAGCCTATTTTTTCGAGTTTTTTTCCTCGTTTGAAACCTGCTCGATTGCCCTCAACTAGCATTAAACTTATTCCTTTAGCCCCTTCATTAGCATTTGTTTTGCAGGCGATAACGTATAAATCGGCGATTTGTCCGTTTGAAATCCACACCTTTTGCCCATTTAGCACGAAATGATTCCCGTCACGATCAGCGCGAGTTTTTATTCCTTGTAGATCAGATCCAGCGGCGGGTTCGGTCATGCCGATTGCCATAATTGTTTCCCCAGACACCAATTTTGGTAACCATTCTTTTTTTTGATCTTCAGATCCGTAGGTTTGAAGATAAGGAGCGATTATATCTGAATGTAGCGGAAAAGCGGGACCAGTAGCTCCGACTCTCGCCAATTCTTCGTTTACAATTACACTGTGTAAAAAATCTCCACCTGGGCCTCCATATTCTTCAGGCACCGTACAGCACAATAATCCTTGTTCCCCGGCAGCTCTCCATAACTCTCTACTGACTATTCCTTCCACTTCCCATTGGGCATGATTTGGAACTATCTCTTTTTCTATGAAGCGTCGCGCGGTATCGCGAAACAGGTCGTGTTCTTCTGAAAAAAGCGTTCTAGGTATCATCGCGGTATCCCGTTTCTTAAATCACTTCGTTGTTGGCGTTTGATCATAGGGATGATCATTTTTGCCCGATTAATCAAGTATTGATGCATCATTAATTTAACATTTAACGCATAACAAGCGGTTTGCTTAAAATTTGCTTTGCGAGGCAAAGCGACAGAATATTGGAGAGTAAGATGTCGGGTAAACGACTTTTGGATGGAAAAGTAGCGCTGGTGACTGGTGGTGGTAGAGGCATAGGACGAGATTATGCTCTAGCTTTTGCCGCGGCTGGAGCGAAAATTCTTGTCAACGATCTTGGAGGAACAACGCAAGGAGAAGGCGCTGATCGTATACCGGCAATGGAAGTAGCAAAAGAGATAGAAGATGCTGGGGGAAAAGCCGCAGTAAATTTTGACAGTGTTTCCGACTTTGCTGCTGCTGAAGGGATGGTTGGTCAAGCTGTTGAAGAACTTGGTGGATTGGATATTGTAATCAATAATGCTGGGATCTTGCGGGACGTAATATTTCACAAAATGACAGAGGATGATTGGGACTCAGTTATTGCGGTGCATCTCAAAGGCAGTTTCAATGTAAGTAGGGCGGCAGCGACTATTTTTCGAGAGCAAGAGTCCGGTGCTTTTATTCACATGACCTCGACTTCTGGGTTAGTTGGAAACTTTGGCCAGGCCAATTATTCTGCGGCGAAACTTGGTATAGCTGGGTTGTCGAAATCAATCGCACTAGATATGGGGCGGTTTAACGTTCGCTCCAACTGTATATCGCCTTTTGCATGGAGCCGTATGATAGGAACCATCCCAATCGGGGATGAATTACAGCGGGCCCGGGTGGAAAAATTAAAAACGATGACAACAGCAAAGATTGCACCAGTCGCCGTTGCATTATGTGCTCCTGGGTCAGAAGTGACGGGCCAAATTTTTGGGGTAAGGAATAACGAGATATTTCTGATGGGCCAATCTCGGCCTATTAGGTCGGTGCATCGAGGGGAAGGATGGACACCAGAAACGGTCTTAGAGCATGCCATTCCGTCTATGCAGGCTAGTTTTTATCCTCTGGATAGATCGCAGGATGTATTCAGCTGGGATCCTATTTAAATATTAAACCAGAGATATTAGTTGGAATATTTTGATGAGTTTTGATTATCACAAGCTTAAGAACTGGCCGTTCAAGGAAGTAACGCAAACTTACACGACCAACGATACGATTTTGTATGCCCTGGGGATCGGCTTGGGAGCCGATCCAATGGATGAGCGGCAACTTCGATATGTTTTTGAAGAATCGGAATGCTTCCAAGCGCTGCCTACTATGGCAGTCGTTTTGGGGAGCCCGGGTTTCTGGTCTAGGGATCCAGAGACAGGGATCGACTGGGTTAAGGTTCTGCATGGTGAGCAGAAATTAGTGCTGCACAATCCATTACCGACCTCTGCTACTATAACGGCTCAGTCAAAAGTCACTGGCTTGGTGGACAAAGGGGCGGAAAAGGGGGCGCTAATACTAACGGAGAGGACCCTTAGAGATTCTAGTTCCGGACAACACCTAGCTACCTTGACATCGACGACCTTTGCTAGAGGAGATGGGGGTTACGGTGGACCAAGCGACGAAACACCAGCACCCCACGAATTACCTAATAGAATGCCCGATTTTGAAACGGATCTTTCTACTCTTGAAAGGGCTGCCCTTATTTACCGGTTGTCTGGGGATTACAATCCTTTGCATGCTAGCCCATCCGTTGCCAAAGCAGCTGGGTTCCAAAGGCCGATTTTACATGGGCTTTGTTCTTTAGGGGTTGCTGGGCACGCAATTTTGAAATCTTGCTGTAATTATGAGGCCGAAAAATTAAAATCATTGCAGCTGAGATTTTCGTCTCCTGTTTACCCAGGTGAGACAATACGGACCCAAATCTGGGTTGATGGTGGCCAGATATCTTTTAGATCGAAGGTATTGGAAAGAGACGTGATTGTCTTGAACAATGGTCTCGCTACTATAGAAAATTGATACTGAATAAAGCAGTAGATATAGAGCTTAAGAGGATGGAATAAAAGTATGAGTGCCGACAACAGAGAATTACCCAATCCAACACCAGAGACACAGCATTTTTGGGATGGTACTAGGCTGGGAGAACTTCGAATTCAAAGATGTCACAAATGCGAAAAAACGTATTTTCCACCGCGCCATTTCTGTCCGTCGTGCGGGAGTAAGGATGTTTCTGTATTGAAAGCAACGGGCCGCGCGACACTGCATAGTTACATCATCAGTCATCTTCCAGCGCCTGGTTTCATCCCGCCATATGCAATAGCCATAGCAAAGCTTGAGGAGGGTCCCAAAATGATGTGTAACATAGTGGGATGCGAGCAAACGCCTGAAGCGTTAATTTTAGATATGCCGTTGGAGGTCACGTTCGAAAAAGTCAGTGAAGAGATTACTCTTCCACAATTTAAACCAAGGGAGGGCTAAATAGGATGAAGCGTAATTCTGTCGCTATCGTTGGGGCATCGGAAACTACTGAGCTCGGAAAAGTTCCTAGTATGTCGCAAGTGCAACTACATGCGGATGGCGCGCTGAATGCTATTTCAGATGCAGGTCTAAAACTCTCGGATATAGATGGAATAGCAACGGGAGGCCATAACGCTGTAGAAATAGCGCATTACCTTGGAATAGTGCCGAGGTGGTTAGATGGAACCTCGGTTGGAGGTTGTTCATTTATGTTACTTGTGCGGCATGCTGTGGCTGCGATTAATGAAGGCTTTTGTGAAACTGTTTTAATAACTCATGGGGAAAGTGGCCGCTCGGGTCTCGGGAGACATGGATCTTCTATTTTTCCCTCTCTTTTTCAACAGCAATTTGAGCGTCCATTTGGAGTAACACGACCACCCACGATGTTTACCATCCCGGTACTGCGCTATATGAAAGATTACGGTTTAAGAGAGGAAACGCTGGCTATGGTATCGGTTATCCAGCGGGAGTGGGCAGGAAAGAACCCTAGAGCCAGTTTCAAAGACCCAATCACCGTTGATGATGTGCTTGATTCCAAGATGATTTGCTACCCCTTCAGGTTGCTAATGTGTTGCCTAGTGACAGATGGTGGAGGGGCATTAGTATTGACTAAATCTGATAAAGCAAAAGATCTAGCGCAAAAGCCGGTTTATATTCGGGGAACTGGAGAAAGCTGTGAAACTCCAATGATAAGCCAGATGGAAGACTTTACTTCGTCTGCAGCCTTTCGAGTGGCTGGGTCAAATGCTTTTGAGTCGGCCGGCATTTCGCATTCCGACGTTGACCATCTCATGATTTATGACGCCTTCGCTCACCTACCCATTTACGGTCTAGAGGATCTTGGATTTGTTGATCGCGGTGAAGCTGGCGATTTTATCGCTGAAGGAAATACAAGAATGGGAGGATGCCTGCCACTAAATACTAACGGTGGGGGACTGAGTTATATGCATTCCGGCATGTACGGTATGTATGCTTTACAGGAAGGCGTGCGGCAAATGCGGGGTACCGCACCAGCCCAGATTGACGGCGCCGAAATTTCTATGGTCCACGGTGTAGGAGGAATGTTCAGCGCAAGCGGTAACATCGTTCTGACGAATGTTCAATAAGGTCCCATCGAAATCGACGAGACTGTTGGGAAGCCAGTATTTAGCGTCCCAACGTTGTCCCTGACATATTCAAGCACAGGCCAGCTTCAGGCCTGAAAATTTTTTTTATAGTAGCTTCAGATTGGCTGCTGCTTGTTTGCCATTTCTGCCGACTTCGAGTTCGAATTCGACTTTCGCGCCTTCATTTAAAGTGTCGATTCCTGACGCTTCTAAAGCCGTGATATGAACGAAAGCATCGGCCCCTCCTTCATCAGGTTGAATGAAGCCGTAGCCTTTTGTTGGATTAAACCATTTAACGGTACCGGTCGCCATTATAGTCTCCTTGGACGTGCGTATTTCAAAAACTACCCAATACGGGTAGCCTGGTGTAGTGTTAACAATGTCAGGGAAATTTTTGAGTGAGCTTAAATTTGTGTTCATTCGGTATTCACAAGACACTTTCGCAACAGCCTATGGATATGTGCCTTGTTTCTCTTCAGGTCAAGCAAATTTTGCACTTAGTATGTTCCAAAATGGCAATAAAGTGGAAAAAGTTGCAAAAAATTCAGTAATGTCCCTGAAAAATTCAATAATGGGCAGCATTTTGGGTGGGCTATAACTTTTTGTCAGTTTTCCCTACCTTCGGATTAAGTAATTACTTTCTGATTACTGTATAAAGGCCAATATATCTGGCCAAATAAGAACAATTATAATGGCTAAGCCAGGTATACGTTCTTGACGTTTATTCTTGCTTGGCTCGCATAACAAGTTTTGAATTGTAGTTATATTTCAGCTAAAACAACCTTAGTTCTGTTTAGACTAACTGGTGTATATCCTGAAAACACCATTTTTCACATATGTGGTGAGTTATCAGCTTTAAATTTGCGATGAAAAACACATGATAAAGAGAGATATTACTCTATGATAATCGATACCCATGCACACATTTTACCACAAAATACGCTAGAGGAATTGAGTAATCGGACTCAAAATTTTCCGTCAGTTGATCTAATTCAAACGGGAGACAAGCTCCAGCTGGCTTTTAACAAAAAAAAACCGACTAGACCGATAATGCCAAAGTTAAGGTTTTTCGAGGATCGACAACAATTTATGGCGGGTACAGGCATAGATTTGCAGCTGTCAGGGGGGTGGCTGGATAGCTTCGGTTACGAACTAAGGCCAGAGGAAGGTGCCGAGTGGAGCCAGTTTCTAAATGAGGGTATGTTGTCAGAATGTAAAGACCGGGACGGCGTGATTCCTCTGGCTACGGTGCCCTTGCAATCCGGAAAATATGCGGCAACTGTATTAAGACACGCGGTAAAGTCTGGGATGCCTGGGGCAATGATAGGAACCCAGCCCAAGGGAACATATGGAAATTTAGACGATCCAGATTTAGATCCGTTTTGGGAGATGGCGGCTGAGTTACGGGTGCCTATAATTGTGCACCCGATGTTTGGGTCCGATGATGCTCGTTTAAACGATATGCAAATGATGAATGCTGTGGGTAGGGTGTCCGACGTATCAATAGCGATAAGTAGACTATTATTTTCTGGACATCTGACGAGATTTCAAAACCTTGTTCTAGTGGCTTCAACGGGGGGAGGGGCGCTTCCTTATATGTTGGGTCGTTTGGAACGAAATTTTAAAGCTTTTCCCAAACTAGTGGGGGATCCAGTCGAACAATTCCATCGTCTTTATTTCGATAGCATAGTTTTTCAAGCTGACATATTAAGTTTTTTAATTGCAAAGGTTGGAGCCGATAAAATTCTGTTGGGTTCAGATTACCCATTTCCAATAGGTGATCAGGATCCGAGAAGAGTTGTGGAAAAAGCGACGTGTTCGAGGAAAGATGTTGATTTGATGTTGACTGCAAATGCACGGCGGCTATTTGGTCTTTAAGCTGAAATACCGCCGTCCACAGGCATAGCAATTCCATTTACGAAGGATGCCTCATTGGAGAGCAGGAATAGTGCTGCGTTGGCTACCTCTTCCGGTTTCCCTGGGCGATTCATGGGGCCAGCTCCGCCGCGCTTTTTAACTAATTCTTCTTTGTCCATCCCGGTTGTTGACTGTTGGTCAGGGCGTGCAACGAACACGCGCAGCATTGGTGTGTCTATCGGGCCGGGGCAAACGGCATTCACGCGAATATTATCTGCGGCAACTCGTTTTGCTAAAGCCCGGACAAAACCAACCACGCCAAACTTGGCCATAGAATAAATTGGACTAAAACCTGATCCCGCTAACCCAGACGTTGACGCTGTATATAAGAGACTACCTCCGCCACGCGCTTTCAGCTCTGTAAGAGCCGCATCTGTGGTTACCAGAACGGTTCGTAAATTCAAATCTAATGTCAGATCAAAGTCCTTCATCTCTACACCTTCGACTGAAGCGGGACCCGGATAACCAACATGGTTCCATACAAAATCTAAGCCGTTAAAGTGGCGGGCCGTTTCAAGAACTATTCTCTTGGAGTCTTCGTCTTTTGTTAAATCCGCGACAATGCCTTTTGCTTTTCCTCCCGCTTGTTCAATCTCCTTAACTACTTCGGCTACGGCTTGTTCATCTACGTCTACTACGCCTACAGATGCGCCCTCCTTTGCAAAGCGAATGGCTCCTGCTCTGCCCATCCCTGATCCAGCTGCGGTCACTAGTCCAATCCTATCTCGCATTCGCATTATAGTTCTCCTTGCTCGGGGTTTGAATCCTCGCCCGTTTAAATTACCTACTATGTTGCTCCAAGAGTGTGCCATAAGCATATAACGAGAAATGGTTGATTTAAAATAATATAGATTTTTCATTAGATAGATGCATACAACATCGTTTACGTAATGCTTTCTTTTATGGGAGAAAAAAATGGCAATAAGCAAAGTTGGTGTAATTGGCGCGGGTATGATGGGCTCAGAGATCGCTTTGGTGTTTGCCTTGGCAGGGAAATCTGTTGTACTTAGCGATACTTCGGAGGAGCAGCTGAGCAGAGCATTAGAAAAGCTTTCCGATGTTTTAGATGCCGGCGTCGCCAGAGGGTTTTGGACTGAGGAAGACAAACCGTCTGCACTTTCCAATATCACTACCGCAACGGATCTAGGAGTTTTTTCCGATCGTGATATGGTGATAGAGGCGGTATTCGAAGACCTTGAAACAAAGGGTATAGTCTTTAAGAAATTAGATAGTATCCTAACGACCCAATGTATTATCGCTTCGAATACGTCCAGTATTTCTATAACAGTATTATCGTCGAATGTTTCAGAAGCTAGGCAAAAAAATTTCGTGGGCCTACATTTTTTCTCGCCAGTTCATAGAATGAAGCTGGTGGAAGTTATCAGTGCGATGGACTCGAGTAAACAAGCGTTAGAGTCTGCAGCGCAGGCCTGTAGGGATGTTGGCAAGGTGCCTATTCAAGTTAAAGATGTGGTTGGGTTCGCGGTAAATCGTATGTTGTTTGCATTGTGGAATGAGGCGCTGAGACTTGTTGAGGAAGGCGCGTGTTCGCCTGAAGATATTGATATTGGCTGTAAACTGGGGCTTGGACATCCGGTTGGCCCATTCGAGTTAATGGACCTTACAAGTAATACACTGAACTTGCAGGTTGGTAAGATATTAGAAGATGCTTATGGTGACAGGTTCCATCCTAGGCCAATACTAAAACAAATAGTGGCAGCAGGAAGGGCCGGACGAAAATCAGGTAGAGGTTGGTATAAGTATGGCAAAAGTTAAAGGGGGGACTAGAGAGGCTAAGTTTTTGTGGTGAGCCTCTGGCCGATATAGGTCCTGGTATTTGGGCAAATTGAATTTTTGTAAGGCCTCAGAGTATAGCTAGCCTTCGCTAACCTTAAGAATTCTTTCATCTATTGTGGACCAAATTTTCATAAATTTTTTCAAATCTTTTTGATTAAGCCGATTGCCTGCCGGCAATCTAACGCTCAAAGGATTCGTCTTGCGGCCGTTTTTTATTACTTCGTAGTGGAGATGTGGCCCTGTCGAACGACCTGTTGAACCCACATAACCGATAATAGCGCCCTGGCGGACTCTACGCCCTTTTCTTAATCCCTTTTTATATTTGGAGAGGTGGGCATAAGCTGTTTTATAGGTGGAGTTGTGGCGGATACGAATGTACTTCCCATAGGGACCATTTCGCCCTAACGATTCAATTACACCGTCACCCGCGGCCATTATTGGTGTGCCTTTAGAGGCCGCAAAATCCACCCCTCGATGCATTTTTGTAAACCCTAAAATAGGATGTCGCCGTTTCCCAAATCGGGAAGTTAGTTTAGCGCCGTCTATTGGCGTACGCATAAGGGTTTTTTTCACGCTTTTACCGTGACGATCATAGTAATCGTTGAATCCATTTTTTGAGGTGAACCTTGCATATTCTATTACCTTTCCACCAAGCGTCATTTTCGTCCAGTCGATGCTATCGTGGTGGACAACTTTCCCATGGTCGTCTTTATGACTTTTAAAGAGGACGGAAAAGGTGTCGCCTTGTTGAATCTCTCTTTGAAAATCAACATCAAAACTGAATATACGT